>CAZIVR010000059.1:0-21719 GCA_964542745.1 uncultured bacterium
TCCACGCCGGCGCCGGGGACCTGGCGGGCTCATGAAAAGGCCCGGCACGCGCGTCGCATGCCGGGCCTCGGTCCCTGGGCGGGGACTACTGGAGCACGGTCACCCGGCGGGTCGACTTCCGGGAACCTTGCCGGGCGTTCACCATGTAGACGCCTGGCGCGAGCCCGGACGTCCGGAACGTCATCTCGGTGATCCCGCGCGCATGGCCCGAGAACTCCGTGCGCACCCGGCGGCCCTGCATGTCATAGAGCTCGACGAGTGCATCGCCCTCGCCCGGCCACTGGACGGTGAGCGACGCCTTGCCCGCGACGGGATTGCGTGACAGCGACAGGTGCGGCCGCAGGCTGGCCGAGAGGTCCGGGGTCACGCCCGTGGTGCTGTTGGGATAGACCGAGAGCCGCACGCCCTGAGCGTACACCTTGACGCCCGGGATCGTGAGCACCGCGTCGCCATCGGGCTCGACCATACCCTCCTGGATCAGCGCATCGTCGGAGAGACGGCGCACCTCGTAGCGGTAGAAGACGCGCTCGGCGACGATGAAGCGCTGCAGGCGGCGGGGCGTCACGTCGACGGTCAGCGACTCGGCGGGCGCGAGCACACCGTCCACGGTCGTCAGGCCACGCGTGCGCAGGTTCACGTCCCAGCGCAGCCACATCTCATTGAGGCTGTTCTCGTCCCAGTCGATGCCGCCGTTCAGGTTGCCGATCGGATCGGCGGTCACCGGGTCACCATCACCGAACGAGCTGTTCGTCGAACAGTTCGAGAACGCCGGATAGCTCTGGTTCGACTTGTACTTGTAGAGCTGCCGGGAGCCCATCATCGGGAACCAATCGGTCTGCTCGTGCGGCGTGTAGTGGTCGCGAGGATCCCAGAACCAGGCGCCGCCGGCCCGGTTGGCCTCCATGGCCTTGAAGTACGCGACCTTCTCGCTCCAGCCCACGATGTTGTCGTTGAGTCCGGCGAACGCGACGATCGGCGCCGAGCCGCGGTTGCGCGAGATGCGCGCCTGTTCGCGGCCATCCATCCACTGGAACACACGCTCGCCGGCCGTGGTCGGCAGATCGAGGTCGGGCGAGCCCCACATGCGGTCCAGCGACGCCCGCAGGTCCGGATAGGCGTCCGGGCGGTACCCCAGGCAGATCTTCGGGATCACCGACAGCGCGCCCGCGATGAGGTCGGGATGATGCCAGGCGAGGAAGAAGGCGAACGAACCGCCCATCGACACGCCCATGGCATAGACCCGGTTCGGGTCATGAGGCATGGTCCGGTTCGCCCAGTCGAGCAGGAACATCACGCGCTGCTCGGTGTAGTCCACCACCATGCCGCCATCGACTCGGGGGAAGTTGAGCGGCTGTTCGAGGTCGTAGTTCGCCTCGTAGCCGAAGTAGAAGCTCGAGAAGTCGCCGGTCGGCAGGTAGTCGTCGATCGAGAGGACCCATTCTCCCGGCGTTCCGGTGCCGACGAACGAGTTGAAGAAGTTGCCGCCGCGGCCGTGACCATGCAGCACGAGCGCGCCGTTCTTCGCACCCTTGATCAGGCCGACGTGGAAGGCGCGCCCGGGCAGGTTGCACATGGCCGGGAAGAGCGACGTGCCGGTCTGCGTCGTCCACAGCACGTAGTCCTCACCCGGAGGCGAGGTGAGCCGGCGCTGCCAGATCGGACGGGGCCGCGCGACCTGCTCGAGCAGCGGCGAGACCGTGCTGTTCTGGCCCGCCACGATGGTCCGGTCGGGATTGCCGAAGCCGACGCGCTCCGCGAACACCGCGTAGTAGGTGAGCGCGCCGATCGTCGGCGTGTTCACGAACAGCCCGCGCGTCGCGGGCAGCGGCGGCTCGGTCTCCTGGATGCGATAGGTGAGCGTCTGGCCGAGCAACGAGGAGATCCGGTCGTCGATCGCGCTGCCACTGCCGACGACGGCCAGTTCGACCGCGTTCTCGAGGCTGATCGCATCCGAGATCGGGATGTTCGCGCTGAGGACGTGGTAGACCCAGGTATCGCCCGGGAGTTCATCCCAGGTCACGAAGGTCTGGCCTTCGCGATGCTCCGCCCGGATGCCGGTGACGGTGGCGGCGTGGGCGGAGTCGGGGATCAAGAGAAGCGCGGCGACGAGGCTGGCGAGGACAACAGGGGTCGTCAGTCGGGATCGCGTCATGGGGGATAGCCCTCTTGGCCAAGGTGCGGGACGAAACCGGAGGATAGCCAAGGCATTGCAGGATGCAAACAATTTGTCCTGCGACGAACGCGGTTTCTTCGGGGGCCGAACGGCGGTCCCATGCGTGCGAGCGCGGTCCGGGACCACTCGGGCGCCTTTCCCGGGCCCGCAGCGCCCCGGCAGGGGCGTCGCCGGACGTTCCTGACCGAGAAGCCGTTCTCAGGCCCCGTCCATGATGGCCACCGGCGTCCCGCGTGGGCCCGGAACGCGAGAGCCCCCCGTCCGGCGGACCGGACGGGGGGCTTCGGGTCAGTCCGCGCCTGTCAGCGGGACGAGATCCGCATCCCGTAGAACGAGCGATACACGAAGAACAACGCGATCAGCATGAACACCGAGGCCACCGGCACCACGATGGCCGGATTCGCGACCGCCATCTCGACCGCCAGCAGGCCGAACAGCGTCGTGAACTTGATGATCGGGTTGAGCGCGACCGAGGACGTGTCCTTATACGGATCGCCGACCGTGTCGCCGACGATGGACGCATCGTGCAGGTCGGTACCCTTCGCGTGCAGCTCGACCTCGACCACCTTCTTGGCGTTGTCCCACGCACCGCCGGCATTCGCCATGTAGATCGCCTGGAACAGGCCGACGACGGCGATGCTGACGAGGTAGGCGATGAAGAACACCGGGTTGAAGAACGCATAGGCGATGGTGAGGCAGAAGATCACCATGAAGATGTTGAACATGCCCGCCTGCGCGTACTCGGTGCAGATGCGCACGACCGTGCGCGAGGTCTCGATGCTGGCTGCCTCGGCCGAGTCGAGCTTGATGTTCTTCTTGATGTACTCGACCGCGCGGTAGGCGCCGGTCGTGACGGCCTGGATCGACGCGCCCGTGAACCAGTACACCGTGCCGCCGCCCATGAGCAGGCCGAGCAGGACGTACGGATCGAGCAGGTCGAGCTTGAACACCTGCGCGCCGGTGGCATCGAGACCGTAGTGCTTCTGCAGCGTGAGGATGATCGAGAACAGCATGGTGGTCGCACCGGCCACGGCCGTGGCGATGAGCACGGGCTTCGCGGTCGCCTTGAACGTGTTGCCGGCGCCGTCATTGTCCTCGAGGTAGTGCTTGCCCTTCTCGAAGTCGGGCTTGAAGCCGAACTGCTTCTCGATCTCGGCCGCCGCGCCCGGCGTCGTCTCGACCTGCGACAGCTCGAAGATCGACTGGGCGTTGTCCGTGACCGGGCCGTACGAGTCCACGGCGATCGTCACCGGACCCATGCCGAGCAGACCGAAGGCCACCAGACCGAACGCGAACACGGCGCCGTACGGCATGTCCGGGTTCAGGTACGCGTTGATGGGGCCGGAGAACTTGAACGACAGGAACAGCAGCACCGCGAGCGTCAGGGCCTTCCAGAACACCGAGAAGTTGCCGGCCACGAGGCCCGAGAGGATGTTGAGCGAGGCGCCGCCTTCCTTGGAGGCCGAGACGACCTCCTGGACATGACGGGAGTGCGCGCTCGTGAACACCTTCGTGAACTCCGGGATCACCGCGGCGGCGATGGTGCCGCACGAGATGATGATCGAGAGCGTCTTCCACAGGCCACCGAACTGGGCCTCGGGGAGCAGGTACCACGAGGCGCCGAAGGTCACGAGGATCGAGAGGATCGAGCAGACCCACACGAGGCTCGTGAGCGGGGCCTCGAAGTCGATCTTGTCCTTGCCCTTGTTCTGCGCACGCGCGACCGCGGCATTACCCATGTAAGCCAGGATCGACGTGAGGATCATGAGCACGCGCATCACGAAGATCCACACGAGGAACGTGGCCTTGTGCTCCGGCATGACCGCCAGCGCGATGAACGAGATGAGCGCCACGCCCGTCACGCCGTAGGTCTCGAAGCCGTCGGCGGTGGGGCCGACCGAGTCGCCGGCGTTGTCACCCGTGCAGTCGGCGATGACGCCCGGATTGCGCGGATCGTCTTCCTTGATCTTGAACACGACCTTCATGAGGTCGGAGCCGATGTCGGCGATCTTCGTGAAGATACCGCCGGCGATACGCAACGCCGAGGCGCCGAGCGATTCGCCGATCGCGAAGCCGAGGAAGCAGGCGCCGGCCTGGTCGGCCGGGACCCAGAGCAGGATCGCGAGCATCATGAGCAGCTCGACGCAGATCAGGAGCACGCCGATGCTCATGCCGGCCTGGAGCGGAATCTCGTAGACGGGAATCGGCTTGCCCTTGAGCGAAGCGAAGGCGGTGCGGCTGTTGGCGAACGTGTTCATGCGGATGCCGAACCACGCCACGCCGTAGGAGCCGAGGATGCCGAGCACCGAGAAGGCCAGGATGGTGAGCACGCGCCCGGCGTCGAGGTGCTGCAGGAAGCCGAAGTAGTAGACGATGCAGGCGCCGATGAAGAGCTCGAGCACGATCAGCAGCTGTCCCTGCTTGAGGAGGTAGGCCTTGCAGGTCTCGTAGATCGTGTGCGAGACGTCCAGCATGGACTTGTGCGCCGGCATGGCCTTCACCTGGTTGAACATCACCCAGCCGAACAGCATGCCGAGGACGCACACGCCGAGCCCGTACATCAGGAGCTGGCGCTGGGCGGGATCGAGGGTGGGGAGCTGGAGGTCCAGTTCGCTCGCCAGCGCCATGGCCGGGAGGAAGATCACGGCGGCCAGCGCCAGCGCGAGGCCGAGGGGCCCCACGGAAACCAGCTTCCGCAAGGCGTGGCCCGCGGTGCGGAACATCGTCATCGGCTGCTCCTTAGAGTAGTCGGTGGCACGGAAATCCGGCGCAAACGCCGGGGGTGCACGCCGATCGGGGCTTTCCGGATGCAGACGGAGGAGTCGCGGCCCGGCCGGCGGGAGTTGGGATGGATCCCCTCGGCCGGCTCACCCCGGCGCGAAGGACGCGGGAATCTACCCGAGGGGTCCCGCGGGCGGCAAGGAGACGCCGGCACGCGCCCCGTTTCGGGGCCGGGTCAGGGGGTCCGGATCAGGGTGCGCGAGAGCCGCCGGCCGTCCGCCTCGAGCCGGGCGAAGTAGGTGCCCGCCGGGAGCAGCCGTCCCGCTCCGTCGCGGCCGTCCCAGGCCGTCTCGGTCGGCCCCGCGGGAAGCGTGCCCTCGACCAGCGTCCGCACCCGTGCCCCGCTCACCGAATAGATCGCGAGCCGCGCCGGCCCCGGGCGCGCGAGGAGGAAGCGGAGCGCGACGGAACCGGTGCCCGGGTTGGGCCGCGGAAGGTCGAAGCGCGGGGCGTGCACCCGGGCGGCGGGCTCCACGTCCACCGATCCCGTGCAGGTGACGACCACCGCGCAGGCGGCGGAGTCTCCCGGGATCCATACGTTTCCCGCGCCCACGAACACCGTGTCGGGGGAGCCGGAGCAGTCGGACGGCGCCTCGATCGTGACGAGCAGCGGGAGCGTTCCGCCACCCGCGAGCGCCGCGAGCCCGGAAGCGCCGGGGGAAACCGAGGTGATCCAGCCGGCCGCATCGGACACGTTCCATGGAAAATTCTCGAAGACCGAGCCGTCGTTCCGAATCGTCACGGTGAGGGTCGTGTCCGCACCGGGCGCGAGCGTCAAGGCGGCCGGGCAAACGAGCGAGACCCGGTGGTCGGACACATCGGTCCACACGTCGGGATCGCCGAGCCGCGAGTCGGCCCAGGCGATGCCGACGCGGTCGCCCTGGGCGGTGATGCCCTGGTAGTCCCCCTGGTTCGCGCTCCCGCAGGCTTCGAAGGACCAGAACGAGCTCGCGTCGCTCACCGGGCGATTCGGTCCCCAGGTCACTCCTCCGTCCCCGGACGACGTGCCGTACTCGAACGACTCGGCGCCGCACGCGGCATCGTCGCGGAAGTCATGCCAGCTGACGTGCACCCGTCCCCGGCCGTCCACCGCGACCTCCGGAAAGATTCCGTCGAACCGGGGCGCGTTGTCGTTCACGCGCGACGGCGTGGTCCACGACCCCGGAGCGTCGGAGGACGCCACGAAGTGATCGCGGTTGGCCCGGGCCCGATCCCCGGCGCCCGCCGCGTCCACCGTGGTGTTGAGCACGTACGCGCCCGCGGTCGAGGTGTTGGGGCTGATCCGCAGGTAGTAGACGCCGGTGACCGGCACGGTCCAACACAGCGCCGGGGCGGGTCCCGAGTTGAAGGCGAGATACCGATAGGTCGCGGTCGAGGCAGTGTCGGCCGGGCACACGACGCGGGCCGAAAGCGAGACGCCGGTGGCGAGCGAGTCGGTGCGGAGCACGAAGGTCTGGCCCGCCGCGAGCGAGAAGCGGTAGAGGTCCAGGTCCGAGGTGCCGGAGGCGACCCCGCGAAGCACGTTGCCCACGGTGAAGGGATTGGCCGACGCGAAGTATCCGTCGTTCTCGGCGGAGACCGCCGCTCCCGAACCCGGGAAGGGGGCGTCGTAGAAGTTGAGGGTCTCGTCCCACGACACGTAGATCCGGCCGCGATGCGGGCCGGTCGTGGCGTCGCAGGCGATGCCCGGCAGGGTGGGCGCGAAGCCGCGGCGGTAGCCCGGGGCCCCGTTGTAGCCGTTTTCGTAGAACGTGGCGACCGTCTCCTCGGCGAGGAAGGTCGCGCCGAAGTCGCTGGAGCGGCGCATGCGGATCGCGCTCAGCGGGAAGCCGTACTCGTACCAGACCACCGCCAGCGCGCCGTCGGGGCCCACGCAGGGCCGCGATCCCTGCACCAGTCCGTTGGCGGCGGGGGAACTCAGGACCTGCCGGCCGCCGATCGGGTTGAGGTCGGCGTCGAGGCGCTGGAACTCGATCTGGTTGCCGCCGGCGCCCTGGAAGTTGGTCCAGCTGACGTAGACGTTGCCGCTCAGGGAGTCCACGTCCATCCATTCCTTGTCGAGGAAGTCGGCGCCGCCGATCGCGATCTGCCGGTTGTCGTCCACTGCGAAGGTTCCCGCCGCGAAATGGCCGCGGAGCGTGGCGAGGCCCGAGCCCGAGGCGCCCCCTTCGTAGAGTCCCGTGACGTAGAACCTCCCGGTCTTGCGATTCACCCCGTGCACGGGATCGCCCCGATAGCGGCCCCCGCCGGGAAGCGCGGGCGGATCGCCGCCGTCGGTCCAGGTCGCGCCGCCGTCCACGGACCAGCCGAATCCCTGCACCGCGGTCCCCAGGCAGAAGCCGCGCGTATCGTTCCAGCCCACCAGCACGTGATCGCCCGCCATGGCGATGGTGGTCTCGGCCTGCCCGAGCGGCCGGAAGGCGCAGGCGGAACAACTCGTGTCGCCCGACCGGTCGTTCACGAGGCGGTCCGTCGAAAGTCCGAGGACCCCGGGCCGTTCGCGGCGCGCGAGCCCGATCGCGTCGGCGGGGGCTCCTCCCTCGTGAGCCTGCACGGAAGCCTCGGGAAACCGCTCGAGCCATCGGGCGGGGAGCCGGCCCTCGGCGACCTCGGCGCGCAGCAGCGCCTCTCCGGAGGTGGAGAGCCTCGGGCCGACGCGCGGCCACGCCGGGGTGGCCGTGGCGGCGCGCGCGACGCCCGAAGGCTGAAGGCCGAGGAGCAACGTGGCGAGCGTCGTGGCCAAGGTTCCGCGCAGGACGATTGAGGCACGCATGAAGTCGGGATCTCCGGGGCAGGAGTAGGGCGCATCGAGTGGAGCGGTGATTCTACGCCTCGGCCCGGGCGGGAGGCAGGACGTTCTTCCCCCGGGCCCGGCGTTCGCCGCTCGCCCGACGCCGGGAGCGGCGCGCCGGGCGGAATTTCGGGTTTCCGGTGGCCTGTCGCGTGCTAACTTTCTCGAGTCAGGGGCGATTCGCACCGGAGATCTCGCAAGGGAGGGCTCGAACATGCGCATGCGTCTGACTCCTGCCAGCCGCTCGACCGTACGATCCGGCATCGCGATAGCGCCGCGGGGCCTCCTGGCCCTCGCGTGCGCCGGCCTGCTCGCGGCCCCGGCCGCGGCCGGTCCCGCGAAAGGGGCGCCGGTCCCGTCGCGCCCGGCCGCCGTTGCGAATTGCACGCTGCCGCCCCTCTGGAGCCTCGCGACGCCGCCCGCCCCGGCCTCCTTCGAAGGCTGGGCGCCGCGGGCCACCGGGGAGTCCTTCATGACCGCCGCGCGCGACCCCGAGACCGGCGCGTGGGGACTCGCCCCGCTCGCCGGGCCCTCCGGGCTCGCGTGGTTCGAGGCCGCCGCCGTGAGCCGCGCCACCGCCGACCTGGCCGAGGCGCCGATCGCGACGGGCGGCGTGAAGCTCGACCTGCGCGGCCGTTTCCAGACGATTTCGCTCGCGTCCCGCGCGGCGGACGGCGGCGTGCGCTTCGGCTGCGCGGACCACGCGGATCCGCTCCATCGCTGGCTCTTCCACGGCGCGCCCGAGGGTGCCGCCGCGTGGCCGGAGGAATGACCATGCGCCTCCGGACCCTGCTGCCCGCGCTGGCGATTTCGATCGGCGTGCTGGCCGCCGATCCCGCCATCTCCTTCTCGGCCACCATCACCATCGTGAACCTCGACGGGGCGGGGGAGGGCTTCAACGACCCGACGCCCGCCGCCCCGGTCGGCGGCAACCCGGGCACGACCATCGGCCAGCAGCGCCTCAACGTGTTCCAGGAGGCGGCCAACCTGTGGGGCGCGATCCTGCCCAGCGCGGTCCCGATCCTCGTCAACGCGCAGTTCAACCCGCTCTCGTGCACCTCGACCAGCGCGGTGCTGGGGAGCGCCGGGCCCACGTTCATCGTGCGCGACTTCGGCGGCGCCGAGTTCACCTCGACCTGGTACCACGTCGCGCTCGGCAGCAAGCAGGCGGGTGCCGACCTCGTGCCGGGCTCGAGCGACATCAACGCCACCTTCAACGCCAACCTCGGGCAGCCGGGCTGCCTGACCGGCGCGTTCTTCTACTACGGCTTCGACCACAACGAGGGCAGCAACATCGACCTGCTCGCGGTGGTGCTCCACGAGCTCGGCCACGGCCTCGGCTTCAGCAGCGCGGCCAGCCTCTCGACCGGCGCGTTCCCGAGCGGCTTCCCCGGCGTGTACGACCGCTTCCTGCTCGACCTCTCGAACGGCCTCCACTGGAACGCGATGTCGGACGCCCAGCGCGTGGCATCGTCGGTCAACTTCGGCAACCTGGTGTGGGACGGCACCGCCGTGACGGTCAAGTCCTCGAGCTTCCTCAACCGGCGGCCCGAGGTGGTGGTCCACTCGCCGGGCGCGGTCGCGGGCGCCTACCGGAGCGGCTCGGCGTCCTTCGGCGCGCCGCTCACCGTGTCGGGCCTGAACGGCAACGTGGTCCTCGCCGTGGACGGTTCGGGCGCGGCCAACGACGCGTGCTCGCCGCTCACCAACGGCGGCGCGATCCTCAACAACATCGCGATGGTGGACCGCGGCAACTGCTCGTTCAACGTCAAGGCCGCGAACGTCCAGGCCGCCGGGGCCACCGGCATGATCATGGTCAACAACGCGAGCGGGCTGGCGCCGGACATGGGCGGGACCGATCCCTCCATCACGATCCCGGTGACGAGCCTGTCGCAGTCCGAGGGCAACGCGGTGAAGGCCCAGCTCGGGAGCGGCGTGAACGCCACGCTCAAGCTCGCGAACTCCGGGCTGGCGGGCGCGGACAACGCGAACCGGGTGCTGATGTACGCGCCCAACCCGGTGCAGCTCGGCTCGTCGGTCTCGCACTGGGACGTCACCGCCACGCCCAACCTGCTGATGGAGCCCGCGATCAACGCCGACCTCACCGGGGTGGACATGACCACCTTCCTGTTCGAGGACATCGGCTGGCTGCCGCGCACCACCTCGGTGCCGCCGGGCACCGCGGCGCCGTCCGCGCTCCGCGTCGGGCTCAGCAGCCCGAACCCGTTCGGGCTCCGCACGCGCCTCACCTTCACCCTCGAGCGCCCGTCGTCGGTCACCGTGGACGTGATGGACACGGGCGGGCGCCGGGTCCGGCGCCTCCTGGACGCCTCCCTCGCGGTCGGGGACCAGGGCGTGACGTGGGACGGCACCGACGCCGAGGGGCGCTCGATGCCCGCGGGGGTCTACCTCTACCGGTTGCGCGTGGGCCACGAGATCCAGTCGCGCCGCGTCGCGCTGGTGCGCTGACGGGAGCGCGCCGCGCGCGGGAACTCGACGGCCGCCGGCTCCCGCGGGCGGCCGTCGGCGCGTGGCGCGGCGCGGGCGGCCGGCGCGCTTGGCCCTCGTTCCCGCGTGTGACAGATTGCCGCCCATGCCGACCTCCGAGCACTGGCAGATCCCGCGCGTCTGCGACGTGCTGGCCGCCGAGAAGCCCGCGACCGTGCTCGACGTGGGGGCCGGATTCGGCAAGTACGGGCTGCTGGCGCGCGAGTACGGCGGGGCGACGCGCGTGGACGCGGTGGACGCCAACCCCCCGCGCTTCGACGTCTACGATCACGTCTATCTGGGCGACCTGCGCACGCTCGACACGCTGCTCCCGGCCGACGCGCCGCGCTACGACCTCGCGCTCTTCATCGACGTGATCGAGCATCTCGACAAGGCCGACGCCTGGGCCTTCCTCGCGCGCCTCACGCGCCGCGCGAAGCGGGTGCTGGTGACCACGCCCTGGGGCTTCCGTCCCCAGCAGATCGAAGGCATGCCGTGGGAGACCCACCGCTCGGGCTGGTACCCGTGGGAGTTCCGACGCGACTACCGGGTGGTGCGCTGGAGCGTCTTTCCGGGCCATTACTCGCGCTTCTTCCGCCGCCCGCGGCTGTGGCAGGTGCTGGTGCTGCTCGAAGCGGGGGACGCGTGATCGCGCGGGACCCGCGGGCGACCCGGGGCGCCCGCCTCCCGGCGGCTTGGCACGCCGAATCCCGGGCCGCTAGTCTCGCCGTGAAACCGCCGAACCCCACGGAAGCGTCCGAGGCCCCGCGGACCGCAGGGAGGCAGACGACCGCACCATGAGCGAACCGAAGGCCACCGGCCACGTCTCCGAGTCCGAAGCCCGCGCCGTCGCGGAAGCGTCGCGCGAGACCACCTGGGAAGCGCCGTCCTTCGTGCGCGAGCTGTTCCTCGGGCGCGTCGCGCTCGACCTGATCCACCCGCACCCCGAGCCGGATCCCGAGGAGCAGAAGCGCGCGGCCGAATTCTTCGCCCGGCTCGAGCGCTTCCTCGAGAAGGTGGACGGCGAGCGCATCGAGCGGGACGCGCGGATCCCGCCGGAGTACGTGCAGGCCCTGCGCGAGATCGGCGCCTTCGGCATCAAGATCCCGCGCGAGTACGGCGGCCTCGAGCTGTCCCAGTACAGCTACGGCCGCGCGATGGCGCTGATCGGAACGAAGCACGGGGCGCTGGTGGCGCTGCTCTCCGCCCACCAGTCCATCGGCGTGCCGCAGCCGCTCAAGCTGTTCGGCACGCCGGAGCAGAAGAAGCTCTGGCTGCCGCGCCTCGCGAAGGGCGCGATCTCGGCGTTCGCGCTCACCGAGAACGATGTGGGCTCCGACCCGGCGCGGATGGCCACCACCGCCGATCCCGCGCCCGACGGCGACGGGTGGATCCTGAACGGCGAGAAGCTGTGGTGCACCAACGGCGCGATCGCCGAGCTGCTGGTGGTGATGGCGCGAACCCCGGGCAAGGGCGGCAAGCCCGGCCCGATCAGCGCGTTCGTGGTGGAGGCGAAGTCGCCCGGGGTCGAGATCGTCCACCGCCTCGAGTTCATGGGCATCCGCGGCATCGAGAACGCGCTGATCCGCTTCCACGACGTGCGGGTGCCGAAGGAGGCGCTGCTGCTCGCCGAGGGCAAGGGGCTCAAGCTCGCGCTGGTCACGCTCAACACCGGGCGACTCACGCTTCCCGCCACCTGCGCGGCGGCGGGCAAGTGGTGCCTGCAGGTGGCCCGCCGCTTCGCCTCCGAACGCGTGCAGTGGGGCCGGCCGGTCGGCCAGCACGAGGCGGTGGCGCAGATGCTCGCCGACATCGCGGCGCGCACCTACGCGATGGAAGCCGTGGCCGACCTGAGCGCGCTGCTCGCTGACCGGGGCAGGAGCGACATCCGCCTCGAGGCGGCGATCGCCAAGCTGTGGAACTCGGACGTGGCGTGGGAGGTGTGCGACGAGACCGTGCAGGTGCGCGGCGGGCGCGGCTACGAGACCGCGCGTTCGCTGGCGCTGCGCGGCGAGGCGCCGATCCCGCTCGAGCAGCTGCTGCGCGACCTGCGCATCAACCGCATCTTCGAGGGCACCAACCAGGTGATGCGCCTGTTCATCGCGCGCGAGGCGCTCGACGTGCACCTCAAGGTCGCCGGCGACGTGGTGATGCCCGGGGTGCCGATGGCCCGGCGGCTCGCCGGGCTGGTGCGCTCCGGCCTCTTCTACCTCGGCTGGTACCCGACCCGCTGGCTCGGCTGGGGGCGCTGGCCGCGCTATTCCGAGTTCGGCGCGCTGGCCGGGCACCTGCGCTGGGCCGACCGCACCTCGCGGCGGCTCGCGCGCCAGCAGTTCCACCTCATGGTGCTGAACGGGCCGGCGCTCGAGAAGAAGCAGGCGCTGCTGTTCCGCTGCGTGGACATCGGCGCCGAGCTGTTCGCGGTGATCGCCACCTGCGTGCGCGCCCGGCGCGACGCGCTCGCGAGCCCCGCCGACGCGAACGCGACCCGGCTCGCCGACGTGTTCTGCCGGCACTCGCGGCGCAAGGTCGAGAAGCTGTTCGGCGACCTGCGGAAGAACGCGGACCCCGAGACCTACCGGCTGGCGCGCGAGCTGCTCGACGGGCGGTACGCGTGGCTCGAGCGGGGGATCGTGAACGCGCCCGAGGCCCCGGCGGCTGCGGCGGCCGAGCCGGCGCGCGCGGCCGCGGGTCGCTGAGCGGGGCTTCCGGGCCGGCCGGAGCCGCGCGCGCCCCGGACGCCCCGGGGGAACTCGCCCGCGCGCTTCGGCGTAGGATCCGGCCATGAACGCCGCCGGATGGGATCTCCTGTGGGCGCTCGGCGCCGGGCTCGGGCTCGCCGCCGCGTGCGGGCTCCGGGTGTTCGCGCCGCTGTTCGTGCTCGGGCTCGCCGCGCGCTTCGGTCCCGTGACGCTCGCCCCGGGCTTCGCCTGGGCCGAGACCACGCCGGCCCTGATCGCGCTCGGCCTCGCCACCGCGCTCGAGATCTCCGCCTACTACGTGCCGTGGCTCGATCACGCGCTCGACGCGATCGCCACCCCGGTGGCGCTCTTCGCCGGCGTGTTCGCGGTGGCGGCGGTGACGGGCGACGCTCCGGGATGGCTGCGCTGGAGCCTCGCGATCGTGGCGGGCGGCGGGCTCGCCGGGGTGACCCAGGCGGCCAGCGTGCTCCTTCGCCTCCACTCCGGGATGACCACGGGCGGGCTCGGCAATCCGGTGGTGGCGACGCTGGAGTGGGTGGGGGCGGTGGCCCTCGCGCTGGTGGCCGTGCTGCTCCCGCTCGCGGCGCTGGCCGCGGCGGCGGCCCTCGCGGTGTTCGCCTTCCGCGCCATTCGCCGGCGACCGCGGGTTTCTTCCCCGGGTGCGTGAGGCTCGGCGGCGCCGCCCGGCCCGGCGGGACCCGCCCGCGGAAGCGGAAATCCATCCATTGCCCGGCCGCGGCGCTTAGGGCAGAATGCCGCCCCGAACCCGCCAGGGAGGCGGGCCGGCCGGGCGCTCCACCCTGAATGCGCCCGGCGCGTGCGCCTGAAGGACTACCTCAACTCGCAAGAGCCAGACCCTTCGGGCTTGAGCACTTGAACTCAGGGAAGAGCCGACCTCGCGTGGCCTCATCCATCTCCGATCGCCGTCAGCGCCAGATGCTCGCCCTCGTGCTCGGGGCGTTCGCCGTGCTGTGCCTCGCGAGCCTCGCCACCTACGAGCCGATCCTGCCCGGCCACGGCCCGTGGGACAGCGCCAACGCCTGCGGCCCGGTGGGCGCCACCCTCGCCTTCGGCCTGGTGTGGTCGCTGGGCCGCATGGCCTCCTTCGGCGTGCCGCTCCTCGCCGGGCTCTGGAGCTGGAACCGGCTGCGCGGGAAGCCCGCGGCGCCGATGGGCCTCACGTCGCTGCTCGGCGCGCTGCTGGTCTTCGAAATCTGCACCCTGCTCGGGCTCGGCGGGCTCGACCGCTGGGCGTGGGCCGGCGGCTGGGGTTTCGCGGCCGCGCTCGCGCTCCATTCGGCGCTGGGCTCGGTCGGCTCGTGGATCGTGGCGGGCGCGATGTTCGGCCTCACGGCGCTGGCCGCGAGCGAACTCGGGCTGCACTGGATCGGCCCGGTGGCCCGGGCGATGCTCGTGGGGCCCGCCGCGGGCCTCGCGGCGATGTGGCGGGGCTGGCGCGAGCGGCGCGCGGCGGCCGCCGCGGCCCGCCCGGCCCAGCGGAAGCGCGACGCGAAGGAGAAGAAGAAGGAGCCGGCGGCCGACGGCCCGCGCGTGGTGCGGGCGGGGGAGACGGACGGCGCGCGCGCGAAGGTGGCGGTGGCGCCCCCCGGGCCGGCGCAGGCGGACGCCGCGGCCGCGGCGCGCGCCTCGAAGCCTTCGCAGCTCGAGCTGCCGGGAGTCCCTCCCAAGATCCGGCCCGCGCCGAAACCGAAGCCGGCCTCGGTCACGGATCCCAACCCGGGTGAGGCGTTCCCCTCGCTCTCGCTGCTGCAGATGCCCGCCCAGCAGGAGGACCTGATCACCGCCGCCGACCTGACCGCCGAGGCCAACCTGCTGGTGGCGAAGCTGGCGGACTTCGGGGTCGAGGGCAAGGTCACCGAGATCCACCCGGGGCCCGTGGTCACGACCTTCGAGTTCGAGCCCGCGGCCGGGGTCAAGGTCAACCAGATCGTGTCGCGCGAGGACGACCTGGCGCTGGCGCTCCGCGCGCAGCGCATCCGCATCCTGGCCCCGATCCCGGGGAAGGGGGCGGTCGGCGTGGAGATCCCGAACCGCCGCCGCCGTACGGTGTATCTCCGGGAGGTGCTCTCCTCCGCCCAGTACGAGTCGAGCGAGGCCGCGCTCAAGGTCCCGATGGGGGTGGACGTGGTGGGGCAGCCCTTCGTCGCCGACCTCACCAAGATGCCGCACGTGCTGGTCGCGGGCGCCACGGGCTCGGGCAAGAGCGTGTGCCTGAACGCCATCATCACCGGGCTCCTGTTCCAGCACGGGCCGGACACGCTCCAGATGGTGATGGTGGATCCCAAGATGCTCGAGCTCTCCGCCTACAACGGCATCCCCCACCTGACCCTGCCGGTGGTGACCGAGTCGAAGCGCGCGAGCCGCGCCCTGCGCTGGGCGGTGGGCGAGATGGAGAAGCGCTACAAGCTGATGGCCACGACCGGGGCGCGCAACATCGCCGCCTACAACGACAAGATCGAGAAGGGCCAGGTGCCGCCGCCCGAGGACGGCAGCCCGCCGCCCTCCCGGCTCTCCTACGTGGTGGTGGTGGTGGACGAACTCGCGGACCTGATGCTCACCGCTCCCGCCGAGATCGAGGAGCCGATCGCGCGCCTCGCCCAGATGGCGCGCGCCGTGGGCATCCACCTGGTGCTCGCGACCCAGCGCCCCTCGGTGGACGTGATCACCGGCGTGATCAAGGCCAACTTCCCGTCGCGCGTCGCGTTCCAGGTGGCGAGCAAGACCGACTCCCGCACCGTGCTCGACATGAACGGCGCCGAGAACCTGCTCGGCCACGGCGACATGCTCTTCACGCCCGCCGGCAAGCCCGAGCCCTACCGCATCCACGGCGCCTACGTGTCCGAGGAGGAGACGGCGCGGGTGGTGGAGTTCTGGAAGGCGAAGGCCCAGCCGGGAGCCCCGCCGCCGCTCGCGACCGAAGTCGTGCTGCCGGCCGACCCCGAGGAGGGGGAGGAGGGCGAGGACGCCGGCGAGGGCTACGACGACGACCTCATCCAGGAGGCGGCCCGGCTGGTCGTGACGCACCAGCAGGGATCCACGTCGCTGCTGCAGCGCCGCCTCAAGGTCGGCTACTCGCGCGCCGGCCGGCTCATGGACCAGCTCGAGCACCTCGGCGTGGTCGGCCCGTTCCAGGGCTCGAAGGCGCGCGACGTGCTGGTGGACACGCGCTGGCTCGAGGAGCGCGGCTTCGAGTGACCCGTACCCCCGCGCCACCCTCCCTCGCCTTCGTCACGCTCGGCTGCCCCAAGAACACGGTGGACTCCGAGGCCATGCTCGGCCTGATGGTGAAGGACGGCTTCCGCACGGTCGGGAACGTGGCCGAGGCCGACGTGGCGGTGGTCAACACCTGCGCGTTCCTGCAGAGCGCGGTGCGCGAGTCGCGCGACACCATCGCCGAGGTCGCCCGCCTCAAGCGGCACGGGCGCCTGCGCGCGCTGATCGTGACCGGCTGCCTGGCCCAGCGCGCCGGCGGGTCCCTGCTCGAGGACTTCCCCGAGGTGGACGCGGTGCTGGGCACCGGCCAGTGGCGCGAGGTGGTCGGGGCCGCGCGCCACGTGCTCGCCGGGGGGGACTCGCGGCCGGTCCTGACCGCGGAGGCCGGCGGCGCGCTCGACCCGGACGCGCCGCGGGCGCTCTCGACGCCGCGTCACCTCGCCTACCTCAAGATCTCCGAGGGCTGCGACCACCGCTGCACGTTCTGCATCATCCCGAGGCTGCGCGGCGACCAGCGCAGCCGGACGATCGAGGACCTGGTGGCCGAAGCCGGGCGGCTCGCGAAGCTCGGCGTGCGCGAGCTCAACCTGATCGGGCAGGACACCACGGGCTACGGCACCGACCTGCCCGGCCGCCCCGAACTGGCCGACCTGCTGCAGGCGCTCGACCGCGTCGAGGGGCTGCACTGGATCCGCGTGCAGTACACCTACCCGCGGCTGTGGAGCGACCGGCTGATCGAGACCTGGGCGAACGCGAAGCGCGTCGTGCCCTACGTGGACATGCCGCTGCAGCACATCGCGCAGGACATGCTGCGCACCATGGCGCGCGCCATGACCGGCCCCGAGACGCGCGCGCTGGTGGCCCGCATCAAGGCGGGCATTCCCGGCGTCTCCTTCCGCACCAACTTCATCGTCGGCTTTCCCGGCGAGACGGAAGCGCACTTCGAGGAGCTCGAGCGCTACATCGAGGAGGAGCCCTTCGACCACCTGGTGGTGTTCACCTACGAGCGCGAGCCCGAGACGCCCTCGTACCGCATGGAGCCGCGCGTCCCGATCCAGGCGCGCCGCAGCCGCCGGGCCCGCCTGCTCGCGCTCCAGCAGCGGCTCTCGGCGGCGCGTCTCCGCCGCCACATCGGCCGGCGCCTCACCGTGATGGTGGACGGCCCGGCGGGCGGCCCGCGTGACAAATCCAGCGGACCCGGCCAGTATGCGGCCCGAACGGCGGGCTCCGCCTGGGAAGTGGACGGGGGAGTGGTCGTGGAGGGCGCGGGGCTCGAAGCCGGTTCGCTGGTGACGGTTACGGTCACCGGCTCGGCCGCCTACGACCTGTTCGCCCGCGTGGACCCCGCCCCGACCCTCATTCCGCTGTCGAAAGGAACGAGTTGATGCGCGTACGCCTGGCGTTGACGGCCCTGTTTCTCCTCGCGTTGGCGTCCGCCGCCGAAGCCAAGAAGTTCCGCTACGCCGAGGGGCCCAAGCCCTCGCGCGACTCCACCTTCAGCGTCGCCGAGGTGGTGCTGGAGCCGGTGACCGGCTCGGGCGGACCCCGCGTGGCCCCCACCAACCTGCAGATCGTCGGGCTGGTGGCCAACGCCGCCGTCGAGCGCGCCCTGGCCTCGGCCCCGCTCGACAGCGGCGGGCACGTCACGCTCGCCCCCGCCGAGAGCCACCCGCTCAACTTCCTGATGGAGCACGCCGTGCTGCGCGAGCTGGCGCGCCGCCGCGTCACCGCCACGGTGCGCCGCACGCTGGTTCCCGACGACAGCCTCGCGCTGCTGGCGATGGGCGACCGCGACCCGCTGCTCGAGTACCAGCTGGCCTCGGCGCGCGTCACCTACCTGCGCATGGTGGGGGGCTACCTGCTGCCGAGCCGCGCCAAGATCGAACGGCAGGGGCTGGTGCAGGGCGGGCTGATCCTGCGCGACCCGGCCACCTCCCGCGTGCTGTGGACCGGGGACGCCACCGCCAACCTGGTGGACCGCCTGCCGCGCGGCCAGATCCCGCTCGCCGAGGACGAACGCTTCAGCGACCTCAAGGGCACGCTGCCCGAACGCAACCTCGGGCGCTACGCGGAACCGCTGGTGGTGGCCGCGGTGGTCGGCGGGCTGGTGATCCTGTTCTTCCAGAACCGTCCGTGAGCGGAGCCTCGATCCCGGACGCGGCGGCACGGCGGGCGCATCGGCGGGCGCCGCATCACCGCGCGGCCACGGCCCTCGCCGTGCTCGCCGCCCTCGCGGCGCTCGCCGTGCTCGCGGGCTGCGGCGCGTCCACGCTCCCTCCGGTGCGGGGCGACGCCGAGCGTTTCGAGGTGGCGCGCCGTCTCGCCGCGCAGGGCAGCCGCGCTCCGGCCATCGAGCTGCTCAAGGGCTACATCGAGCGCAACGCCGGCGCCTCCGACGTGGACGAGGCGCTCTACCTGCTCGGCGAGTGCTACCTCGGGCGGAAGGAGTGGACCGCGGCGCAGCTCGAATTCGAGCGCCTGCTGCGCGACTATCCCGAGAGCGATTCGGGCGGCTCGGCCGCGCTGCGGCTCGGCGACGCCCTGTTCGGGCAGGCGCGCGGCCCCGACTTCGACCAGGAGTACACCGAGAAGGCGCTCGCCCAGTGGCTGCGCTACCGCGAGGCCTTCCCGCAACACTGGCGTGCCGCGGAGGGGGAGCGCCGGATCGCCGAGGCGCGCGACCGGCTCGCGCGCAAGCTGCTGCGCAGCGCCGACCTCTACGTGCGGCTCCGCATGGCGGTGCCGGCCCGCGTGTACTACGAGCGGGTGCTGGCCGAGTTCGGCGACCTCGCGCTCGCCGGCCGCGCCGACATCGGGCTCGCGGTGTGCGACCGGCTCGACGGCCACAAGGCCGCGGCCATCGAGCGGCTGCGCCGGATCGAGGCCGAGCGCGCCGGCACCCCCGCGGCCGACGCGGCGCGGCGCGAGCGGCTGCGCACCGAGAAGATGAAGGTCGAGGGCCCGGCCCAGCCGGTCGCGCCCGCGATTCCCGACACGGGGCCATGACGCGCCGGCTCGGGCTCTTCGGCGGCACCTTCGACCCGCCGCACCTCGGGCACCTCGCCCTCGCCGAGTGGGCCCGCGACGAGCTGAAGCTGGACCGGGTGGTGTTCATGCCCGCGGCGCGGCCGCCCCACAAGCGCGGCCGCGTGCGCACGCCGACGGCGGCGCGGCTGGCGATGGCGCGGCTCGCGGTGCGCGGGCACCGCGGCTTCGAGGTCTCCGCGCTCGAGGCCGGCCGCCGCGGCCCGTCCTACACCGTGGACACGCTGCGCGCGCTGCGCGACCGGAGCCCGGGGGCCGAGTGGTTCCTGCTCCTCGGGCAGGACAGCCTCGCCGAGCTCGCGTCGTGGAAGGATCCCGAAGCGCTGGTCCGGCTCGCGACCCCGGTGGTCGCGGCGCGCCCCGGGGCGCGGGCGCGCCGCGCGGCCCGCGTGTTCGGGCGCCGGGTGGTGTGGCTCGACAATCCCGGCATCGAGGTGTCCTCGAGCGGGATCCGCGAGCGCGTGCGGCGCGGGCGGAGCATCCGCTACCTGGTGCCGGACGCGGTGGCGCGCTACATCGCCCGCGCCGGGCTCTACCGGGGGAGCGCCGGGCGCGCGGCCGCGCCGGCCCGGCCCGCCCATCCGCGCCGGAAGGCCTCGTGAGCTACGACCCGCGTTCGTTCTGGGACCGGCGCCTCTCCGAGCAGTTCGACCTGCGGGGCACCGGCGAGACCGGGCTCTCGCTCGCGTACAACCGGGCCTGCTACGACCTGCGCCGCCACGTGCTCGGCCGCGCGCTCGCCGAAGCGGGCTTCGACCCGCGCGGGCGCCGGGTCCTCGACGTGGGATGCGGCACCGGCTTCTTCACCGCCTACTACCTCGACCGCGGCGCCGAGGTCACCGGGCTCGACATCGCGCCCACCTCCGTCGAGCGCCTCCGCGAGCGTCACCCGGGGGCTCGCTTCCTGCTCGCCGACGTGAGCGAGGCCGAGATCCCGGAGCGCTACGACCTGGTGAACGCCTTCGACGTGCTCTACCACGTGACCGACGACGCGCGCTGGGAGCGCGCCCTCGTCCACCTGGCGCGCGCGGTCGCGCCGCACGGCCTGCTGCTGCTCACCGACACCTTCGCCCGCCTGCCCTCGCTCGCCGAGCACAACGTGATGCGCCCGCTCGAGCGCTACCGCGAGCGCCTCGCCGAACACGGCATCGAGATCCAGGCGCTGCTGCCGACCCACGTGCTCCTCAACCGCGAGCTCGGGCCGTTCCGGCCGCTCAACCGGCTGCCGGGGCTCCTCTACCTGCTGGACCGCGCGCTGCTGGCGCTCGGCGCCGGCCACGGCCCCGCGGTCAGCAAGCTCATGGTGGCGCGCCGGAGGAAGTAGGGTAGCTTTCGCCCATGCCGCGTCTCTTCGTGCTCGACGCCATGGGGCTCGCCTACCGGGCCTACTACGCCTTCATCCGGCGCCCGCTGCTGAACTCCAGGGGCGAGAACACGTCCGCGATCTTCGGGATGGCCAACCTGATCCTGAAGATCCGGCGCGAGGAGAAGCCGGACTTCTGGGCGCTCGCCTGGGACGGCCCCGGGCCGACCTTCCGGCACGAGCGCTACGCGGACTACAAGGCGACGCGCAAGCCGATGCCCGACGACCTGCGCAGCCAGCTCACGCCGATCGAGGAGATGGCGCAGGCGCTGGGCCTGCCGGTGCTCGAGATCCCCGGCACCGAGGCCGACGACGTGATGGCCACGCTCGCCCACCGCGGCGCGGCCGAGGGCCTCGACGTGGTGCTCGTGACGAGCGACAAGGACATGCTCCAGTCGGTCGAGGACCGCGTGACGGTCTACGCGCCGCGGTCGCGGGGCGAGGACTGGGACCGGGTGGACGCCGGCGGGGTGCGCGAGAAGTGGGGCGTGGGGCCGGAGCACATCCGCGACATCCTGGCCCTGATGGGCGACACCAGCGACAACATCCCCGGGGTGAAGGGGATCGGCGAGAAGACCGCCGTCGAGCTCATGACGCAGTTCGGGTCGCTCGACGCGCTCTACGAGCGGCTCGACGAGGTCACGCGGCCCGCGCTGCGGAAGAAGCTCGAGGAGCAGCGCGAGATGGCCTTCCTCTCGCGCGAGCTCGCCACGGTGCGCCGCGACCTGGACCTGGGACTCGGCTGGGACCGCCTGCGCTGCGCGCCGATCCGCCGCGAATCGCTCCAGGCGTTCGCCGAGCGCTACGAGGTGCGGCGGCTCGCCGCGGTGGCGGCCGACGAGGGCACCGACGAGTCCGAGGCCGGGGAGCGCGCCCCGGCGCGGCCCGCCGAGCGGCGGGGCACCGCCTCGGAGACCGAGGCCGAGGGCGTGAAGCTGG
Organism: uncultured bacterium; assembly: GCA_964542745.1. Lineage (GTDB taxonomy): Bacteria > Eisenbacteria > RBG-16-71-46 > RBG-16-71-46 > RBG-16-71-46 > DATKAB01. The sequence continues at coordinate 21,516 of CAZIVR010000059.1, forward strand.
CCGCGCCCGGCGTGTTCGGGACGGCGCGCGCCCGCGCCGAAGCGGCGCCGCGCGCCGTCGCGGTCGCGCCGGCCGAGCCCGTGACCCGCGCCGCGGGCGCGCAGGCGGCCGTGGCGCTACCCACCGCCTCGCAGAGTTCGCGCGACATGGGGGGGGGCGGCGGGGCCGCGGAGGACGAGGGAGCGCGGATCGAGCGCCTCCATG
>CAZIVR010000060.1:0-21702 GCA_964542745.1 uncultured bacterium
CGGTCCTCGGCGAAGAACATGTGCTCGGTGCGGCACAGCCCGATGCCCTCGGCGCCGAAGGCGCGCGCCTGCTTCGCGTCGCGCGGCACGTCGGCGTTGGCGCGCACCTTGAGCCGGCGCATCTCGTCGGCCCACGCCATGAAGGTGGCGAACTCGCCGCCCACCTCGGCCTCGATGGTGGGCGCCTCGCCCACGTAGACGCGGCCGGTCGAGCCGTCGAGCGAGATCCAGTCGCCCTCGCGCAGGGTCCGGCCCTCCACGGTCATCTGACGGGCCTTGGCGTCCACCCGGATCGCGCCCGCGCCGCACACGCACGGCGTGCCCATGCCCCGCGCCACCACGGCGGCGTGGCTGGTGAGCCCGCCGGTGGCGGTGAGGATCCCCTGCGCCGCGTCCATCCCGTGGATGTCGTCGGGGGTGGTCTCCTTGCGCACCAGGATCACCTTGCGCTTCTCGGCCCCCCACGCGGCGGCGGTGTCGGCGTCGAACACCGCGCGCCCGACCGCGGCGCCGGGCGAGGCCGCGAGCCCGGTGGCGAGCAGCGGCAGCCGGGCCTTGGGGTCGAGGCGCGGGTGCAGCAGGTGGTCGAGCGAGGCCGGCTCGACGCGCAGGACCGCCTCCTCCTTCGTGATCAGCCCCTCCCCGACCATGTCCACCGCGATCCGCACCGCCGCCTGCGCGGTGCGCTTGCCGTTGCGGGTCTGGAGCAGGAAGAGGCGGTTGTCCTCGATCGTGAACTCGAAGTCCTGCACGTCCCGGTAGTGGCGTTCGAGGCGGCCGGTGATCTCGCGGAGCTGGCGGTAGGCCTCGGGCATCTCGCGCTCGAGCTCGGAGATCGGGTGCGGGGTCCGCACGCCGGCCACCACGTCCTCGCCCTGCGCGTTGATCAGGTACTCCCCGTAGAACGCGTTCTCGCCGGTCGCGGGATTGCGGGTGAATCCCACGCCCGTGGCCGAGGTCTCGCCCCGGTTGCCGAACACCATCGCCTGCACGTTGACCGCGGTGCCGAGATCGTCGGCGATCTTGTTCTGCTTGCGGTAGTAGATCGCCCGGTCGTTCATCCACGAGCGGAACACCGCGTCGCGCGCCATGCCGAGCTGCTCGAGCGGGCGCTGCGGGAAGTCGCGGCCGGTGCGCTTGCGGACCAGCGCCTTGAAGTCGGCGACCAGGGCCTGGAGGTCGGCGACCGAGAGGTCCTGGTCGGTCTTGGCGCGGCGCTTGTGCTTGAACGCCTCGAGGTGCTCCTCGAAGTCGTGCTTCTCGAGCCCCAGCACCACCGAGCCGAACATCTGCAGGAAGCGCCGGTAGCAGTCCCACGCGAACCGCGTGTTGCCGGTGCGGCGCGCCAGCCCCTCGACCGAGCGGTCGTTGAGCCCCAGGTTGAGCACGGTGTCCATCATGCCCGGCATCGAGAACTTGGCCCCCGAGCGGACCGAGACCAGCAGCGGGTCGCCGGCGTCGCCGAGCTTCTTCCCCATGCGCGACTCGAGCCGCTCGAGCGCCGCCTGCTGCTGGGCCTCGAACTCGGGCGGCAGGGTCCGCTCGTGCGCGTAGTACCAGCGGCACACGTCGGTGGTGATGGTGAACCCGGGGGGCACGGGGACGCCGGCGTTGGTCATCTCGGCGAGCCCGGCGCCCTTGCCGCCGAGGAGATCGCGCATCGACGCGTTCCCGTCGGCACGCCCGTCGCCGAATTCGTAGACGTAGGAGGTCGAGCTCGGCATCGCGGGCTCCGTGGTTTCGAGCAGTTCCGTCTGGGAAGGGGTCATGGCGAGGCTCCCGGGAAGAGGTTTGCGCGAGCATAGCGAGGCCCGGGCGGACCGCCAACCGGATCGGGGCGGTGGCTCGAAACGCGAGGCCCCGCGGCTCCCCGGCGAGGGGGGCCGCGGGGCGCGGGTCCCGCGGAGGCTACTTGCGGGCCGGCGCGCTCGGCATGCTGGACGGGCGCAGGAACTCCTCGTCGGGCACGCCCACGTTCACGTTGAGGCGCGTGACGTAGACGTTCATCACGGTGGTGCCGTCGATCTGGCGCTCCTCCTCGAAGGGAAGGATGAGATCGCCCACCGGGCGCATGTCGCGATAGAGCCGCCGCGCGACACCCCCGCCGCGCCCGCCCTCCTCGAACTGGTCCATCGCGGCCAGCTGCGACGTGGCCGGGTCGATGTAGAGCCGCCGCCTGGGTCCGTCGCGCGGGCTCGACTCCACGATCCACAGGTCGCGCCCCCCGATCCGCGCCGAGCCGCGGGCCGCCACCGTCGTCGCGGAATCCGCGGCCGCGAGCAGCAGGTGCGGGACGTCCGAGGTGAAGCCCGCCTGCAGGGCCCGGACGCCCACCGAGTCCGCGTCCTGCAGGGCCCCGGTCGCGGTCACCGACCACGCCCGGTCGCCGTTCAGCACCTGGCGGCTCTCGAAGGCCTCGAAGGACGTCAGGTAGACCATGCGCAGCGGCTCCTTGCGGACCTGGCGCAGCTCGCCGCGCAGCTCGCGGCCCTGCAGCATCAGCCGGATGCGGGCCTCGCTCACGATGTCGCGCAGGCCGCGCAGCGGGGCGAGTCCGCCGTGGGCGGCCACCGCGGCGAGCACCCGCTCGCGCCCGAGCCGCCGCTCCTCCACGGTCGGGGGGGCCGGAGCCTCCTCCGCCGCCGCGTGCTCGGGCGGCTCGTCGAGCTTCACCTCGCGCACCGCGCCGAGCCGGGCCAGCGGCGCGCGCAGGCGCTCGGCGGGGCCCACCACCACCACCGTGGCCCGGTCGAGGTCCCAGCCCCGGCGCAGCGCGGCGGCGACGGCGGAGGGCTCGAGCGCGGCGACGCGCTCGGGATACGACTCGAGCGCGGCCTGCGGATCGGGCCCGGCGGCGTCGGCGGCCAGCCACTGCGCGAGGGCGCCCCCGACCGTGGCGAAGCGCAGCGGGTAGGAGGCGCGGATCTGTGCGGTGAGCGCCGCGAGCCGCGCGGCGTCGGGGGGCGTCTCCCGGGCCTGCCGCACCGCCCGGCGGGCGCGCTCGATCGCCACCGCCGCCGAGTCGGCCGGCACGGTGAAGCGCACGTCGAGCAGCCCGGCCTCGCGCAGCGGGGCGTGACCCACCGCCGGGGCCGCGTCCGCGGGCAGGCGTGGCGCGAGACGCGCGCGCAGCGACTCGTCGAAGAGGCTCACGCCGACGCTGCGGGCGAGATCGTCGGGGGCGTCGCGCCCCGGGAGGCGCCAGCCGATCCGGACGCTGGCCGTCGCGAGGTCGGGACGGTCCACCAGCAGGAGGCTCACCCCGGCCGCGGCCGCCGGGCTCGCCGCCGCGGGCGGCGCGACGCCGCGCCCGGACCAGCGGCCGAACCACTCCTCGGCGGCCTCGAAGGCGCGCTCCGGGCCGACGTCGCCCGCGATCGCGAGCACCGCCCGGTCGGGCCGGTAGTGGTCGCGGTGGAAGGCGCGCACCGCGTCCCGACCGAGCGTGAAGAGCGAGGCGAGGTCGCCCAGCGGCTCGCGCGAGCCGGGCACGCCGGCCAGCGCCGCCGGCCACAGCTGCTCCTCGGCGGTCGCCACCGGGTCGGCGTGCAGCCGCACCAGCTCGCGCACCCCCTGGTCGCGGGTGCGCGCGAACGCGGCGTCGTCGAAGATCGGGTTGATCACGGCGTCGCTGACGAGCTCGAGCCCCGCGTCGAGGTCGCCCGGGAGGAACGCCGCGCCCACCGCCGCGTTCTCGCGCAGGGCGGTGGTGACGAAGCTGCCGCCGAGGCGGTCCACGTCGTCGGCGAAGGTCTCGGCGCTGCGCGAGGAGGTGCCGAGGCGGAGCATCTGGGCGGTGAGCGGCGCCACGCCGCGCTGATCCGGAAGCTCGGCGGCGGTGCCGGCGGCGACCGTGAGCTGGACCTGCACGAACCCCGCGCCCGGGCGCGGGAAGACCACCACGCGCAGGCCGTTGGGGAGCGTCTTCTCGACCGGGGGCTCGGGGAAGCGGCGGCCTTCGGCGGCGGCTGCGGAGCCGGCCGGGGCGGCGAGCACGAGGGCGATCAGCAACGGGACGAAGCGGCTCATGGGCGGGCTCCCTTCGGCGCGGCCGGGCGGGCGGGCGGCGTGGTCCAGACGATCGCGCGGTGGTCGGCGCGCAGCACCTCGGCCGCGACCCGGCGCACGTCCTCGGCGGTGAGCGAGGCCAGCCGCTCGAGGCGCGCGTCCGCGCGGCTCCAGTGCCCGGCCGTCAGGTGGGCGGCGCCGAGCGCCTGGGCGCGGCCGCGCATGCCGTTGCGCTCGAGGCGCGCGGCGAGCACCAGCGCCTTGCGCGCGGCGGCCAGTTCCGCGTCGCCCAGCGGCTCCTGCGCCAGCCGCTCGACCTGCGCGACCAGCTCGCGCTCGACCGCGGCGCTGTCGGCGCCCGGCGCCGGCGCGGCCGTGGCGACCAGCAGCGAGGCGCGGCGGCGGCCGTCGAAGACACAGGTGGGCGCGAACGCCAGCCGCTGCCGCTGCGACAGCTCCGCCGCGAGCCGCGGCCGCGAGCCCCCTCCCAGCACGTGGGCGATCACCGCGAGCTCGGCGCCGCAGGCCGAGTCGGCGGGGGCCCGCCAGCCCGCGAGCACCATGCGCGCGGGCACGCGGACGTGGCCGCGGCGCTCGCCCCCGGGCACCGGCGCGGGGGACGGCGCGGGGGCCGGCTCCCGCGCGGGGATCGCCCCGAAGGTGCGCGCCAGCAGGCTCTCGGCGGCCTCGGGCTCGAACGCCCCGACCAGCGTCACCAGCGCGCGGCCCGGGACGTAGCGCTCCTTCGCGTAGGCCGTGACGGCGGCTGCCGTGAGGCGGATCCGGTCGGCCGAGCGGCCCTGCAGGGGATGCGCGTAGGGGTGCGGCGCGAAGGCGGTGGCGTAGAGCTGCTGCAGGGCGCGCGTGGTGGGCGCGTCCTCGAGCCGGCGCTGCTCGTCGCGGAGCGCGCGGAGTTCCGAGGCCACGGTGGCGGCGGTGAGGCGCTGCCCGGCCATCCGGTCGGCCTCGAGCTTCACCATCTCCTCGAGCGCGGAGGCGGGGCCGGTGGCGTAGAAGGCCGAGAAGTCCGGCGCGAGGAAGGTGTTGAAGGTGGCCCCGAGCCGGGTCATGCGCCGCGCGTAGTCGCCGTCGGGGAATCGCGGCGAGCCGCGGTACATGAGGCGCTCCATCAGGTGCGTGATGCCGGTGAGCCCGGCCGGCTCGTCGGCGAGGCCGGTGGCGTACCAGACCGCGAGGTCCACCCCGGCGGCCCCGGGGTCGTGATCGAGGATCACGCGCAGACCGTTGGCGAGCGTGCGTTCGCGGGGCTCGGCGCCGGCCGGGGCCGAGGGCACGAGCAGGAGGAACGTGCCGAGGGCGAAGAGCCATCGTCTCGTCATGAGTCCATCACCTTTCATGGCGGAGTGCGTCGGGTGTTCGGGATCGGGGGCGCACGCGGCGGAGGCCGCTCACTCGAGCAGCGCCACGCGCAGCGATCGCGTGCGGCCTTCGGCGTCGAAGCGTACGAGGTAGACGCCGGGCCGGGCCATGCGCCCGTCGTGATCGCGGCCGTTCCACTCTACCGCTTGCCAGCGCCCACACGTCAGGGAACCGTAGAAAAGATTGCGCACCAGCCGCCCCTGCGCGTCGAAGACCCGCAATCGCGCGTCGGCCCGCTCGCCGAGCCTCGGCCCGAGCCCGAAGCGGAAGCGGGCCGGGGCGTCCGCGCCGCGCGCCGGGTTCGGCCCGACACCCACCAGCTCGAGATGGCCCTGGGGCGGCCTCGTCACGCCCGGGGGCCCGGGCGTCCAGCCCCGCGCCGCCGGACCGTCGGGGATGCCCCAGCCGCGGTCGAGGTCGGGCACGCACATGGCCGAGGCCGTCTCGCGGAGCGCCCGGATCACGTCCACGGCCGAGAGCCCGGGCCGCGCCTCCATCAGGCAGGCGGCGAGGCCGGCCACCAGCGGGGCGGCGAACGAGGTGCCGTCGCGGCGTTCGTACGCGCTCGGGAGCCCGTCGGCGTTCACCAGCCACGCGGCGGTGCCGCGCGCCACGAGATCGGGCTTGATGCGCCCGTCGGAGGTGGGCCCACGCGACGAGAAACCGCTCACGGTGCCGAAGGTGTCCACCGCCCCGACCGCGATCAGGCTGTCGCCGTTCACGTCGGCGGGAGCGGCGATCCGCGGCAGGGGGCCGAAGCCCCCGTTCCCGACCGAGTTCACGAGCAGGATCCCCCGGGCGGCGGCGGCCCGCGCGGCGCGGCTCACTTCCGAGGTCCCGCCGTCCAGATCGCCGGGACCGAGGTCGCCGGGCGAGGGGCCGATCGGGTCGAAGTCGTTGTAGCCGACCGCCGAGGCGATCAGGTCGGCGCCGAGACTGTCGGCCCACTCGGCGGCCTGCGCCCAGTACAGCATCTCCTCGGGCGTCTCGGTCGCGCCCACCTCGCTGCGCGCCAGCGCGAAGGTCGCCCCCGGCGCGCTGCCCCGGTAGACGCCCGGCAGGTCGGCGCCGAGCGCGCCGAGGATCCACGTCCCGTGGCGGAAGTTGAAGAGGTCGGTGGTGTCGGCCACCGTGGTGTCCCCGTCCACGAAGTCGCGCAGGTACCCGGGCGGGAACACGCGGTCGCGAAGCGCGTCGTGCTTCCAGTGGAAATTGAAGCCCTGGTCCATGATCACGATGAGGACGCCGGCGCCCGTGAAGCCGGCCGCGTGGAGCGCCTCGGCGCCGATCTGGGCCAGCTGGCCGGCGGCGAGACCCGAGCCCGCTCCCGGGCCCAGCAGGCGCGGCGGGCCGGCGCCGGGAGCCCGCGAGGAGACGGGACCCACCGTCACCTCCGGGCCCACGGGCCCGGGCTCGGCGGGACGCGCGGCGCGAGCCCGCACCGGGGAGAGCGCGGCCACGTGCGGGAGCGCGGCGAGCTCCGCGAGCCCCGCGGGCTCGACCCGCACCGCGGCGCGGTTGAGCCAGCGCGAGACCGCGAATGGCCGCAGCCCGAGCGCTTCCAGCGAGGCCAGGTAGGGCGTCGCGACCGGCAGGTCGAGCACGTCCACCAGCGGGCGCACGCGCGCCCTCAGGCGCCGGGCCCGGGCCCGGGGCGTGAGATCCTCCTCGGCGCGCGCGAGCCGCTGCTCCAGCGCGGGCGATCCGGGCGGCGACTTGTCGGCGAACGAGACCCACAGGGTGCGCGGCGCCCCGCCCGACTCCGCCCACGGGACCAGCTCCGGGTCGAGCTTGCGGGACAGCGCCTCGCTGCCGCGCACCGGGGCGGCCGGCGCGGGCGCCGGGGCCAGCGCCGCCGCCAGCGCCAGCAGGCCCGCGAGCCGGGCGGGCCATGGCCCGCGCGCCGCGCGGAGGCGATTCGGGTCGGGGCGCACCGGGACGGGCGGGACGCGCGCCGTCAGCGGCCCGCGGGAACCGGCGCGCGCAGTTCGGCCCGCAGCGTGCCGACCTCGAGCCCGGCGGCGTTGTGGAGGGGCGGGCGGGCCCAGGGCTCGAGCTTCGCGCGCGCCGCCGCATCGAGCGCCCCGAGATGCTCGAGCAGCGCGATCACGGCCGGCGGCACCGCCCGGTTGGCGCCGTCCTCGCACTTCACCGCGAGTCCGAGTCCGCGCTCGGGCCAGCCGACGCACTCGAGGCCCTCGGCGCCGCCCTTGGAGACCAGGTGGGGCGCGGCTTCCATGAGCGCGGAACTGAAGCGCGCGGTCCCTCCCACCGCCCACGGGTGGGCGCGCATCGCGTCGCGGATCCGGGCGAGCGCGGCGGGGCGCGCCCCGCCGCCGGGATCGGCGGCCGCGAGCCGGGCGTAGCCGCGCGCCATCGCCGCCAGCGGCAGCGCGAAGACCGGGACGCTGCAGCCGTCCACGGCGGTGGCCACGTCCTCGGGCGCGAGACCGCAGATCTCGGCGACGGTGCGGTGCATGAGCTGCTGGAGCGGGTGCGCGGGCCGCTCGTATCCCTCGACCGGCCACCCCTCGGCGAGGCACATCGCGAGCATGCCGGCGTGCTTGCCGGAACAGTTGTGGAACAGCGCCGAGGCGGGGATCTCGCCGTGCTGCACGGCGCGCCGCATCTCCGGGTCGAGCGGATCCTCGCGGCCACAGGCCAACGCGGTCTCGTCGAGCCCGAGGCGCGCGAGGATGCCCCGCACGCGCTCGACGTGCCGCGCGCTGCCCACGTGGGAAGCGGCCATCACCGCCAGGTCCGGCGCCTCGAAGCCCCAGCGGTCGGCGTGGCCGCGCTCCACGAAGGGCGTCAGCTGGAACGGCTTGGCCGCCGAGCGCAGGGTGGTGACGAGCCGGGCCCCGCCGCTGCCGGCGAGCTCCCGGCCCTCCGCGTCGGCCACCGCGGCCTCGAGCCGGTGGCGCGATTCGGCGATGGCGCCGCGCCACACCCGCACCTCGAGCTCGAAACGCATGGCCCGGTCGGGCGCCTCCCGGAGGTGGGACTCAGCGAATGACGACGAAGCGGCCCTGGTAGGCGAACGCGTCGGACTCGACGCGGAACACGTAGATGCCCGAGGACACGTCGCGCCCGCTCGCGTTCTTCAGGTCCCAGCGCTTGAAGTCGCGAATCGAGGTGATGTCGCGCCCGTTGGGCCGCGCGTCGTGCACCAGTTCCTGCACCAGGTCCCCGGCGAGCGTGTAGATCTTGATCTTCGCCCGCTCGGGCAGGTTGATGAAGTGCAGTTCGTGCTGCCCGCCGACGTTCCACTCCTCGCTCGCGCGATAGGGATTCGGCACCACCAGCACGCGCTCGAGGTCCGGCTTGAGGCCCGCCGAGGGCGTGACGGGATTGCTCAGGCTGGCGAGCTTGTGGTTCAGGTTGGCGCAGCTGTCGCGCGCCCCGTTCACCGCGAAGCCGAGCGAGCCGCAGCGCCGCAGCGTCTCGAGCGTGTCCGGAACGAACAGGTCCTCGTAGGTGCCCTCGAGGCCGGAGTTGAGCAGCTCGTAGGTCACCGAGTAGTAGGTCAGGAAGCCGTCGTGCGGGCCCGGGGGCGCGATCAGGCGGAACACCGAGTCCGCGATGCAGCGGTTGGTGCGCGTGTCGAGACGCGGGCAGACCTTCACCACCCGGCCGCTGGAGTCCGGATCCACGAAGGTGGCGACGCTGTCGTGCACCACGGTGTTGCCGCACTGGAACTGCAGCGTCGTGGGATTGACGCGCGACATGAACCACAGGATGCCGTCGCCGGGCTGCACCGAGTAGCGCCGCACCAGCGCCATCCGCGTGCTGTCCGGCGTGTTGGTCACCCGGTAGATCCGGTAGCCGCCGAAATTCGGCCGCGCCTCGGCCACCCGGTCGCGAAGGAATCGGACGGTGGCGCTGCGGGGCACCTCCCGGACGCTGTCGGGCAGCGTGGTCGGGGTGAGCCCCGCGCAGACGGTCGTGAACGGGAACACCGTGTGGGCCACGTCCTGGTAGATGCCGGGATAGGCCCAGATCGGAACGCGCGGGAACGTCCCCGCGGCCCGTGCGGACGGCGCGGTCCCGGCCACGCAGGCCAGGACCGCGCCGCACAGAAGCCAGCGCAGCATCTTCACTCGCATCGTTCCTCTCGTCTCGTGGCTAGCGGGCCCGCGCCAGGGAACCGCCGGCGGCCCCGGCCGGTTCCGGGGGCGCGGCGAGCCGTTCGTCGGGACGGGCGGCACCGACCGTCGCGGTCACGGCCTGGTTGGCGGTCGGGGGCGTGTACGGCAGGCCCCAGAACCCCTGGAGCACCGCGTCCACCAGCGCCTTGCAGTCGCCCCGGGTGAAGCTCCAAATGTTGAAACCCGTGAAGATCACGTGCGTGTAGGCCGGACCGACGTAGCGCGTCATGCAGACGTTGTGCGGGTTGAAGGAACTGGGCATCAGCGTCGCGCCGGCCGCCTTGTAGAGCGTGTCGAGCGTGGACTGCTCGTCCACGATCAGCAGGTCGGGGTTCACGTCCTCCAGCACGATGTTGGACTGGCTGAGGTACTCGATGTCGAAGGTCGTGAGGTAGAAGTCGCCGTTGTTGACGGTCCGGTTGGGCGGGAACGGATCCGACCCGGAGTTCTTCGGTCGCATCGAGGCCGGCAGCAGGTTGTAGATCGCCGGCGGCGTGCGTCCGGCCGCGTCGTACCGCCCGCGGAACCGCGAGAACGCGATCGGCCCCGAGTTGGTCTTGATCTCCGACCGCCACGCGAACACGTCGTAGAGGAAGCGGCCCGGGATCAGCTCGTTGTTGGTGAAGCTGAACGTGGTGCCGGGCGCCGGGTTGGTGGTGTCGTTGTTGAGGCGGTTGTAAGGCATCAGCGAGGCCAGCGCCACGCCGCCGCCGACCATCCACACCTCGCCGCCCTGCTTGATGTAGGCGGCCAGGCTGTTGGCGCGGCCCGCCGCGCTCATGTAGCGCAGCGCGCTGACCGACGTGGTGAGGTTGGTGCCCGGCCCGGTGTTGGTGCCGCCGCCCCCGTCCACGATCCACACGACGCGGGCGTAGTTGCCGATCTTCGCGAGCGGCACGCGCACCTCGCTCTGCCCGGTGCGCGTCCCGACCGTGTCGAACACGTAGCCGGCGAAGAGGCCGGGCGTGGTGAGCGTCCCGGTCGGGTAGCAGCGCCACGGCTTGCCGCCGCGGGCGAACAGGAAGGTGTCGAGCTCCGCGGCCATCGGCCAGCGGCCGCGCGGGCGGTCCATGCAGGTCGAACTCGGGCCCTTCTGGTCCAGCGGCAGCCGGGTGTCGTTCACCACCAGCAGGGGTTTCGCGAGGTTCGCCTGCACCACCGAGATGTTGACGGTGGCGAGGCTCTTCAGCCCGTTGTTGTCCTCCGCCTCGATGTAGAAGAGGTGGGTCTCCCCCCCGCCGAACGGCCCGACCGTGGCCTGGATCGCGTTGCTCAGCTGGCTCCAGTGCCGGACGTCCGTGCGTTCGTTGGTGCGGGGCGTCTGGTCGGTGAGGTCGTCGATGTCGAGGGTCCAGCGGTAGCCGCGCACGTCGGCGCCCGGGCCGGCCACGCCGATCCAGTTGAAGTTGATCTCCTCCCCGGCCGGCACCTCGATCTTGATCTGGTACTGCGGCAGGGACGAGTAGACCGGCGGGTTGTACTGGTAGAAGAAGATCTCGTTGAACACGGTGAGCGCGGGACCGCCGGTCGCGGCGAACGTGGCGCGCATGTTCAGCATGTTCGAGTTCTGGCTGAAGATCGGCGAGTAGGCGCCGGCCTCGTCGAACGAGACCACGCAGAACATGTAGTCCTGCCCCGGCACCAGGTTGGTGAACTGCTTGGTCGTGGTGTCGGCGCTGGTGGAATCCCAGCCCGCCCAGTTCCGGGGCGCGTAGTAGCGGCGCACCGAATCCGGGTTGGTGAGGGCGACCTGGAACGGGACCGGCGAGTTCTGCGTGAGCAGGATGTACTTGTACTTGTTGGGCTTCTGGTTGTTGAGGATCCCGTCGGGGTCGGTGCCGGTCCACGAAATGCGCACCGAGGGCGTCACGTACACGCGCCCGCGGTCGCTCGGGGCGGGCGTCTGGATCTGCACGGTGGGCGCGATCGTGTAGGTGAAGAACGAGCGCACCAGCGGCGCCGACTGCAGCGGGCCGCCGAGCCCGCCGTTGTCCACGGCCTTGACGACGAAGGTGTGGAAGTCCGCCGAGCCGTTCTCGTTGGCGCGGATCGTGTCGGGCTTGGTCGCGGAGAAGTTGACGAGCTGCTCGCTGCGGGTGGTCCGCACCCAGGTGGTCTCGGGCGAGGGCACCGCGGGCGTCGGCGAGGGCGGGTCCACCGCGTACTGGTAGTAGGCCACCCGACCGTCCGGGTCGTAGCCGATCCAGTTCATCCGGTACTGGTACTCGAAGCGCGTGGACTCGTTGAAGGGCGCACGCGTCAGCTCGAGGATCGGCCGCTGGTTGGGATTGGGATTGAGGATCGACTTGTCCGGGCTGCAGCCGGTGACGCCGGCCGCCAGGGACCCGATCGCGAGGGCCAGGAGGCCGGCCCGGAGCCTGAGGGAGTTCATCGTTCACCTCGTTTCTTCTCGACGAGTACCGCGCTCCCCGGTCCGGGGCCTGCCGCTTCGCTCACGGGGGGCGACGGCGGTGCAGGAACGTTGATGAGATAGGAGTAGAAGTTGCAGCGGCCCTGCCCCGGCACGACCTCGCACGCGGAGCAGTCGCAGAGTTCCAGCATGACGCGCACCTGCGTGCCGCCGAGGGAGTCCGGCAGGGTCACCGAGCTGGGCGGGAAGGCCACCTGCTGGAGGCCGACCGGCGCGAACGTCGCCGAGTCGCCCGGCGAGCCGCCGTTCCGGGGAGAGCGGAACCGCATCGTGTAGCGGAACACGAAGCTGGCGGTCGGCCCCCCGACCGGGATCGGCGTGGCCGGGTCGTAGGGATCGTCGTCGATGGCCGGCATCGAGAGGTTGAGGGTGCGCGCGTAGCTGAGGTTGGGGCGCGGCGAGAACGAGGCCAGGTTGAGGTTGAAGTACGGCGCCCGGTTGACGAAGAAGGTCAGGATCAGCGGCCGAAGCGCGATCTGGTCCGGGTTGGCGGAGGCCGTCGAATCCACCGCGTACACGATCGCGTTCGGCAGCAGGTCCGGCCGCGAGCCGATGCGCGAGTCGAGCACGCCGTTTCCGTCCTCGGCGCGCGCGAACAGGTACGCGGTGCCGGACTGGCTCAGGCCCCAGTACGAGGCGATCGCGGGCAGGCGGCCGACCGAGGCCGGATCGAAGTTGGGGTACAGGCCGGTCTGCGAAGGGCCGGTGAGCGGGCCCGTCGGCGAGAGATACACCGGGATCCGCGACCGGAACCCGATCGGCGACCCGTTCGAGGGCCGGATCTGGAGCACCGGGTTGACGGTGCTGTCGGGAGCCAGCGGGTCGTTGCTCCGGTACACGACGTCGTACGGGGAATCCGGATCGAAGCCGCCGTTGTGGAACACGATCCACGAATTCATGTTCACCGTGTCGCGTTCCTGCCGGGCGTAGATCCGGTTGCCGTAGATCTCGTAGAAGGTCCGCCGGGGCACGCGCTGGGAGGGCATGACCTTCACCGAGTCCGAGCTCAGCAGCCCCGCCGAGACGAGGTTCGGGATGCCGCCGATCCAGTTGCTGACGGTCACGTACTTGTTGTTGCCCTGGGTGGTCCACACCGACGCGTTGCGGTCCGGCCCCGAGAACCAGGTGGTGGGCGGATTGTTCATCTGGAAGAGCCGGGAGGTCTCGCGGGCGCCTCCCGCGCGATCCACGGCGCGCAGCCGGAACACCTTGACGCCGGGTCCCACGGCGTCGTCCGGGCCCGTGTTGTAGGAGAGCGTCGTGGTGGAGCCGCCGACGTTCACGAACTCGGGCTCGTCGAGCTTGTACCGGTAGCCGACCGCCGGGTTGTCCACGGTGGTGATCTCCGACCGCCACGCGATGTCGAGCCGGCTGCGGGTCGGAACCGTGGTCTTCACCTTCGCGCCGATCGCGAAGGTGTCGGTGGCGGGGACCGCGACCGTGAGCAGCCGCCGCGTCAGCGCCAGCGTGACGGGATCCTGCTCCCAGACGAAGCCGGTCGCGTTGAAGGAGGTGATGATCGGCAGCGGCGGGAAGCGGTCGATCGCGTTGAAAATGAAGCGCGCGGGAGTCGGGTCCGGCTTGCCGAAGTTGTCCACCGCGTAGATGTAGAAGGCGTGCTGGCGGTCGGTGCGCGCGTCGGAGACCGAGAAGATGAAGACGCTGTCGGTCTTGGCGGTGAACTTGTAGTCCTGGGCCTTCGGTCCGGGCAGGGGCGGAACCGTCACGGCCGGGGGGATCGGCAGCGGCAGGGTTTCGACCACGGCGAAGTAGAACCCCGCGACCTTTCCATCGGGATCCGAGCCCGCCCAGTACAGGTGGAAGCGGAACGGAATGAACCCGGGATTGGTCTGGACCGGGCGCACGCCTTCTCGATACGTGATCGTGTCGAGAGGCGCCGCGGTGATCCAGGTTTCGGGGGCCTGATTGCGGTCGAAGGTCGGGGCCAGCGGCTTGCGACACCCCACGGCGACCAGCAGCACGGAAATGGAAACAAACAGAATGAGCCCTGCACGCAAGCGCATTCGCGCCCCCCAGCACGCCCAGTCATGTAGGTGGGAAGTGCCCGGAAGCTAGCAGGCCGCTTCCGGGGGCGTCAAGCGGGATTCGGGGTGGCGAGGGCCGCCCGGACCGCGCCCCGGGCGGCCGCAACCGCCCCAAGCACGAACGGGCGGGGCTTTCGCCCCGCCCGTCCGAGTACTGCAACCGCGACTTCGTTTACTTCAGGACCGTCAGCTTCTTGGCGTCCGTGAAACGGCTGTTCACGTACTTCACCTGCGTGAAGTAGACGCCGCGAGCCACCTGGCGGCCGTCGTTGTCGACGCCGTCCCAGGTGAGGCTGTACTTGCCGGGCGCGAACTGACGATCGGCAAGCGTGCGCACCAGACGACCGCTCACGTCGAACACCTTCACCTCGACGCGGTCGGCCTTCGCGAGCCCGAAGTCCACGGTCGCACGACCGGTGACCAGCGGGTTGTTGCGCAGGTTCATGAAGTCCACGAACTCGGTACCGCTCGCGTTGTTCGGCACATCCGTCGTGATCGTCGGGGTACCCGTGATCTGGCAGATCTTGCCGAAGATGTTCGTCAGGACGTTGTAGTAGTACGCCAGACGACCATGCGACTTGTCGCAGAAGCGGCTGCGGAGGTTCTCGATGTCCCAGCCGTCCACCAGCGACTGCCAGTACTCACCGCTCACCGCGTCGATGTCGTGGAAGACACCGGCGATGACCGGAGGCGTGGCGTTGCCGGCCGGCGAGTACAGCGTCGACGGGACGGACTTGGTCCCGCTGAGCAGCACGTCATCCGTGAACAAGCATCCGTTGCGGACGCCGTAGATGTCGCCGTTGGTGGTGATCGGGGACTGAGTCACCAGGTCCACGCACGCATCGGTGTTGCCCGTCAGCAGCAGGTACGACGGGTCGCGCAGCGACACGTAGAGGAAGCTGGAGATCAGCGACGCGTTCGACGCCGTGGCGGAGGCGGATTCGACGATCCCGTCTCCCTGGAGCCACACGCCGCGGTGGTCGGTGCTGAGACCGCCGAGCATGAAGTCCTGCAGCATCTTCACGTCGTCCGAGCCGAAGTTGTTGAACGGACCGAGGACGCCGGAGTTGAGGTCGCCCGACAGGATGAGGATGACCTTGTAGAAGGCCTCCAGCATGCCCAGGGACGGACCGCCCAGCGACCACTTGTTGTCGATCTGGAACGAGCTGGCGTGGTTGGAGAAGTCGACGCCGATGCCGAACGTCTTGGCATTCAGCGACTCCGACGCCTTCACACCGAACATGTCCCACGTGGTGCCCGGCTGCTGGTTCAGGTCCACGACGAAGTTGCCCACGTCGTTGAGGCTGACCTTGCCGGCCGCCTTCCAACCGTTGTGCGCACCGCGCTTGCCGGCCTGGGTCGCGCCGATCGAGTCAGCGATCGACACCCAGACGCGCTCGTTGCCACGACGGTCGTTCAGGTCCACGTACAGCAGGCACGCCGGACCAAGGCCGCCCGGATAGGCGCCCTTCTTCCAGGCGTCCGGAAGCACCGCGAACTGCTGCCACCGGTGCGCGTCCGTCGAGCCTTCCGACGGCTGCGGGAACACCGTGCTGGTGTCCGGAGCGTAGTACGGACCGCCGCCGATCGGAGTGTCTTCACGGCGGAGGAAGTACTGCACGTGCGAACCGGGCGTCAGCTGACCGTCCGGAATGATCTTCGTGTACTCGTACGTCTGGCCATTCGGCAGGCCGTCCTCAGACGCAGGGTAACCCGCGGTCGTCGGCCAGCCGTCCGTCAGCGAGATGTCGCAGACCGTGTTGGCCTGGCTCACCGTCGCCGTCGCCGTGGTGAGGAAGCAGCGGTTCTTGGCGATGCCGAGCGGCACGAACTTGGGATCCGCCTCGTTGTAGATCGTGGCGAAGTTGTTCGTGGACGGACCACCGATACCACGGGCGTCGATCGGCCAGAGGTTGTTCTCGGCCGAATCGCACATGGCGCTGTTCCAGACCAGCTCGCTCCAGTCACGGCCGCCGTTGGTCGCGCCGGCCGGGTGACCCGCCGGAGTGCCCTTGGCGCCGTTGTCGGCCAGATAGTTCGCCCAGAAGTTGGTTCCCGGGCTGGTGTAGTTGACCGCCGTCGACGGATCGGTCGGCACCGTGCGGAGGCCGGACGACTTCACACCCAGCGACCGGTAGTTGCCCGGGCCGGGGGAGATGCGGAACACGAGGTCGATGCGGACGTTGTTGCCGACCGCCTGGACCGCCGTGCTGTCGCCCGGAATCGCGTACCGGGTGGTGTTGCCCGGCGACTGCGCGTTGTTGAGACCGATCTTGATGTGCGCCGACGTGGTGTCGAAGTCAGCGCTGTTCAGCGCCACGCCGCCACGGTTGAGACCGTTGACGGTGAACGTGTCGTTGATCCAGTCCCAGATGTTGATCGTCATCGGCGGAGCCGCGCCGTCCACGAACGCCAGCGAGACGTTGTCCCAGTAGGCGCCGTCGGTCGGCGAGCAGCCGGTCGTGATACCGAAGCGGTAGCACTCCTGCCGCTTGTGCAGCAGCATCTGCACCGAGTCCGGATAGACCGTACCACCCTCAGCGAAAGCCGAGTTCCAGCGGATCAGGCCGAACGCGAAGCCCGGCTCCTGGTCCTGGAAGCACTGCTTGTCGGGGTTGAAGATGATGAACGGCCACAGCCGCCAGTCCGACCAGCACTTGACGTTGTCGCGCTGGGTCGCCGGGTACGCCCGGTAACCGCCGCGCCACGCGTTGCCCGTCGCGAACAGGTCGAAGATGCCGGTGTAGATGTCGTACTCGATGTAGTAGTCCTCGGTCGCCGTCGCGATCGAGGCGTCGATGTCCATCTCGTTCGTGCCGCCACCGTTGCGCAGGTTGACGGTCGGCGAGTGGAAGCCGTCCCAGAATTCGCGCTCGACGGTGCCGGACACGAGACCGCCGGCCGCCTCCGAGTTGTCGTGGTCACCGGCCGAAATGACGTTGCCGGTCAGGTTGCAGATTCGCAGCGAACCGCCCACCGGGCCGCACAGGTCCTCGTAAATGAGGTCCGTGGCGTCGTGGACGTGGTGATAGACGGCCGGCGGCTTGCCGGTGGTCTTCCACGCGTCCAGCGGGTTCACGCTGATGCTGTTGTTCACCTGGCCCGCGGTCTCGAAGTCGCCGATGTTGACGTACGAGCCGCCGTCCAGCGCGACCTCGACGTCGTCGATGACCACCGCGCCCTGGCCCAGGGAGCTGTAGGCGCCCACGACACTGCCGCCTTCGTCGTCGAACCCGCGGTTGGTCTTGTTGCGGAAGACCAGGCGGGTCTTGTTGTTGGCGGAAGCGCCCGCGAGCGAAACGCCGGTGATCTCGGCCGTCGCTTCGGGGTTGTTGCCGTAGGTCGTGAAGATCTCGCGGTGCAGGCCTTCATTCGCGCGCACCACTTCCGAGAACCAGCGGCGGGCCTCGTCGTAGACCATGCGGGTCGTGCCGTCGGAGGCGAGGAACCACTGGGTTCCGTCCACCGAGGCCGTGCCCAGCGAATCCGCGACCGGGGCGCCGATGTACACCATGAACGAGTCGATCGGGGCGTTCGCGTCGCCGGCCGCCGAGCTGCTGATGAAGTTGCCGGCAGCGGCTCCGCCCAGCGTCACTTCGAGCGGGTCCTTGTCGAACCAGCCCGACCGGGTGTTCGCGGCGGTGCCGCGGCCCGTGGACATGTTGGTGCGGAAACGGAACCGGACGCTGATCGTCGAGGCGCCGGTCACGTCGATGTCGCGGTACGCCATCTGGTCCCACTGCGATCCGTAGCCCGGGAACAGCTGGTTGGTACCGATGCCGCCGTTCGCCGTGCCGCCGCCCTGAGCGTTCTTCAGGACGCGCGCGTTGAACGGGTTGTTGGTGATCGGGTCCACGAACGACAGGTCGCCGTCGCGGCGCAGACCGCACCACAGCGAGTGGGTGCTGCCGTTGAGAGGCGCCCACGCGACGCCACCGCCGCTGGTGCTGCCGTTGTCACGGTGCCACACGCCGACCACACCCTCGGTGCGGTTGTTGCTCGTCTCGGCGGCGTTGTTGGCGCCACGGCTGTAGTTGGCGGTGTTGCCGATGTCGTAGCACCACCACGGGCGGTTGTCGTCGGTCAGGGTCAGACCGCCGGTGCCGTTGTGGAGGATGCGGATCGGGAACCAGCCGAACAGCGAGTCGCCGTGAGCTTCGGCGATGTTGTTGTTGGTCCCGTCATTGTCGAAGCCCCAGTAACCGTAGTCGTTGGGGTTGCTGGAGTACACGCGGAAGTCACCCTTCCCGATACCCCAGTAGTTCGTCGCGGTCACCTTGCCAGGCTTGAACCCGACGTAGGTCGTGTTCGTGCCGGCAAAACCACTGTTGTGGATCGCGCTCCGAGCCTCGCGGATCAACTGCGCGTTGATGAGCTTGGTACCGAGGTCGTCGCCCAGTTCTTCACGGGCGATGGCCGTGCTCGTCATCGCAGCGCAGGCTCCCACGAGGAGCAGAAGCGCGACAAACGACTTTCTCATGTGACTACCTCCACCGTCGCAATGCATGGGCAATGCGAAGTCTTCCTATTACGGATTGCGAGCGAGGTGTCTCTGACAGACATTTCCGCCGGCGCGAGCTCGTCGCTGCGAGAGCACTTCGCCGGCAAAATGCCGCACTGGAACTCTTCCTATCCCCCCTTTCCGCTGCCGCGCGCCACCCCTAGGCAGTGGAGCGGACGCGGCACTCAGTTATGCGATCAGCTCGTTGTCGAGTCGAGACGGCAGTGGACCGCTGCCAGTCCAGAAACCGTCACGACCGCGGAACTCGAGGTGCTCCCAGGGGATTCGAGGGACCACCGGCTACTCCAGCACGTGACAAAGGCTAGTGCCCTTCACAGGTTTCTGTCAATCCGTTTTTTTGCTGGGACTTGGGGGTTGTCGGGTTGGAGCGCCCCGGGAGTGGGGATTCCGGCTCCCCGTGGTCCCGGAGGGAGGGCCGGGTCGAGCGGGGGGACGGAGCAGGCCCAGGCCGGGAGGGGTCCGCTCAGCCCGGGGGCAGGGCGATCACCCCGGCGCCGAGCCGGGCCACCCAGGCCGAGTCCTGGCTGGCGAGGAGAACCGGGGCCGTGAGCGCCCGCTCGGCCACCAGCCCGGCCAGCGCCTCCCTCCGTGCCGGGTCGAGCCCGGCGGTCGGCTCGTCCAGCGCCAGCAGCCCGGCGGGCGCGATCAGGGCCCCGGCGAGCAGCACGAGCCGCTTCTCGCCCGTGGAGAGCTCCCAGGTGTGGCGGGTGAGGAAGGCCTCCCCCCCGAGCCCCAGCCGGGCCAGGGCGGCGCCCGCCCGGGCGAGGGCTTCGGGCCGGGGGATCCCCCTCGAGACCGCGGCGAACGCCAGCTCCCGGGAGATCGAGTCCTCGAAGATCTGGCGTTCCGGGTACTGGCCCACGAACAGGGGTGGCGGGCCGGGCGGCACCTCCGGTTCCCGTCGCACCTGCCTCGGCGAGGCGAGGCCGCAGGCGGCGGCCAGCAGCACGCTCTTCCCCACCCCGTTCGCCCCGGTGAGCGCCGTCACCCCGGTCCCGGGGATCTCGACCCGGAACGCCACGGGCGCCCGGACCCTCGGCCCCTCCCCGGGCTCGTCCGCCGAGACGAGCAGGCTCAGGTGCGTTCCAGCGGATCCGCTCCCTCCCGCCGCTCCCGCCCCACCGGACCCCGCGCGCCCCGAGGCCGCGGGCGACACGCGCGGGTCTCCGGGGCCGGCCCCCGCGTGATCCCCGGGTCCCGGAAGGTCCATCGCCCGGCTCGCCGCCGCGCGCTCGGTCCCTTCCTGCGTCGCCCACAGGATCGAGAGGCCGCCGCGCACTTCCAACGCGAGCGCTTCGAGCACCCGGCGGCGCGTCCCGGAGTCGAGGTGGGCGCCGGGTTCGTCCGCCACCAGCAGGTCCGGACCGGAGACGAGTGCGGCGGCCAGCAGGACCAGCTGCTGCCGGCCGGCGGAAAGTTCGGCCGGGACGCGGGGGAGGTCGGCTTCGAGCCCCAGGCACGAGACCCAGCGGCGCGCCCGCTCCTCCCGCAGGGCCTCGGGGACCCCGAGGTTCAGCGCGGTGAGCCGAAGCTCCTCGGCCACGGTGGGAGCGAAGAGCTGGGCCGAAGGATCCTGCAGGATGGTGGCGACCCGCGGTTCCGTGGCGGCGTTCGCGGCCCCGGCCGGCGCCTGCGTCACGATCCGGCGGACGCCCCGGCGGGGTTCGAGCAGCCCGGCCGCGACCATCAGCAGGGTGGTCTTACCGCAGCCGTTCGGCCCGCCCACGGCGACCCACTCCCCCGGCCCCACGTCGAGCGAGACGCCCCGCAGCGCGGCGTCGGGGGCGCCCGGCGGCGCCGCCCACACGTCGCGCAGCTCGAGCCGCATCAGGGGCGCCTTCCGCCTCCGTTCCGCCAGGCGGCGATCGCCATCTCGGCCACCTCGCGGAGCGGGCGCCCGGCGCGCTCGGCCACCTCGCGCAGCGACTCGAACTCCGGCACCGCCCGCTCGGCTCCGTCCGGCAGCCGCGCGATCTTGAGCCGCACCACGCCGAGCGGCGTCTCGACCTCGCCGAGGCGCCGCTCGAGCTCGAAGCGCTCCTCGCGGCGCATGCGCACGCCGAGCGTGGTGGACTCGCGCAGCAGGCTCGCGGCCAGCCGCTCCGCCGACTCGGGCGTCGCCACCACGACCAGCCACAGCCCCGGCCGCCCCTTCTTCATGGTCACCGGCACCACCATGGCGTCGAGCGCCCCTTCCGCGAGCAGCCGCGGGATCAGCGCCGCCACGTACTGCGGGCTCTCGTCGTCGAGCGCGGTCTCGAGCACCGCCACCTCGCCGCGCCGCAGCGGCGCCTCGGCGGCCTCCCCCACGATCACGCGCAGCACGTTCGCCAGCGCGGCGGGGTCGCGGCTGCCCGCTCCGGTCCCGATCGCGCCGATCCGGAACGCGGGGGGCTTCTCCCAGCTCTCGACCAGCGTGGCGAGCAGCGCCGCGCCGGTCGGGGTGGTGAGCTCCATGGGAATCGGCCCGAGCTCGACCGGCGCGCCGCGCAGCAGCAGCGTGGTGGCGGGCGCCGGCACCGGGATGCGGCCGTGCTGCGTGTCCACCTCGCCGCCTCCGAGCCGCGGGGCCGAGGAGAAGACGCGCTCGATGCCGAGCGCGGCGAGGCCCTCGACCGCCCCCACGATGTCCACCAGCGCGTCCGCCGCGCCCACCTCGTGGAAGTGGACCCGTTCCACCGTGCTGCCGTGCACCTCGGCCTCGGCCTCGGCCAGGCGGCGGAACACGGCGAGCGCCCGCTCGCGCACCGCGGGCGACAGGTCCGCCGCCGCGAGGATCGCGGCGATGTGGTGGAGGTGGCGGTGCGGCTGCTTCGCCTCGGCGACCCGCACGTCCACGCGGGTCGCGGCGAAGGGGCCCCGGCGCGCGGGCTCGATCGCCACGCTCACCCCCTCCAGCCGGAGCCGCGCGGGCAGCGAGACCAGCGCCGAGGGGTCCCAGCCGGCCGAGACCAGCGCGCCGAGCGTCATGTCCCCGCTGATGCCGGCGAAGCAGTCGAAGTAGGCGAGCTTCACCGCTGCGACCAGATCGAGACGCGCTTCGGTCAGTTTCGGGCGGATTGGATCTATGGGTATGTGTGGACGTCGACCGCCCGCGCGGCGGCGTTGGGCGCGGCGCTGCGGCGCGGCACGGCGATGCGCACTGACGCCGCGCTGTGGCTGCTCGAG
>CAZIVR010000061.1:0-21474 GCA_964542745.1 uncultured bacterium
GTTTCCTCAACAGCCGATCCGATCTCCCCGGCTCGATCCATCGCCCGAAGCGACGAGAATTCGCAGTTCGCCGACTCGTACTCATGAGGAGGATCCCCGTGTCCAAGCCGCCCCTCTGGTTCACGGTCGTCGCGGTCATCGCGCTGCTCTGGAACCTGCTCGGACTGTTTGCCGTCATCGCCGACCTGCGCCTGTCGCCCTCGGACATCGCGAAGCTTCCCGCGGAGCAGCAGGCGCTTTATGCGGCGCGGCCGATGTGGTCGGTCGTGGGGAGCGTCTTCGCCGTGGCCTGCGGAACGCTCGGTTGCCTCGGACTCCTGCTGCGCGGACGCTGGGCGCTGCCGCTCTTCTACCTCTCGCTCGCGGGAATCGTGCTCCAGGACATCGGCATCTTCGTGATCGCGGGCGCGGGGAAGCTGGGGAACCCGGTGCCCCTCGTCTTGCAGGGGCTGGTCCTGCTGATCGGCATCGGACTCATGGTCCTCGCGCGCAACGCCACCGCGAAAGGCTGGCTGAAGTAGGTCTCCCTTGAAGGAGTCCGTCATGCCCTTCTCCGAATCCCTCGCCACTCGCATCCGTGCCGCCCTCGCCGGCCGCCGCGACGTCGTCGAGAAGCGCATGTTCGGCGGCGTCGCCTTCATGGTGCGCGGGCACATGAGCGTCGGCGTCGTGGGCGACGCGCTCATGGTGCGGCTCGCACCGGACGACTCGGCCTCGTTTCTCTCCGAGCCGCACGTGCGTCCCATGGACTTCACGGGGCGCCCGCTCAAGGGATTCCTCTACGTGGACCCGCCGGGAATCGCGACGGCCGCGACGCTGCGGCGCTGGGTGGGGCGCGCGACGGCCTACGCGGAATCCCAGCCGGTCAAGGCGCCCAAGGGCGCGGCGGGGAAGCGTGCCGCGAAGCGAACGAGGGCGCGGCCGGCGGCGAAGCCCGTGTCGAAGCGGCCGGCGCCGAAGCGCACCACGAAGCGCGCACCGAAACGCCCCGCCGCCCGCAAGCCGCGCTAGCCCGCGACTCCCGCGCCCGCGGCGCTTTCCTCGACAGCCACCATCTCGCGCCCGCGCAGTTCGCGCGTCTCGCGCGGGGGATGGAGGCGCAGCACCTCGGCGACGCTCTCGAAGCGGTACTCGCGCAGCAGCTCGGCGAGCTTCCGCTCGCACGTGTCGAGCCCCACGTAGTACTTGAATCCCTTGAGCGCGGGCAGTTTCAGGCGCGGCTGCGCGGGGTCGATCTCGCGCGGGTGGATGTAGGTCATCACGGGCCGCCCGGCGCGGTGGTTCTGGCGGAATCCCCAGCGCACGAACGACAGGGGATAGAGCCGCAGGTAGCCGCCGCCCGAGAAGGGCACCACACGCCCGGCCACGCGCATCACGGAGACGGGGAACACGTCGAGCGTGCCGCCCGGGGTGCGCAGCCTGAACGTGTCGGGCGCCATGTCGGCGACGCCGCCGTGGTCGCGCGAGGCGGGCACGATCGAGATGTCGGTGGTGAACCCCTCCTCGGCCAGAACGGTGAGCGCCCAGAAGCAGTCGCGCGTCATCGAGAAGCCGGGAGCGCGGAAGCAGGTGACGGGCTGCCCGCTCACCTCGCGCAGCAGGGCGCGCGCGCGGCGGATCTCGGCGCGGAACTCGTCGGGGGTCTGCTCGTACACCAGGCGGTGGTAGTAGCCGTGGCAGCCGATCTCGTGGCCGGCGGCGGCGATCTTCCGGATCAGCCCGGGGTACTTCTCGGCGATCCAGCCGACCACCACGAACGTGCCGTGCGCCTTGGCGTCGGCGAGGAGCCGCAGCAGCACGTCGGTGTCCTTCTCCACGAAGGCGGGCGCCGCGTCCCAGCTCTTCGGGTCCATGTACGGCGTCTCCACGTCGCACACGTGGAACCACTCCTCGAGATCCACGCAGAACGCGTTCACGGGCAGCGCGCCGCCGCTCATCGGCCGCCCTCGCCGCCCTCGGGGCGCGGGAAGCGGCGGATCACGCGGGCGGGGTTGCCGGCCACCATGGTGTAGGGGGGCACGTCGCCCAGCACCACGGCGCCGCTCGCCACCACCGAGGCCTTGCCCACGGTGACGCCGGGCATGATCACGGCGGCGACCCCGATGAAGCAGTGGTCCTCGAGCACCACGGGCTTCAGCACGTTGGGCACGATCCCGGTCTCGCGCAGGTAGTGGGGAGCCTTGATGTGGGTCATGATCACGGCGCGCGCGGTGACCCGCACGTCGTTCCCGATCGTGACGTTCTCGGGGTAGGCGGTCTCGAGGATCGCTGTGGGGTCCACGTAGCAGCCCTTGCCGATCTTCACGCCGCGCAGCCGGTGGAGCGGCAGGATCACGCCGCGCGGGGCGATCGCGACGAGGTGGCCGAGCAGGTAGTTCCGGAACAGGTAGTTGAACGCGAGCCACACCACGCCCTTCCCGCGCTCGCGCGAGGCGACGCTCGCGTCCTTCAGCCAGTCGCCCGAGCCCTTCGCGTCCGGCGCGGGTGCTGCGTGGGTCGTGGCCTTCGCGGCCGCGCGGCCGCTCTGCACGGACTCGAGGTGCCGGATCACGTCGGCTTCCCGCACGTGGGGGAGGTGGGCGAAGAGCGAGGGGTCGAGCCCGCGCGCGTCGATCAGCTCGCGCGCCTTGCGCGAGATGGCCGGGCCGCCCGCGGCCGTCGCGCCGCTCGCGCCCCCGCCCGCGCCGACGCTGCCCGCTCCCGCGGGGCCCGCGGCGCCCGAACCCGCGCCGCCGCTCGTGCCCCCGCCCGCGGCACCCGAGCCGGCCGCGATGGGCGTGTCATGAATCCTTCCCACTTCGCTCCCGACCGCCACCTCGTCGCCCTCGGCGGCGAGCGGCTCCAGGTAGCCGTCGCGGGCGGCGTCCACCTGGATCGCGGCCTTGCTCGTCTCCATGTCGAAGAGCGGCTCCCCGGCGCGCACCTTCTCCCCGGCCCGCACGTGCCAGCGCGCGAGCACCACCACGTCGTCGTTCACGCTCTCGCGCGGCACCGTCACCCCGTGGGCTTCAGCCACGCGCGGTCCCCCGCGGCGACGGACCGGTCCGCGTCGCCTCAGTCACGCATCACCTCCAGCACGCGCGCCACCACCGTGGCCGCCTCGGGCAGGCACGCGGCCTCGAGCGGGCGCGCGCTCGGAATCGGGCACTCGGCGGCGGCCACCCGGCCGCAGCGCAGGGGTCCGAGGCCGCGCATGGCGGCGACCTGGGCGAGCAGCTCGCTGCCGATGCCGGCGAAGCCCTGGCCCTCCTCGGCCACCACCAGGCGCCCGGTCTCGGCGACGCTCTCGCGCAGGAACCCGGCGTCGAGCGGGTAGAGCTGCGAGGGCAGGAACAGGTCGGCGAGGACCTCGTGCTCGTGGAACAGCAGGCTCTGGGCGCGCTCGGCCTCGATTCCCATTCCGCCGAGGGCGACCAGCGTCACGTCGGCCCTGCCCTCGGGCTTGAGCCGGCTCACCGGGAACGGCTCGTCGGTGCGGAGCAGCGCGAACCCGGGCGGCGGATCGGGATCCACGGCCGAGGCGTAAAGCAGCTTGTTCTCGATCACCAGCGTGGGGCGGTCGCCCAGCTCGAACACGCGCGCGTACAGCTCGGCCGGGCTCGCGCGGTGGTGCACCGCGAGCACCCGAGTGCCGGGCTGCCCCACGAACAGGCGCTCGAGGCTCTGGCTGTGCGTGGGACCGTAGCCGCGGCGGCCGCCCATCGGGGTGCGCACCGTGAGGGGAAGCGGCGCCCCCGCGCCGTACATCGCGGCGAACTTGGCGGCGTGGTTCACCCACTGGTCGGTGGCGAGCGTCAGGAAGTCGCCGAACATGATCTCGACCACCGGGCGCCTTCCGCCGAGGGCGAGCCCACAGCCCACCCCCACGATGGCGGCTTCGCTGACCGGCGTGTTGCGCACCCGGCCGGGGTGCGCGTCGCTCAAGCCGGCCGTGACCTTGAACGCGCCGCCGTAAGGGGACTCGAGATCCTCGCCGATCACCACCACGCCGGGGTCGGAAGCGAGTGCCAGGTCGAGCGCCTTGCGCACCGAGTGGAGCACGCGGTCGCGCTCGAACGTGGCCGCGGTCCAGCGCGGCTCGGGGGCGGGCGCGGGGGGCCCGGGCGCGGGTCCGAACGGCGCGGCCTCGGCGGCGGCCACCGCGGCCGCGATGCGGGCCTCGGTCTCCTCGAGGACGGCGGCGAGCCACGGGTGGGCGCGGCGGCGCAGCAGCATCTGGTTCAGGGGGTCGCGCTCGCGGAACGGCTCCACTTCGGCGTCGGGCCGGATGTCGTCGCCCTTCGAGTGGCCCATGAGGCGGTAGGTGTCCACCACGTGCACGCACGGGCGGCCCTCGGCGCGCACGCGGTCGGCGCTCGCGCGCACCTCGCCGAGCAGCAGGTCCCAGCGCCACGTCGAGCTGCGCGCCACCGGCAGCCCGAAGGCGCGGAAACGCTCCTCGATGCCGCCCGCGAGCGTCTGCGCCTGCGGCGTGGACTGCGCCACGCCGTTGTTCTCGAGCACCACGAGCAGCGGCAGGCTCCAGCGCGCGGCGAGGTTCAGGCTCTCGTAGACGACGCCCTCGCCGAGCGCGCCGTCGCCGAGGAAGAGCACGGCGATCGCGCCGAGGCCGTCGAGCCGGTGGGAGAGGGCGAGCCCGGCCGCGACCGGGGCGGTGCCGCCCAGCACGCCGCTCGACCAGAAGTTCCCGTGGTGCAGGTGCTGGCTGCCGCCGAGGCCGCCGCACACGCCGGTGCGCTTGCCCATGATCTCGGCGACCAGTCCCTCGATCTCGCCGGTGCGGGCGATGAAGTGGCCGTGGCAGCGGTGGTTCGAGAGCACCGAGTCGCCGGGGCCGAGGGCGGCCGCCACGGCGGGACCGGTGAACTCCTGCCCGATGCAGGTGTGGAGCGTGCCGAACAGCCGGCCCTCGGAGAACAGCGCGAGCAGGCGCTGCTCGACGAGCCGGATCGCGAGCGCCTGGCGCAGCGCGGGTCCGAACCGTTCCAGCGCGGCCGGGTCGTCGAGATCGGGCAGAAACGTGTCCGAGGGGGTCACGGGCGGCGCGGCGGTTCCTGGGTTCGTGAGGTCGGGCGTGGGCGGGATCATGGGAGCGCGTGCAAGGTTACCAGAGGGCGCGGGCGCGCGGCCCGTCCGGTTCAGTGCCGCGAATCGGGCGCGGAGCCGCGCGGCCCGTCGGCTCGGTCGCGCGAATCGAGCGCAGGCCCGCGCGGCCCGTCCGGCTCGGTCGCGCGAATCGGGCGCAAGCTCGCGCGGCCGGTCCGGCTCGGTCGCGCGAATCGGGCGCAAGCTCGCGCGGCCGGTTCGCATGACACCGAATTGACTTGACCGACTTCGCGACGCGAAGCGCGCCCGCTTCCTCGCCGCCGGCGCGGTTCGTCTCCAGCGCGTCACCGTTGCCCGCGCGGACGACGAAATCGCTCGCGTCGCTTCGGAACTCGCCGCCGCGCGCGCGCGGGCTTCCGGCTCGACCGCAGGGCGCCGGAAACGCGCGTGATAGAAAGCATGCGTTGACCCGCCCCCTCGACACGCCTTGCCCCCGTCGAGGTACCCGATGGACCGCTATTCGCTCGAACATCTCGCCGACGATTCGTTGCTGGATGGTCTTCACGCGCTGGCCGAGCGCGACCACGAGACCACCGCGGACCTGCTCGCGCACATCGCCGAGGTCTCGAGGCGCCGGCTCTACGCCCAGCTCGGCTATCCCTCCATGAAGTCCTACTGCGTCCGGGTGCTCCATCTTTCCGAGAGTTCGGCTTCCAAGCACATCCAGGTGGCCCGCAAGGCCCTGGCCTTTCCGGTGATCTTCGAGGCCCTCGCCGGGGGCCGGGTGCACCTCGCCGGAATGAACCTGCTGGCGCCCTTCCTCGACGACGAGAACGTCCACGACCTGCTCGCGGCGGCGACCCACCGCACCAAGGCCGAGATCGAGCTGCTGCTCGCGGAACGGTTCCCGCGGCCCGAGCCCGAGGAGGCGGTCGAGGAACTGCCGGCGGGGGAGGCGGACAGCCCCCGGCACCGATCCGGGGTGCGGCCGATCGCGCCCGGGCGTTACCTCGTGCAGTTCGCGATCGGCGAGGCCGACCTCGAGCGGCTCCAGTACGCCTTGCAGCTCATGAGCCACCGCAACCCGAGAGGCAATCTCGCGTTCCTGAATCGCGAAGCGATCGAGGCGCTGATCGAGAACCTGGAAGCCGAGAAGTTCGGGGCCACCGACCGGCCGCGGGAAGGCGAAGGCTCCTCCACCGGCAGGCACATTCCACGCGCGGTCAAGCGCCGCGTCTGGGAGCGCGACGGCGGCCGGTGCAGCTACGTCAGCCCCTCGGGGCGGCGCTGCGAGTGCCGCTGGATGCTCGAGTTCGACCACGTGCGGGAGTTTGCGCGGGGCGGCGACGCCACCGCCGACAACGTGCGACTGCTGTGCCGCACCCACAACCAGCACGCCGCCGAGCTCACCTACGGCCGGTCCTTCATGGAGCGAAAGCGATCCGGAGCCGCAGATGTCAACTTTGTGAATGCCCCGGGGCATCTGGGCGCGGATCCCCGTGAGGAGTG
Source organism: uncultured bacterium (assembly GCA_964542745.1). Classification (GTDB taxonomy): domain Bacteria; phylum Eisenbacteria; class RBG-16-71-46; order RBG-16-71-46; family RBG-16-71-46; genus DATKAB01. The sequence goes on from CAZIVR010000061.1 coordinate 6,556, forward strand.
CCTCGTCGGGGGCCCGGGAGCCGCGAGCGGCATGCGGGCCGGCTGAAAATCGCTCGCCGGACGCGATTCCCACGCGGCCGGGTCCAATCCTCGGGTGACACGACCTTCGCCCACCGCGAAGGGCGTGGCCGGAGTGTGCCTGCGTGTCCGAGACGAAGTGCCTGCCGACGTGTGCCGGAGCGGCGCGCACCGCGGCGTCCGGATCCGCCGTCCGACCGATGCCGCCGAACGGCGCCCTCGTCGCCGCGCCCTCGCCGCGGCGCCCGAATCTATCCGCCCGCCCGCGGGCCCCCGAGCAGCGTGCGCACCGCCGCGCTCCACCGCCCGCGCTCCGCGCGCCGCCACGCCGCGTCGCGCTTCGGCCGGAACACGCGCTCGACCTCGCGGGCGCGCTCGATCTCGCGGTGCGAGGTCCAGAAGCCCACGCCGAGGCCCGCGAGCAACCCCGCGCCGAGCGCGGTGGTCTCGATTACGCGCGGGCGCTCGACCGGCACGCCGAGCAGGTCGGCCTGCAGCTGCATGAGGAACGCGTTCTCGGCGGCCCCGCCGTCCACGCGCAGGCGGCGCAGCCGCGTGCGGGCGTCGCGCTCCATGGCGGTCACCAGGTCGCACGACTGGAAGGCGAGCGACTCGAGGGCGGCGCGCACCACGTGGGCGCGCGTGGTCCCGCGCGTCAGTCCGAGGAGCGCGCCCCGCACGTCGGAGCGCCAGTGCGGGGCGCCGAGTCCGACGAACGCGGGCACCAGCACCACGCCGCCCGAGTCGGGGACGCCGCGCGCGAGCGCCTCGCTCTCGGAGGCCTTGCGGATCAGCCCGAGGCCGTCGCGCAGCCACTGGAGTGCCGCGCCCGCGATGAACACGCTGCCCTCGAGGGCGTAGGCGATGCCGCCGTCCGGCCCGCACGCCACGGTGGTGAGGAGCCCGGCGCGCGAGGCGACCGGGCGCGAGCCGGTGTGGAAGAGCAGGAAGGCGCCCGTGCCGTAGGTGTTCTTGGAGGCCCCGCGCTCGACGCAGCCCTGCCCGAACAGCGCGGCCTGCTGGTCGCCCGCCACGCCCGCGACCGGGATCCCGTCGGGCAGGAAGCCCACGCCGCGCGTGCGGCCGAAGTCGCCGCTCGAGCGGCGCACCTCGGGGAGCAGCGCTTCGGGCACGCCGAAGCGGTCGAGCAGCGCGTCGCTCCAGCGCTTCGCGCGGATGTCGTAGAGCATGGTGCGCGAGGCGTTGGTGGGATCGGTGGCGTGGACCGCGCCGCCGGTGAGCTTCCAGACCAGCCAGGTGTCCATGGTGCCGAACGCGAGGGCGCCGCGGCGGGCGGCGGCGCGCCGCCTGGGGTCGGCGCGCAGCATCCACTCGAGCTTGGTCGCCGAGAAGTAGGGATCGAGCACCAGCCCGGTGAGCCGCCGGATCTCGGGCCCGGCCCCGGCGCGCCGCAGCTCGGCGCAGCGGTCGTGGGTGCGCCGGTCCTGCCACACGATGGCGCGGCCCGCGGGCTTCCCCGAGCGGCGGTCCCACAGCAGCGAGGTCTCGCGCTGGTTGGTGATGCCGATCGCCGCCACGCGCGTCGCGCCCGGATCGGCCGCCGCGCGCAGGGCCGCGCGCACCGCCGCGCCCACGCTCCGCCAGATCTCGCCGCCGTCGTGCTCCACCCAGCCCGGCTTCGGGAAGTGCTGCGGCACCTCGGCGTAGCCGCGCGCCCGCACCCGGCCGCGGGCGTCGAGCAGCAGCGCGGTGGTCCCGGTGGTGCCCTGGTCCACGGCCAGCACGCGATCGCGCTTCATTCGCCTCCTCCCCGGATCGTGCCGCGATTCCCGCGGCCGGTGCGTTCCCGGATCACGTCGTGGCCCCCGTGGCCGGCCCCGTCCCGAATCACGCCGCGACGCCGCCGTTTCCCGACGCGCCCGCGGCGCCCGCGACGCGGTCCATCAGGCGCTCCTCCTCGTTGACGCCCACGTCCCACTCCGCCACCTCGCGGCGCACGCGGTCCTCGCTCCAGCCGAGCGCCGCGGCCATGCGGGCGGCCACGAGGGGCGCGGCGCGGCGGCCGCGGTCGGGCTCGAGCCACAGCGCGCTGCGCCGCCGCATCACGTCCTCGAGCCGCCGCGCGAAGGCCTCCCCGACCGCCCAGTCCACCCGCTGCTCGAGCGGCGCGTCGTCGGCGGGCGGCGCGGGCAGCGGCCCGTGCGAGGGCGGCGCCGAGGGCGGCGGATAGCCGAGCCGGGCCAGCACGCGCGCGAGCGCGTCGGCCGCCATCACCCGGAAGGTCGTGTACTTGCCGCCGGCGATCGCGAACACGCCCGAATCCTCGAGCACGGCGTGCTCGCGCGAGAGCCCGCCGGCCTCGCCCTCGGCGCGCACCAGCGGGCGCAGCCCGGACGTGACCGCGATGGGGCGAACGCCCGCGGACTCGGGCAGCACCCTCGCCACGCCCTCGCGCAGGTAGGCCAGCTCCTCGGGATCGGGCCGGAACGACTCGGGGCGCGGGGGGCTCGGCACCTCGACCTCGGTGGTGCCCACGAGCGAGTGGGCGCCGAACGGCACGACGAAGAACACCCGCCCGTCGGCGCGCGAGATCAGCACCAGCCCGCGCCCGGCGGTGAGCGCGGGATAGACGAGGTGGGTGCCGCGCGTGGGTCGGAGCGCCGGCCGCGGGGGAGGGGCGAGTGGATCGAGCCCGGGCACGAGCCGGGCGCGCACCTCGTCGGTCCAGGGACCGGCGGCGATCACCACGCTGCGGGCGGTCACGGCGTCCTCGCCGCCGGTGAGCGCGTCGCGCACGCCGAGCCGCACCCACGCCCCGTCGCGGCGCGCGTGCGTGACCTCGGTCCAGGTGCGCACGGTCGCCCCGTGACGGGCCGCGTCGCGCGCCACCGCCACGCCGAGCTGGGCGTCGTCCATCACCACGTCGCTGTAGGCGCCGGCCCCGATCAGCCCGCGCGCGGCGAGCCCCGGCTCGAGCGCGAGCGCTTCGCGGGGCGCGAGCATCTGGTGGGGCGCGAAGCGGGCGCGGCCGGCGAGGAAGTCGTAGGCGGCGAGACCCGCGCGCAGCGCGAACGGCCCGATCCGGTCGCCCCGGTAGAGCGGGACCAGGAAGCGCGCCGGCCGGCACAGGGCGGGCGCCATGTTCGAGACGGCCGCCCGCTCGCGGAGCGCTTCGCGCACCAGCCCGAGGTGCCCGTGCTCGAGGTAGCGGAGCCCGCCGTGGAGCATGTGGCTCGAGGCGCTGCTCGCGCCGGACATGAGATCGCGCGCCTCGAGCAGCGTGACCGAGAGCCCGCGGCGGGCGGCGAGGCTCGCGACCCCGGCGCCGGTGATGCCGCCGCCCACGATCGCGAGATCCACCGGCGGTCCGGGGGAGGGAGGCGCGCTCACGAGGGGATCGGCGCCCCGGTGGCGTTCGGCTGGGTGGCGTTCCGCATGGATCCCTCCGGCGGCGGCCCGAACCGCGGGAGGCGGCGGGCCCGCGGCACGATAACACCGCCGGCGCGGCGTGTTGCATCCGGAGGCGGCGGCGGGTATCCCTTCCCCGCGCGGACGGGCCGCCGGACGATCCACGCCGGCCCCGCGGCGCCTCGCCGCCCACCCACCCGAGGGCTTTCCCGATGGCGTTCTCGTTCTTTCCCCGCGAAGAGGACTTCTTCACGCTGTTCCGGCGCCAGGGCGAGCTGGTCCGGGAGAGTTGCGACCTGCTCCACGAGATGATGGAGCGTTTCGACCGCGTCGAAGACCGGGCCCGGCAGCTCAAGGAGGTCGAGCACCAGGGCGACCTCGTGACCCACGAGCTGTTCGAGCGGCTCAACCGCACGTTCATCACGCCGCTCGAGCGCGAGGACATCCACGACCTCGCGAGCGGGCTCGACGACGTGATGGACGCCGCCGAGGCGATCGGCAGCCGGCTGCTGCTCTTCAAGGTCGCCGGGCCGACCCCGGCGAGCGTGAAGCTCACGGCGGTGCTGGCCCAGGCCGGGGTCCAGATCGAGAAGGCGGTGGGCTCGCTCAAGGACTTCAAGGGCCTGATGCCGTTCACCATCGAGATCAACCGGCTCGAGAACGAGGCCGACGTGCTGTCGCGCGAGGCGGTGGCCGACCTGTTCTCGGGGAGGCACGACGTGCTCGACGTGATGCGCTGGAAGGAGATCTACGGAAGGCTCGAGGGGGCGGCGGACCGCTGCGAGGACGTCGCCAACACCATCGAATCCATCGTGCTCAAGAGCCGGTAGCCGCGCGATGCCCTTCCCGGTCGAGATCCTCTTCATCATCGCCATCGCGCTGGTGTTCGACTTCATCAACGGGTTCCACGACGCCGCGAACTCGATCGCCACCATCGTGAGCACCCGCGTGCTCTCGCCGCGCGTGGCGGTGGCGTGGGCCGCGTTCTTCAACTTCATCGCGTTCCTCGTGTTCGGCGTCCACGTCGCGAAGACCATCGGCAAGGGCGTGGTGGACCCCGCGGCGGTGACCCCCGCGCTGATCCTCGCCGGCCTGGTCGGCGCGATCGTCTGGAACCTGCTCACGTGGTGGTGGGGGCTGCCCTCCTCGTCCTCGCACGCGCTGATCGGCGGGTTCGTGGGCGCGGCGCTGGTCTCGGCGGGGCCGGACGCGGTGATCGTCAAGGGGCTCGTCAAGATCGCGCAGTTCATCGTGCTGTCGCCGCTGATCGGCATGGGGCTCGGGTTCTTCAGCATGTGGGCGGTGATGTGGCTGTTCCGGCGCAGCTCGCCCTCCGGCGTGGACCGGCTGTTCCGGCGCATGCAGTTCGTCTCGGCCGCGGCGTTCAGCCTCGGGCACGGCGGCAACGACGCCCAGAAGACCATGGGCATCATCACCGCGCTGCTCTATTCGACCGGGCACCTGACCGGGGACTTCGACGTGCCGTTGTGGGTCGTGCTGTCGGCGCACACCGCGATCGGCCTCGGGACGCTCATGGGCGGGTGGCGCATCGTCAAGACCATGGGCATGAACATCACGAAGCTGCAGCCGGTGGGCGGCTTCTGCGCCGAGACCGCGGGGGCGATCACGCTGTTCGGCGCCACCTTCGCCGGCATCCCGGTGTCCACCACCCACACGATCACCGGATCCATCGTGGGGGTGGGTTCGACGCGGCGGCTCTCGGCGGTGAAGTGGGGCGTGGCCGGCCGGATCATCTGGGCGTGGGTGCTGACGATCCCGATGTCGGCGCTGGTCGCGGCGATCGCCTGGTACGCGCTCCGGCTGATCGGGAAGGCCTAGCGCCGGATCGGCGGCGCCGCGTTCCCGGCGCGTGCTCCCGCGGGCGCCGGAGGCGCGCCCTCGGCCCGCCGCGCGCGGGGCGCCCGAACCGCGACTACGTCGAGTCGCGCGGCGCCGCGCCCGGAACGCCCTTCTCCATCTGGTAGTGGAAACGCCACCCGACCACCTGGTTGAGTTTCCAGTCCCAGTTGATCTGCGAGGTCAGGGCGCCGTCCTGGATCTTCTGGACCTCGGCGCGCGCCGGCGCGGGCAGGTATTTCGCCGCCCACGCCACGGCCCGGGTGGACCCCCCGAAGTCCGGCGCGTACCAGAAGAAGATCGCCGAGAGCTGCACGTTGCGCGAGCCCGGCGTGTGGCGGAAGTGGTTCGGGTGGGCGAGCGTCTGGCGCACGGCGGCGTCGAGCTGCAGGTCGAGCGAGTCGGCGCGGAACGCGCGCGGCTGGAGCGGCGGGCAGCCGATCGCCCCGCACACGATCGCGAAGTGGATGCGGGGATCGAGGCCGGGGGGAGGCGTCGCGCCGGGCTTCCGGTCGAAGTCCTCGAACAGGAAGCGTTTCTCGAAGGCGTCGAGCGAGTACTCCACCGTGTCCACCCGCACCACCGGGACCTTGAAGAAGTCCTCGCCGCCCGGGCGGATGTCGCGCACGCTCAGGTACCGCTGGCGGGTCTTGCCGGGGATGAGCAGGTGGTCGGTGACCTGGTCGAGCACGAGGAAGTTGTAGAAGTTGATGGCCCACGCGCGCCGGTTCTTCACGTCGAGCCGGGCGGGGTCCACCGAGAGGAACTGCCGCCGGATGCGGAACATGCGCTCGGCGCGGCCCTTCTCGTCGTAGAAGCCCTCGTAGTTGAACCGCGTCTCGAGCGGCGCGCCGGGTTCCGAGACGGTCCACAGGTGCTGGTCGAGCAGCTGCTGGTAGGAACTGAAGTCGAGCCGGTTGCGCGCGGCCGCGGCCGCCGCCGCCGGCGGGGACGCGCCGGGCGCGACGAGGCCCGCCAGCGCCACGGCCGCGGCGAGCGCGCCGAGGCCCGCGGCGAACCTCGCGAGGGCGCGGGGGCTCCCGCCCCGTCGCGTCGAGTCGTTCATCGGGATTCCTTTCGGGTCGCGTGGGGCATCGCGGGGGCGGCGTCGCGGGCCGCGCGGCCGAGCGACGGCTCGATCACCGGCGCGGGCCGGGTCAGCGGAAGGGTCCGCACCGGCTCGACGACCACCAGCGCGTTGTAGTCGGGCTCGCCGGAGACCGGGTCGAAGCGGCGCGGGATGAGCACGTTGGTCTCGGGCCAGTAGGTCTGGACGTGGCGGCGCTTCATGGAGGAGAGGCGCGCGACGCCGCGCCAGATGCCGGTGTCCGAGCGCAGCTGCACCGGGGCGCCGTCGGCGAGGCCCAGCTCGGAGGCGTCCTCGGGGTTCATCAGCACGTCGTCGCGCGACGAGCTGCCCATCACGAAGTCGCGCGTGCCGTGCGACATGCTGTTGAACTGCTTGCCGCGCCGGGTGGTCATGAGGAACCAGCCCGGCGGAATGGCGGTCTCGGGGAGCGCGAGGCAGGTGAAGCGCGCGCGGCCCCCGGGCATCTTCGCGAAGCCGTCCGTGAACAGGCGCGGCCCGCCCCACTGCACCCACTGGCCCTCGCGCTCGAGCGACTCGATCCCGGCGTAGAGCGGCATGGCCCGCGCCATCTCGGCGCGGATTTCGGGCGTGCCGCGCCACGGGAACGAGGGGGCGAGCGCGGGGCGCGCGGCGAGCGCGACGCGCACCGGGATCTCCCACTCGGGCCGGGCCTCGGCGATCCGCGGTCCCGCGATCTCGGGGCTGAACCGGATGCGGCGCTCGGTGCTGGTGGCGGTGCCGCCGCCCGGCGTCTCGTAGCGGGTCTGGGCCGGCAGCAGCAGCACCGCCGGGCCCGGCAGCAGCGAGGAGGTGTTGAGCACGATGTCCTGGTGGATGCGGAGCCGCACGCGCGACAGCGCGGCCTGCATGAAGCCGCGGTCGGGCATGGTCTCGAGCAGGTTGCCGCCGAGCGAGTACAGGAAGTCCAGCTCTCCCGCGTGCGCGGCCTCGAGCATCTGCAGGGTGCGGTGCCCGCGGTGGGTGGGGATCGGGGCGCCCCACAGCGCTTCGAAGCGCGCGCGATCGTCCGGGTTCGCGACCTCGTAGCCGCCCGGAAGCTTCTCGGGGTCCACGCCGCACTCGCCGCCGCCCTGCACGCCCGAGTGGCCGCGGATCGGGAGCACGCCGCACTTCTCTCGCCCGAGGAAGCCGCGCGCGAGGGCGAGGTTCACGACCGCCTTGACGTTCTGGACGCCGAAACGGTGCTGGGTGAGCCCCATGCTGTAGACCAGCACCGCGCTCTTCGCCCGCGCCAGCTCGCCCGCGAAGCGCTCCATGTCGGCGCGCGCGAGCCCCGACTGGCGCTCGAGCGCCTCCCACGGGAGCGCGGTGACGTGCGCGCGGAGATCCTCGAACCCCGCCGTGTGCCGCTCGATGAACGCGTGGTCGAGGGCGTCCTTCTCGATCAGGCAGCGCAGGGCGCCGTTCAGGAACGCCACGTCGCCGCCCACCGCGACCGGGAAGAAGTCGTCGGCCATCTTCGTGCCGAAGGCGGCCGAGCGCAGGTCGCTCGGCACCCAGTAGCGCTCGAGTCCCGGCTCGCGGATCGGGTTCACCACCACGATGCGGGTGCCCTTCCGCTTCGCGTAGGTGAGGTATTTCATGGTGACCGGCTGGTTGTTCGCGAGGTTCGATCCCAGGATCACCACCAGGTCCGAGCCGATCAGGTCCGAGAGCGAGCAGGTGGGGGCGGGCACGCCGAGCGTGTCCTTCAGGCCCGCCACGCTCGCCGCGTGGCAGAGGCGCGCGCACAGGTCCACGTGGTTGGAGCCCATCAGGCGCGCCGCCTTGGTGAAGGCGTAGTAGGTCTCGTTCACGATCCCGCGCGAGGTGGCGAAGAAGCCCATGCGCTCGCCCGGCAGGTCCCGCAGGTGCTCGGCCGCGATCGCCAGCGCCTCGTCCCAGGACAGGCGGTGGAGCCGCGGGTCGCCGGCGCGGTGGATCATGGGGTAGGGGAGGCGCCCGAGCGGGTGGAGCCGGTCGTTGGGGAGCGCGCGCAGGCCCGCGAGATCGGCGAGCCGTTCCTCGGGAATCGCGCCCATGGTGTTCAGGCGGAGCAGCTTGAGGCGCGTCATGCACAGGTGCACGCCGTCGATCACGTCGTCGCGGAGCCCGCGGGGGCCGAGCGAGCAGCCGTCGCACACGCCGTGATTCAGGATCCGCCACGCGTAGGGGAGGTTGTCGCGGTTTTCCCAGACGACCTTCGCCATCTCCACGAACGGCCGCGGGCGCGGGTGCCGGTTCGGGCCGAAAGGCACGAGGTCGCGCCAGCGGAAGCCGGAGGTGGACGTGGTGGGGCCCGAGCGCATTGCGGTCCAGAGTAGCGGCTGGCGCGGCGGGGTCCAAGACAGGTCTCGGTGAACCGCCCTCACGGAGGGTCCCGCCGGCGTCCCGCGGGGGCGATTTTCCCGTGGCCGCGAGGCTCGGTCCACGGCTAGACTCCCTCCAGTCGCCGGGCCATCCCCCAGGGCCCCTCGCTGGCGGCGCGCCTCCCGGGCGGTTCCTCGCTGCGGACCGCGGCGTGAGGCGCCCCTCCTCATGCGGAGAACGACCCATGCGCGCCTCCCTTGCCGTCGCGCCTCTGGCCGCGCTGCTCGCGGTACTCGCGTCCTCGCCGGCGCTCGCCCGCGAGGAACTGGGGGACGATCTCGTCCCGGCCAAGCTCGTCAACGCCTCGATCGTTCGCGAAGCGAGGACGGCGCTGCGTGCCTCGCGCACCGCCGCGGCCGGCGACACCACGTACGTCGGCTTCGTCCCCGGCAAGGTCACCCCGACCAACCACTGGGGGATCGGCACCGGGAAGTACCGGCCCTACTCCAGCGATCCGGCCGACTACGGCTACTGGAGCTTCGACAACGATCCGCTCCACGACAACATCGCGGAGGTCCACGGGGATTCGCTGTTCGGCTGGTGGCCCAACCGCTTCGTCTACCCCAGCACCGGCGGGCTCACGCTCACCGACGACAACCGGCCGTGGTGGGCGATGGACGGAGGCAACAACGCCAACTACGTGATGAACATGGGGGCGGCCCACAAGCGCACCTGGGGCGTGGTGGGCGTGTGGCACCGCGACAACGGCAGCGTGTCGGGCGGCGGGGTCACGTGGTCGCCGCTTTCGGGGACGCACTCGCTGTGGTGCGGGCTCCGGCGCGACGGCGACCTGTCGTTCGTGGATCCGCTCACGCTCAATCCGTTCCACGCGCGGATCCTCCAGACCAATTATCGCGGCGGCGGCACCACGGGCGGCGGAACCGGGACCAACCAGAAGTACCCGGGCTACGGCAGCCAGTGGGACCAGATGGCCTACCGCGACCTCGAAGTCGGCGAAGCCGCCACGCTCACGCTGCGTTTCCGCTACCGCACCAACATGTCCACCGGCCGCGGCACCGCGTCCAACACGAGGACCGGCTGGTTCGACAAGGACCCGCTGCAGGTCACTCCCAACGGGGCCGCGGCCGGCAACTTCATCAGCAGCAGCGCCGCGGGGAACGACGCGCCGATCGACTCCTTCATGGTGTACGTGGGCGCGCCGGTGAGGGACTCGCTCGGGACGCCGTCCGTGGACGGGTCCGAGTGGTTCCTCGCCTCGGATGGCGTGGTGCGGCGCGTGTACGACACCCAGCGACGCTGGTTCTCGGAGGTGGTGCGCGCGAACGAGGGCCTCTACCAGGAGCTCTTCACCACCTACGGCAACCGGCCGGTGGCGACGCACACCACGGCATCCGTCGCGATTCCGGCCTCGTGGGGGGACCGCCTGCGCTTCGTGTTCCGCAGCAAGACCAACCGCGGTTTCGACGACGACGGCGGGAGCACGCCGGGGGCGTATTCGTCGCTCGGCGCGGGGGCCGTGGTGCTCGACGACGTCGAGGTCAGCCTCGATGGCGGGCCGTACCAACTGCTCGGCGACTTCGAGGTGCCGGGCGCGGTGGACAACTCGATCGGCACGGATCCGCTCGGCGCGTGGAAGACGACCGGGAGGCCGCCGGCGATCTATTTCCACCCCCACAGCATCTCGGACCTGAACTACGAGGACGTGTGCGGCCCCGTCGGGGGAGCCCTCCGCGTCTGCGACATGAACGGCAACGTCATCAGCATGGGCGACCACGACAACTCGGAGGCCTCCGGCTCCCCGATCGCCGGAACCGTCGAGCGCGAGCGCATCGATGGGTTCTACTCGCCGACCATCAACCTCAGGAACGGCGGTGGCACGAACGAGATGGGGATCAACGCCGCGATCGCCACCACCACCGAGGACATCTACCTCGTGTACGAGATCTACACGGGCGCCATGAACGCGTTCAACGATGGGGGATTCTGGTACATGGCGGCCTCCGCCTATCCCGGGTCCCAATCCGATGGGATGCCGTGCTGGGCGGACTGGCGGGTGGTTCCGTTCGTCATCTTCAACCCGGACAAGCAATGTTTCCGCGACTGGGAGCCCAACTACGCCTTCGGGATGCTCCGCTGGAACTCATCCCTCGCCGAGGGCGGCACCGCCTATCCCGACTCGATACGCCTCTACCTCGGCAAGTACATGCAGTGCTACCGATTCGGGATCACGACCGGGTGCGGGGGCAGCGACGGGAATTATTTCGACAACATCTCGATCGCGTTCGTGGACGGAAGCTCGCCTCCTCTCTCGGTGAACCTCTGGGACTGGATCCAGGACACCTTCACCGTGAACGGCCTCAACCGCGCGGCGAATCCCCCGCTGAGTGCCGAGTTCGACACCACGTCGGCGCTGGTCAAGATCGGGCTCAACATCGCCCAAAGCACCGGCAACTCGAGCCGGTACCACGTTCCCGGAGACACGACGGCGATCATCGCCTACGGCGACAACGTGCGGATGGACCTCGTGTTCCGCATCTCGCCCGGGCCGGGCAACTACCGGTCGCTGGGGGTCCGCGCGAGCGGGCTGCGGGCGGTGCCGACCGATCCCGTGACGGCGCTGGACTACGCGCTCACGGGGCCGGGCCAGACCTTCGAGCGGAATTTCTGGGCCCGCTATCTCGCGGACAACGGCGCGAAAGGAACGCCGGGGGGCCACCCGGCCGGGGCCACCAACGGCGGCCGTGACTGGAGCGAACTGGTCTGGAACAGCGCGCGCTGCGACTCCGCGGAGATCAACCTGTGGCCGATCGATGCGCGCGCGATCGGATGGCTGACGCCGGGCAACTACGCCACGATCTACCACGAAGCCGACCCCAACTTCGCCGCGCTCGGGATCGCGAAAAACCGCTGCTTCCTGACCAGCGCGACGGCCGCCGTCAATCAGGCCAACACCGTGTGCAACATCGCGCTCACCGACGGCTGGCCGACGACCGCGGGCTACGTGGCCGAAAACGGGCTGCCGCTCGGGCAGACCTACGAGTACACCAAGATCCTCCCCGACGGGCAGTTCACGCCCGGGACGCACGTGCAGTATTTCCTGCGGCGCGAGGACACGCCGCCCGGGAACGGGCCCTACCTGCTGCCGGACACCCTCACCGTGACGCCCCAGACCGGCGAGGGCTCGACCGATGCGCACCGCTGGCAGCAGTTCTCGGTGCTGCCGGACGCGTGGAAGAAGGTGGCCTACGGCGGCCTCGGGCAGGCGTGCGTGCTCTACGTGGACCTGAACGACCGGCGCGGCAACGAGCGGTCGTGGGTTTCGATGATGGACCATCTCGGCGGCACGGCGCTCGCGAAGCGCGGGGCGCACAACGGCTGGCAGGGTCTGCCGGGGGAGGATCCCAACGATCCCGTCCGTTTCGTCCGTCACCTGAACCAGCAGCCGGGCACGACCTGGGACCTGTACGGCGTGAAGGCCTCGGAGTCCGTCAATTCCAAGGTGGCGGGCATCGGCGTGGACCTGTCGAACCACTCGAGCTCGTACCAGATCGACAACAAGTGGTCGTTCCAGGGGCCATCCCTCGCGATGCTCGAGGCGTTCTACAAGGTGATCGTGATCCTCACCGGTGATCTCAACACCGGCCTGTTCGGTCCCGCCAACAACCTCGGCTCGAACGACGTCAAGATGCTCCAGGACTTCATGCTCGGCGGGAGTGCCGGCGACGCGAACCACCGCGCGGTGTGGATCCAGGGTCGGGGCGCGGTCGAGTCCATGACCGGCGAGGCCTCCAACGCTTCGCTGCTCAACAATTTCTTCCACGCCTCGCTGCGCGATCCCTCGTACATGACGCTGAGCGGCAATGCCGCGGCATGCCTGGACCTGCGGCTGTTGAGCCCACTCGACAACGGCGGGAACGCCCTCGGGCTCGGGAACGGATGCGTGGACGCCAGCAACGTGCTCCAGGCCGGAACGGGCGCGGTGGCCACCTCGCGCTACGAGCCCTCCGGGAACGCCAGCCCCGCGCCGGTGGCAGGCGTTTACCACGAAGCCAACGCCCTCACCGGGGAGTACTGGCAGTCGCTGGTGGACGGCTGGGACATCGAGAAGCTGGCCGGTCGCTTCTGCGAGAACGAAAGCGGGAGGTCGCTCTACGGCGGGAGCGTGCTGGGAGGGCTGCTCGGAAATATCTGCACGATGATCTCCGGACCGGTGGACGACGTGCCGAACTCCCTCGGAGGGAAGGTGTTCGTGGACTACATGAATCTCGGGAACAACCCGCTCGTGACGGGGGTCTCGACCGTCGAATTCGGCCTCGCGCAGGGCGACCGGGTGGAGGTTCGCGTCTTCGACGTGAGCGGGCGGCTGGTGCGCACGCTCGCGCGGCGCGACTTCGCGGCCGGCGAGCACCGGCTCACGTGGGACGGCGCGGACGACTCCGGCCGCCCGCTGGCGCGGGGCGTCTACTTCACGCAGGTCCGCTACGTGGGCCGCGGGATCACCGAGGCGCGGAAGCTGACCGTGCTGCGGTAGCGGAGGCTCGCGAACCTCCGCGGGGATGCCGCCGGGCCCGGGCGCCCGGCGGCGTCCGGCGGGGTTCATTTTCCCGTGGCCGCCCGGCCAGTTCCCCGGCTAAACTCCCCCCAGTCGCCGGGCCGTCCCCTCAGGCCCCTCCTCGCTGGCGGCGCGCCTCCCGGGCGGTTCCTCGCTGCGAACCGCGGCGTGGGGCGCCCCTCCTCATGCGGAGAACGACCCATGCGCGCCTCCCTTGCCGTCGCGCCTCTGGCCGCGCTGCTCGCGGTACTCGCGTCCTCGCCGGCGCTCGCCCGCGAGGAACTGGGGGACGATCTCGTCCCGGCCAAGCTCGTCAACGCCTCGATCGTTCGCGAAGCGAGGACGGCGCTGCGTGCCTCGCGCACCGCCGCGGCCGGCGACACCACGTACGTCGGCTTCGTCCCCGGGAAGGTCACCCCGACCAACTACTGGGGGATCGGGGTCGGAAACTTCCGCACCCATTCGACCAACCCGGCCGACTACGGCTACTGGGGCTTCGACAACGACGCCCTGCACGACAACATCGGCGAGGTCCACGGCGACTCGCTCTTCGGCTGGTGGCCGAACCGCTTCGTGTATCCCGGCACCGGCGGGCTGACGCTCACCGACGACAACCGGCCGTGGTGGGCGATGGACGCCGGCAACAACGCCAACTACGTGATGAACATGGGGGCGGCGCACAAGCGCACCTGGGGCGTGGTGGGCGTGTGGCATCGCGACAACGGCAGCGTCTCGGGCGGCGGGGTCACGTGGTCGCCGCTGTCGGGAACGCATTCGCTGTGGTGCGGGCTCAGGCGCGACGGAGACGTGTCGTTCGTGGATCCGATCACGCTCAACCCGTTCCACGCGCGAATTCTCCAAACCAATTATCGCGGCGGCGGCACCACGGGCGGCGGAGTCGGGACCAACCAGAAGTATCCGGGTTACGGCAGCCAGTGGGACCAGATGGCCTACCGCGACCTGGACGTGACGGGCGCTTCGAGCATCACGCTCCGGTTCCGCTACCGCGCCAACATGTCCACCGGACGTGGCACCGCGGCCAACACGAAGGTCGGCTGGTTCGACAAGGACCCGCTGCAGGTGACCCTGAACGGCGCGGCCGCCGGCAACTTCATCAGCAGCAGCGCCGCGGGGAACGACGCGCCGATCGACTCCTTCATGGTGTACGTGGGCGCGCCGGTGAGGGACTCGCTCGGGACGCCGTCCGTGGACGGGTCCGAGTGGTTCCTCGCCTCGGATGGCGTGGTGCGGCGCGTGTACGACACCCAGCGACGCTGGTTCTCGGAGGTGGTGCGCGCGAACGAGGGCCTCTACCAGGAGCTCTTCACCACCTACGGCGACCGGCCGGTGACGACGCACACCACGGCATCCGTCGCGATTCCCGCCTCGTGGGGGGACCGCCTGCGCTTCGTGTTCCGCAGCAAGACCAACCGTGGCTTCGACGACGACCGTGGCAGCGTCGTCGGCGCCTACTCGTCGAACGGCGCCGGCGCCGTGGTGATCGACGACGTCGAGTTCAGCCTCGACGGGGGGCCGTACCAGCTCCTGGGCGACTTCGAGGAGCCAGGCGCGGTGGACAACTCGATCGGGACCGATCCGATCGGCGCCTGGAGGACGACCGGAAAGCCGCCCGGCATCTACTTCCATGTCCACGACGTGTCCGACCTCGTCTACGAGGACCTGTGCGGGCCGGTGGGGGGCG
>CAZIVR010000062.1:0-21439 GCA_964542745.1 uncultured bacterium
CCGGGGCGGGCCTCGGCCTCGCGGGGCCCGACGCGGCGGCCGCGCGCCTCGGCGGCGCGCGCTTCGAGGCGCTGTTCGCCCGGCGCGACGCGCGGCCCCGCGCGCTCGGCGGCCTCGAGGGATTCTTCCGGGTCACGCTGCCCCCCGGGGCGGACCTCGACCGCGCCCTCGCCGAGTTCGGATCGCTCGCCGACGTCGAGTCGGCCGAGCCGATCGGCGTGGTGGCGATGAGCGCGTCGCCCAACGACTCGCTCTACCCGGTCTCCACCTGGTTCTACCAGCCGTCGCGCCGCGACATCCACACCGAGGAGGCGTGGGCGGTGTGGACGGGCGACACCACGGCGGTGATCGGGATCATGGACACCGGCGTGATCCCGCATCACCCGGACCTGTCGGGCACGGTGGCCGGGCTCTCCGGCAACCTGTTCGTGAACTGGGCGGAGCGCGGCGGCGTTCCGGGCGTGGACGACGACGGCAACGGCAAGGTGGACGACGTCGGCGGCTGGGACTTCGTCGCCGCCGCGGTGGGCGGCCCCTTCCCCCCGGGCGAGGACACCTCGGTCCCGGACAACGACCCGAGCGACTTCGCGGGACACGGCACGATGGTGGCGGGCGTGGCGGCCGCGCTCACCGACAACGGCATCGGCGTCGCGGGCACGGCGCCGCTCGCGCGGATCATGCCGCTGCGGGTGGGCTGGTCCACCAACGCGCGCCCGCTCGGGCTCCTCGACATGAGCTACGTCGCCGAGGCCATCGCGTACGGCGCCGAGAACGGCGCCACGGTGCTCAACGGATCCTTCGAGACGGTGGCGAACTCGGCGCTCGAGGCGGCGATCGCGGCGGCGGCGCGGGCCGGCGTCCTCATCGTGCTCGCCTCGGGGAACAACGGCGGGCCGAACGAGCAGCAGCGCCGGGCCGACGTGATCGCGGTGGCGGCCACCGGGCCGGCCGACCTGGTGGCGGGCTTCTCGAACCTGGGCTCGTTCGTGGACGTGGCCGCGCCGGGCGTCGGCATCCGCTCGACGGCGCTCGAAACGAAGACGGTGAACGGTGACGTGCTGGTGCACCCGAGCTACGGCCAGCTCGACGGCACCTCGTTCGCGGCCCCGATGGTGTCGGGGGCGGTGGCGCTCTTCGAGTCCCGCCGGAGATCGCTGGGCGCGCCGCGGCTCGATCCGGTCAACCTGGCGCTGCGCCTGTGGGACACGGCCGACGACATCCGCGCCCTCAACCCGGGAGTGACGGGCTTCGGCGGCGGCCGGCTGAACGTGGCGAACCTGCTGCTCGACCCGCCGGTCTCGCGCGCCTTCCGCGCCGGGGCGCGCAGTACCGGGCCTTCGGTGGTGGTCCACGAGCGGAGCGGCGCGCGGCTGGCGTGGGTGTCCAGCGACCGCGTCCTGGTGATCGAGAGCGCGACGGGCGGCGAGACGCTCGCGGTGAACACGCTTCCGGCGGCGCTCGGGCGGCACCTCGCGGCCGCCGACCTCGGCGGCGGGCGCGGCATCGGCCTCTTCGCGGGCACGACCAACGGCCGGATGTGCGGCTTCGACCTGAAGGGCGCGCCGCTCCCGGGCTGGCCGTACTTCTCGGGCAGCGTCTTCACCCGGTTCACCGCGGGCCCCGCGCTCGGCGACCTCGACGGGGACGGCGTGCTCGAGGTGGCGTGCGGCGCGTCGGACGGTTCGCTGTGGGCGTGGAACGCGAACGGCGTGCTGCTCCCCGGGTTCCCGGTCGCGACCAGCGCGCTCGGGCTCGCGGGCGCCGTGGCGCTCGCCGATCTCGACGGCGAGGCGGGCGAGGAGATCGTGGCCGCCTCGCGCGACGGGCAGCTGCACGCCGTGCGCTTCGACGCCGCCGAGGCCGCGGGATTCCCGGCCGCGATCCCGGGCGTGGCGCCCACGGTCTCGCCGGTGATCGCGGTGTTCCCGTCGGACACGGTGGTGGTGGTGGGAGGCGGCGCGCAGGTCCACGCCTTCGGGGCCGACGGCGGGCTGCGCTGGAGCGCGACTCCCGGCGGGACCGTCACGGGCGATCCCGCGCTCGCGGACTTCACCGCGGACGGCTCCCACGAGATCGTGATCGGCACGACCTCGCCGAGCGGCGTCACCGCGCTCGACGCGACCGGCGCGGTGGTGACCGCGCGCGGCTGGCCCGCGAGCCTCTCCGCGGCCCCGGGCGGCTCGCCGGTCGTCGGACCGGTCGCGGCCGGGCACCCGGGCGGCGTGCTGCTGTTCGCCGGCAGCTCGCTGGTCGCGATCAGCGACAGCGGAAAGGTGATCGGGTCGTTCGCGAAGCCGGGCGGCGCGGGGGTCGCGCCCTCGCTCGACGAAACGGACGCCGACGGCCGCACCGAGATCGCGGCGGGCACCGGGCCCGATTCGCTCGTCTACGTCTACGACGCGGGCGCGGGCAGCTGGCCCGGCTCGGCGGGCCCGTGGTTCACGGCGCGCGGCGACTACGCGCGACGGGGCAACGGCGCGATGCGGGCGGCGCTGCCGGTGGCCGACCTCACGCCGCCGGCGGCCATCGCGGACCTCGCGGCGGACTCGCTGCTCGAGGGCGGCGCGATCCTGCGCTGGACCGCGCCCGGCGGCGACGGCGCCACGGGACGGGCGGCGCGCTACGAGATCGGCGTGGCCACGGTCGCCGCCCGCGCGGCGTCGTTCGCGCCCGGCTCGCTGCGCGAGGGCGCGCCGGTTCCGGGGCCGTCGGGGCAGCCCGAGAGCTTCCGGGTCGCCGGGCTCGCGCCGGGCTCCGCGGTCTTCGCCGCGGTGCGCGCCGTGGATTCGACCGGGAACGCCGGCGCGGTCTCGAACGTGGTGCGGCTCTCGGTGCCGCTCGGGCCGCTGGGGCGTCCGCGCGCGGCGTCGCTCGCTCCGCTCGAGCAGCCCAGCGCGGGCGGCGCGCGCTGGAGCTGGCGGATCGAAGGCGACGAGCCCGGGGCGCCGCGCGAGATCCGACTCTACGACGTGCTCGGCCGGCGCCTTCGCACGCTGCGGCTCCCCGGCGGGGCCGCCGGCGTGGAGTCATGGAACGGCCGGGACGAAGCGGGTCGCCTCGTCCCGGCCGGGATGATTTTCGCGCGACTGGTTTCGGGATCCCTCCACGCTCAGTCGCGCGTGGTGCTTCTTCCTTGAGGCACCTCGAAACGGCTAACGGCGGTGCGGGTTCACCTCGTCCTGCGGCGGATCCGAGCCCGGGCTCCCGGGCAGCAGCGTGACCTGCGCCGCGGCCGATTCCGCGCTGCGGTTGCCCGACGCGTCGAGCGCCCGCAGGCGGACCCACGTGACCTGCATGGACTCGGTCACCGGCAGGGCCCACTCGGTCGTGCCGGCCGACACCGTGGCGACCAGCACGTACGCGTTGTCGCGACCGGGGTCGGGCGAGTATTGATACACCTGGTAGCCGGCGAGATCGGCTTCCGGGTTGGGAGCCCACTCCAGCACGCGGACGTTCGACGCGTTGAGCGCGGTCGCGAGGCCGGAGGGCGCCTGGGGAGGAGCGTTGTCGATCACCGACGACGGCGCCACGGGATCGGAGCCCGTGCCGCAGCCGCCGAGGACGACGGCGAGGACGAGAGCGGAGACGAACGAGGGAACCTGCTTCACCGGAAACCTCCTGTGAGTGCCGCGCGACGAGCCCGGGCCGCACTCGGCGAATTCATGGAACCAACCACGGAGGGATGGGCCTTGAGCAACGACGGTGCCAGCGCGAGGCGCGGGTTCGGCGCGTTCCAAGAGGCGATGCGCGCTGCACTCCGCGCGCCCGGGCCGCAAGATCCACACGCCGGACCGGACGACTCCGCGTGCGGGCTGCACGATTCCGCCCGCGCCACGTTGCGGCCCGCACGCCGCCGGCGGGGCACGTGGCGCGCCGCACGGGCGCTGGGGGCGGTGGCGCTGATGGCGGCCCCGCTCGCGGGCCGCGTGTCCGGCGCGGCGCCCGCCGCGCCCGAATCGTCGGCCCGCGCCGTGACGCCGGCGCGCCCCGGGACGGCGCGCTCCGCGCTCGCGCCCCCCTTCGCGCGCGCCCCGCTCGACACGCCGCTCGTGATGACGGGGAAGTTCGGCGAGCGGCGCTCGCGCCACTTCCACGCGGGACTCGATCTCTCGGTGGGCGGCGTGGTGGGAGCGCCGGTGTACGCGCCCGCCGACGGCTGGATCGAGCGGGTGCGCACGCAGGGCGTGGGCTACGGGCGATCGCTCTACCTGCGCACCGCCGACGACCGGCTCGTGGTGCTGGCCCACCTCGAGGCGTTCGACGGCGAGGTCGCGGCCTACGTGGCGGCGGCGCAGGACTCCGCGGGCCTCTACGAGCAGGACCTGTGGCCGGCGCGCGGGCGCTTCCCGGTGCGCGCGGGCCGGCGCGTGGCGTGGGCGGTCCGCAGCGGCACGTCGGCGCCGCACCTCCACGTGGAGGTGCGGCGCGGCGACCTGGCGATGAACCCGCTGTTCGCGGGAATCGCGGCGCGCGATCTCGACGCACCCGAGCTGCGCGCCCTGACGCTCGAGCCGCTCGACGCTGCCTCGTGGGTGGAGCGCGGCGCGGGTCCGCTCACCCTCGCGCTCGGCGCGGGGCCTCCGGAGACGCTGCGGGTCGAGGGCCGGGTGAGGGCGCTGGTGCGCGCGGTGGATCCGGGCGAGCGGGGCGCGCTGCTCGCGCCGTGGCGCCTGCGCCTCGAGTGGCGCGACGACTGGGTCGAGTGGCGCGCCGATTCCGCCTCGTGGGTCTCGGACATGGCGGACGTGGACTTCGTCTACGACTCCGGCCGGGCGGCGCCCGAGGGGGCGCCCGCGATCCAGCTTTGGTCGCCGGCGTGGCGGCGGCCCGCAATGCTCGCGGGCGGCGCCGCGGAGGGGCGGGACGGAGGACTGATCGAGGTGGCGCCGGGCGATCCGCCGCGGCCGCTCCGGCTGGAGGTCGAGGACGCGGCGGGACGGGTGCGGCGCGCCGAAATCTGGCTGCGCGGGCCCGCGACCGCGGAGCGGGGTCCGGGATCGGGCCGCGAGGGGATGCGCGGCGCCGCCGCGGGAAGCGGGGGATTCCGGTTCGCCTCGCTCCCCGGCGGAAACCTCCGGATCTCCTATCGCGGCGCCCCTCCCGACCTGGGAGGCGCGGCGCTGTGCGGCGTGCCCGCCGCGAGGCGCGCGGGCGAATGGCACGCGGTACTCGGCCCCGACCGGCTCGGCCTCTCGCTCCAGCCCGTGATCGAGGGCGCGCGCGCGGGCGGCGGGGCGTGGCGCGACAGCGCGCCGCCGCTCGCCGTCGCCGAGGCGCGCGCGGGGGCCGCGCGCTCGGCGCTCTCCCCGCTCGAGTGGTCGGTCGAGCCGAAGTCGCTCTACGAGCCCGCGGTGCTCCTTTACGACGTGATCGGGCGTCCCGCGGAAGGCACCGCGGAGCTGGCGCCGGTCTCCGGGGCCTACCGCGTCGAGCCCGCCTCGCTGCCGCTGCGCTCGGGCCTCCGGCTGCGGCTCGACGCGCGCCGCGGCGAGCTCGATCCGCGCGCCGGCCTCTACGTGGCGGCCGGCGACGGCTGGGACTGGGTCGGGGGGCCCGATCCCGCCCGGGCGGGATCGGTGTCGGGGGACACGCGCCGCCTCGGCGCGTTCGCGGCGATGGTGGACACGCTGGCCCCGCGCATCGCGACGCTGCGCCCGCCGCGGCGCCGCGGGGCGCGGGGGTACCCGACGTGGGCGCTCCGCGCGCGCGTCACCGAGCTCGGCAGCGGCGTGGACGCGCGCGCTTCGTTCTTCACGGTGGACGGCCGGCGCGTGCCGAGCGAGTACGACGCGGTGCGCCGCACGCTGGTGTGGCGGCCGCTCGCGGCGCCCGCGCGGGGCGCGCACCGCTACGCGGTGGAGGTGCGCGACCGCGCCGGAAACGTGCGGCGGGCGGCCGGATCCTTTGTGCTAGATTGAGCCCGCGCCGCGCGCCGCGGCCCACGCTCCGACTCCTCGCGCAGGACGCGCCATGAAGCACGCCGACTTCGTTCACCTCCACAACCACAGCGACTATTCGCTCCTCGACGGGGCGAGCCCCATCGCGGGCATGGTCGAGCGCGCCGCGCGCTTCAAGATGCCGGCGCTCGCGCTCACCGACCACGGGTCGCTGTTCGGGGCGGTCGAGTTCTACCAGGAGGCCCGCCGCGCCGGGGTGAAGCCCCTGGTGGGGATGGAGGCCTACGTCACGCGCGGCCGCCGGCAGGACCGGGTGCGCGAGACCACGCACCACCTGGTGCTGCTCGCGCGCGACGAGCAGGGCTTCCGCAACCTGATGAAGCTCTCCTCGCTCGCCTACCTCGAGGGCTTCTACTACAAGCCGCGCGTGGACCACGACCTGCTCTCGAAGCACTCGGCGGGACTGCTCGCGCTTTCCGCCTGTCCGAAGGGGGAGATCGGTTCCGACCTGCTCGAGGACCGCGACGAGAGCGCGCTGCGGACCGCGGGGATGTACCGGGACCTGTTCGGCGCCGACCACTTCTTCCTCGAGGTCCAGAATCACGGGCTCGACATCGAGGACAAGATCCGCGCGAAGACCCTCGACCTCGCGCGCCGCACCGGGATCCCGGTGGTGGCCACCAACGACTGCCATTACCTCGAGAAGGACCACACCGACGCGCAGGACGTGCTGATCTGCATCCAGACCGGTAAGACGGTGGATGAGGCGAACCGCATGAAGGCGCTGGCGGGACTTCACTTCCGGGACCCGGCGGAGATGGCGGCCCTGTTCCCGGATTGCCCCGAGGCGGTTTCCAACACGCTGGCCGTCGCCGAGCGCTGCAACCTTCAAATGAGCTTCGGGAAGCCGCTGCTTCCCGAGTTCCCGCTGCCCGAGGGCTGGCCGGACGCCGACGCCTACCTCCGCGACCTCACCTGGAAGGCGCTGAACGAGCGCTTCCGCGGCGCGGTCACCGAGCCACTCCGCGAGCGCTGCGCCTACGAGTTGGACGTGATCTGCCAGATGGGCTTCGCGTCGTACTTCCTCATCGTGCGCGACTTCATCCACTTCGCGAAGTCGCGCGGCATCGGCGTGGGCCCCGGGCGCGGCTCGGTGGCCGGCTCGCTGGTCGCCTACGCGCTGCGCATCACCGACGTGAACCCGATCGAGCACGGGCTGATCTTCGAGCGCTTCCTGAATCCCGAGCGCGTGTCCATGCCCGACATCGACATCGACTTCGACGACCTTCGCCGCGGCGAGGTCATCGACTACGTGAAGGCCAAGTACGGCAGCGAGAGCGTCACGCAGATCATCACCTTCGGCACGATGGGGGCGAAGGGCGTGGTGCGCGACGTGGGCCGCGCGCTCGGCCTCGCGTTCGCGGACGTGGACAAGATCGCCAAGCTGGTGCCGGACGGCCTCGGCATGACGCTCGAGCGCGCGCTCGAGCTGTCGCCCGATCTCAAGAGCCTGCCGCAGCGCGGCGCGCCCTTCGACCGCCTGCTCGCCTCCGCGCGGGTGCTCGAGGGCCTCGCGCGCCACGCCTCGACCCACGCCGCGGGCGTGCTCATCACGCCCGGGCCGCTGCTCGACTTCGTGCCGCTCTACCGCCAGAAGGACGAGAGCGTCACGACCCAGTGGGACATGAAGTCGGTGGAGAAGGCCGGGCTCCTCAAGATGGACTTCCTCGGCCTGCGCACGCTCTCGGTGCTCGAGGAGACCGCGCGGCTGGTGGAGGAGGGCGGCGGGAAGCGCCCCGACGTGAGCGCGCTGCCGATGGACGACCCGGCGGCCTACCGGATCTTCCAGGAGGCCGAGACGGTCGCGATCTTCCAGTTCGAGTCGAGCGGCATGCGCGACTACCTCCGCAAGCTCCGCCCCACGGTATTCGAGGACCTGGTGGCCATGAACGCGCTCTACCGCCCGGGCCCGATGGAGAACATCCCGTACTTCATCGACTGCAAGCACGGCCGCGCCGAGGCGCGCTTCGAGCACCCGGATCTCGAGCCGATCCTGCGCGGCACCTACGGCGTGTTCGTGTACCAGGAGCAGGTCATGCAGGCCGCCAACGCCCTGGCCGGGTTCTCGATGGCGCAGGCCGACGAGCTGCGGCGCGCGATGGGGAAGAAGCGGCAGGAGGAGATGGAGGCCAAGCGGCAGCAGTTCGTCGAAGGCTGCAAGAAGCGGCGCATCCCGGCCCCCAAGGCCGAGAAGATCTTTGCGACCATGGAGAAGTTCGCGGGGTACGGCTTCAACAAGTCGCACTCCGCCGCCTACGCGCTGGTCGCCTACCAGTGCGCGTGGCTCAAGGCGCACCACCCGGCCGAGTTCCTGGCGGCCACGCTGACCAGCGAAATGTCGGACAGCGCCCGCATCGTCACGCTCATCGAGGAGTGCCGACGCCTCGGCCTCGCGATCCTGCCCCCCGACGTGAACCGCTCCGAGTGGCGCTTCACGCTGGAGGACGGCGCCATCCGCTTCGGGCTCGGCGCGGTCAAGAACGTCGGGCAGAACGCCGTCGAGGCGATCGTGGCCGCGCGCGTCGGCGCCGGCGCCGAGGGCGCCGCGGGCCCGTTCCGCGACCTCTTCGACCTCGCGGGCCGCCTCGACGCGCGCACCCTCAACCGCCGCGTGCTCGAGAGCCTCGTGAGCGCCGGGGCGTGCGACGCGCTGGGGCCGGAGCGGGGCGCGCTGTTCGCCGGAGCGGCCCGCGCCCTCGAGCACGCCGCCGCGCTGCAGCGCGAGCGCGAGAGCCGGCAGTCGTCCCTGTTCGGCGGGGACGCCGGCGGGGTGGCGGTCTCGGCGCCGCCGCTCCCCGACGTGCCGGCGTGGCCGGGGCGGGAGCGGAGCCTTCGTGAGAAGGAGGTGCTCGGGTTCTACTACTCGGAGCATCCGCTCGCGG
Source organism: uncultured bacterium (assembly GCA_964542745.1). Lineage (GTDB taxonomy): Bacteria > Eisenbacteria > RBG-16-71-46 > RBG-16-71-46 > RBG-16-71-46 > DATKAB01. The sequence continues at coordinate 8,840 of CAZIVR010000062.1, forward strand.
CGATGCGCGAGGCGCTGGAGCGCGTGGCCACCCACACGGCCGCCGACGCCCTGCAGCTCGAGGACGGCGCCGAGGCCCGGCTCGCCGGACTCGTGAGCGAGGTCAAGCCGATCGTCACCAAGGCCGGGCGGCGCATGGGCATCGTCACGCTCGAGGACCTGAGCGGGCGGATCGAGTGCACGGTCTTCCCCGACGTGTTCGAGGGCGCGGCCGCGCTGCTCCGCCCCGAGACCGTGGTCACGCTGGCCGGCCGGATCGAGGTGCGCGACGACCGTGGCACCAAGCTGCTGGTGGCCGAAGCCCTGCCCTTCGAGGAGTCGCGCCGGCGCCACCGCCCGTCGCTCCACCTCGAGGTGAATTCGAAGGACCTCTCGATCCAGTGGCTGCAGGAGGTGGACGAGGTATTGTCCTCCCGACCGGGGGAGGCCGACGTGTATCTTCACATCGTGATGCCCGACCACAGCCGCAAGGCCAGCCGCTCGAAGCGCTACCGCGTCGCCGAGGACGAGTCGGTCGCGGGCGTGCTGCGCGAGCGCTTTCCGTTCGTGCGGGTGGCCTGGAAGCGGGGCTCGGCGTGAGCGCCTGGCTGGATTTCGAGAAGCCGGTCGTCGAGCTCGAGCAGAAGATCCGGGAGCTCAAGGACGAGGCGGCGACCAAGGGCCTGGCCGCGGGCGGGGAGCTGGCGGAGCTGGAGCGGAAGGCCGACGCGCTCCGGCGCGACGTCTACGCCAACCTCACCGCGTTCCAGCGGGTGCAGCTCGCGCGGCATCCCCGCCGTCCCTTCACGCTCGACTACGTCCAGCGCTGCTTCGCCGACTTCTCCGAGCTGCACGGCGACCGCCACTTCGCCGACGACCCGGCGATCGTGGCCGGACTCGCGCGGCTCGGGAACCGCCCGGTGATGCTGGTGGGACAGCAGAAGGGACGCGACACGCGCGAAAACCTGCTGCGGCGGTTCGGCATGCCGAATCCCGAGGGCTACCGCAAGGCGCTCCGCCTCATGCAGCTCGCGGGGCGCTTCCGCGTGCCGGTCGTGACGCTGGTGGACACCGCCGGCGCCTACCCGGGCCTCGGCGCCGAGGAGCGCGGCCAGGCCGAGGCGATCGCGGTGAACCTGCGCGAAATGGCGAAGGTCGAGTCCCCGATCGTGACGGTGGTGATCGGCGAGGGCGGCTCGGGCGGCGCGCTCGCCATCGCGGTGGCGGACGTGGTGCTGATGTTCGAGAACTCGATCTACTCGGTGATCTCCCCCGAGGGCTGCGCTTCGATCCTGTGGCGCGACGGCAAGCAGGCGCCGCAGGCGGCCGAGGCCCTCAAGCTCACGGCCGAGCACCTGGTGCGGCTCGGAGTGGTGGATGGCGTGCTCCCGGAGCCGGTGGGCGGGGCGCATCGCGACCCGGACGCCGCGGCCGCCACGCTCGAGCGCGAGGTTTCCCGGCACCTGGACGCGCTGGTCGGGGTACCAGTACCGGAACTGCTGGCCCGGCGGCGCGGCAAGTTCCGGCGCATGGGGGTCGTGCGCGGGGACGGCGCCTGAGCCCCGCCGCGCGGGGGGCGGGGGCCGCGCGGGTCGCGCGGGGTCCGCGCCCCGCTTGAATTCACCGGCGGCAGGGGCGATCATCCACGCGTCATGAGCCGCCCTCCGGCGCCGCCGAGTTGCCGGGCGTTCGTTTCGCAACGACGAGGAATTCCATGGCGTTGAGCCCCGACCTGCTGCGCATCCTGGTATGCCCCGCCTGTCACGGTGACCTCGCCTACGACGAGGCCGCCCAGACGCTCACCTGCGCCGCTTGCCGCCTCCGTTACAAGGTCGTGGACGACATCGCCAACATGCTGGTGGACGAGGCGGAAAAGTTCTGATCCCCGGTCGTTCGGAATCCCTCGCGTGACCCACCCTTCGAAACTGGCGCCGCTGCTGGCGGCGGGACTGGCCTTCGCCGCCGCGACCGCGGCCCTCGCGGCGCCGCGCGGCGTGGAACTGCTCTCCGCCGGCCCCGGAGGGATCCGGCTCGGCGCCTCGGCCGGACCCGCCGAACTCGAGCCCTCATCCGCCGCCCCCGGGCGCGCGGTGCTGCGCGTCGAGGGCTGGGCCCTCGAGGGCGGGCCCGGCGCGGCCCGGCTCCCGGTGCGGATCGTGCGCGTGGCGGTGCCCCCCGCGGGCCCGGTCTCGGTCTCGGGCGTCGGGATGCTCGCCGAGACGCGTGAAGGCGTGGACCTCGAAACGGCGCCCGCTCCGGAGGGGCAGGAACCCGTGCCCGCGCCCGCACCCGGCGAGCGTGCCCGCCTGCTGGGCGTCTCGTGGCTCCGCAACCAGCGCGTCGCCACCGTCGCGATTCACGCCGCCGACTACGACGCCGCGGCCCGCCGGCTCACGACCTTCGGGCGGGTCGAGGTGGTGGTCTCGGTGCGCGGCGGGGACGCGGCCTCCGTGCCCGCCGAGCCGGACGATCCCTTCGAGCGCGTGTACGAATCGGTGCTGGCCAACTACGAGCAGGGCCGCTCGTGGAGGCGCCCCGCGGCCGGCGCCGGCGGCCGCCTCCCCTCGCTGGACGGGTCCGCGCTCCCCGACACGACCAGCCGGTTCGTGAGGCACGCGTGGGTCAAGATCGCGATCCGGCGGTCGGGATTCCACCGCATCAACTACGGCCAGCTGCGCGCGCTCCACCCGTTCTCGAGCCACGACAGCATCCCGTTCGCGGACCTTCGCCTCTACGCGTGGCCGGGGCGTCCCGTGCTTTCCGAGCGCGACGGCTGCGACGGGTGCGACTACCGGCAGGTGGCGATCGGGATCGAGGACGTGGGCCTCGACGGCAAGCTCGGCAACAACCAGGACGCTTTCTACTTCCACGCGCTCGGTCCCAGCGACTGGGCCGACCGCTACGACCCCTCGTTTCCCGACTCGGTCTACATCCAGAACCCCTACGAGACCGCGAACTACGTGTTCCTGTCGTTCCAGCGCCCGTCGCGGGGGGACGCGCCCTTCACCGACGCGCCCGCGCGCATTCCCGCCAACCTCGACGACGTCACGCCGAGGGACGACGGCACCGAGAACCGGCCGGTCACGTTCGTGGACCGCCTCCGCATCGAGAACGAGTCCGGCAACGAATACAACCCCAGCCTCTACGCGGTGGCCCGGCAGAACCCGGACGGGACCGAGCCGTGGGCGTGGGAGAAGTTCATGTGGAGGAGCCTCACGATCGGCGGCTCGTTCACGCAGGTGGTGCGCACACCCGGAGCGGATCCCACGATCCCGGCGCGGCTGCGCGCCCGCGCGTGGGGCACGGGGATCACGCCCGACCCGAGCTGCGTGGATCCCAATCCCCGCCACCTGCTCGACCTGGTGACGTCCTCGGCCGCGGGCGGCGGTCAGTACGACTCGACGCGGGTCAACTTCTTCGAGCTGACGCCCGTGACGGCGCGGCGCTTCCCGCTCCTCGACACGCTCACCAGCTTCAAGGTCCGGGTCCCGAGCGTGGGGATCGGCTGCCGCTTCGACCGCAGCACGTTCTCGTTCCTCGAGCTCTACTACGCGCGGCGCTTCGCGCCGGACGGCGGCGAACTGTGGTTCGAGTCGCCCGGGAACGGCAACGCCATCTACCGGATCGGGCCGTTCGCCAACCGCACGCTGCCCCGCATGTTCGACGTCACCGACCCCTTCGCGCCGCGCGAGATGCTCACCGACTCGGCGCTGATCCTCGTCAACACGGGATATCTCCCGATCGAGGTGAACGAGACCGGGCGGCGGCGCTACGCGATCCTGCCCTCGACGAATTTCATCCGGCCCGCGGCTTCCGACTTCCTCGAGGCTTCGGGGGCGAGCTCGGAGAACCTGCGGAGCACCGAGCGGGCCGCCGACTACGTGCTCATCCATTACGACGGGTTCGCGCTCGCCGCCGACTCGCTGGCCGCGTGGCGCCGGTCGAGGCTGCCGCTCGCCGCCCACGGGCCGCCCTACCACGTCGTCAACGTGCCGGTCTCGGCGATCTACGACCAGTTCTCGGGAGGCCGCACGGATCCGGCGGCGATCCGGAACTTCCTCCGAACCGCCTTCTACAACTGGCGGCAGGGAGGGCACGCCGCGCCCGCCTTCGTCACGCTGTTCGGCGACGGCTCCTTCGACTACCGCAACCTGCTCGGGCTCGCCGGGACCGGCCAGCCCGGGTGCCTGATCCCCTCGTTCGAGAACAACATCGTGGGGGGCGTTCAGTACGCCACCGACGACTGGCTCCTGAACGTGGACGACTTCGTCACCGACGCGGTGCCCGAGTTCTACGGCGCGCGCATTCCGGCGTTCGACGTCGTGTCCGCCCGGGATTTCGTGCACCGCAAACTGTTCCCCTTCGAGCGCAACGCGCCGACCGGCGTCTACCGCAACCGGGTGATGTTCATCGCCGACGACGACCTGCAGGGCCAGGAGGACGATCCGCTGCACTGGCGGCACCTGCAGCAGACCTCCCGCCTCGACAGCGCCTACACGCCCGACCACGTGGACCGTTCCTACGTGTACCTGCACACCTACCCGGACGGCCCCGGGCGCACCAAGCCGCTGGCCAAGGCCGAGATCAAGAACACCATCAACGGCGACGGGGTGGCCATCTTCAACTACATCGGGCACGGCAGCCCGTTCAAGCTTAGCGACGAGAACGTGCTGATCGACACCGACGCGGGCACCTTCTCGAACGCCACGCGCCTGCCGCTGTTCGTGGCCGCCTCGTGCGACGTGGGCAAGTTCAACGACCCGCGCGTGCAGAGCCTGGGCGAGCGGCTGCTCACCTCGGCGGCGGGTGGAACGATCGGGGTGGTCTCGGCCACCGAGCTGGCGTACAGCGATTTCAACGTGAACCTGAACAACGATTTCTACGCCGAGATGTTCCGGCGCAGCCCGGCCACCGGACGGTTCACCAACGGCGTGACGCCCTCCCTGGTGGCGGCCAAGCTCCTGAATTCGGGCGGCTCGTTCGCGATCCAGAACAACCAGAAGTACGGCCTGATGGGCGACGCCGCCTCCCGCCTCAACCTGCCGACCCACTGGGTGGACCTCGCGTTCTACGACGCGTCCGGGACCACGCCCGTCTCGGAGATCCGCGGGGGCCAGACCCTCACCGTGAAGGGCCGCGTGCTGGACCGGCAGGGCGGGGTCCCGGTGGACTACAGCGGGGTCGTGGACCTGCTGATCGAAGACTCGCAGCCGCGCCAGACGTCGCCGCCCTGCCAGCTCGCCCCCGGGTGCGAGAAGGCGGTCTACGACTTCCGTGCCGGCGCGATCTACCGCGGCGACGTGGTGGCCTCGGGAGGCGCCTTCTCCGCGCGCTTCGTCGTGCCGCTCGAGGCGCGCGGCGGGCCGCGGGGCAAGGTGCGCGCCTACGTGGCCGGCTTCCCGCAGCAGCCGCCGCAGGTGGACGGCGTGGGATCGGCGCGCGTGCAGGTGTCGCCCGGCGTCTCCCCGGGCGGCGACGACGAAGGGCCGGTGATCTCGCTCTCGTTCGCGGGCGGGGTCACGAGCGTGAAGCCCGACGCGACCCTGCGGATCGAGCTCTCGGACCCGAGCGGCATCCTCACCACCGGGCACACCATCCAGAACGGGATCGTGGTGACGCTCGACGACAACACCACGGCCCGCACCGACGTCACCTCGACGTTCCGCTACGCGGCCGGCTCCTACACCAGCGGCGCGGCCACCTACCAGCTGCCGAACCTCGCGTCGGGCACCCACACCGTGAAGGTGACGGCGGCCGACAACCTCGCGGCCGGGCTCACCGCGCTCAACCACCGCTCCACGGCGAGTCTCGCCTTCCAGGTGGTGAACTCGCCGCCCATCACGATCCGCAACGCCTACCTGTTCCCCAACCCGACCCAGTCGGGGACCTCGGCGAGCGGCGGACAGTTCGTGGTGGACGGGCCCGGGGACTCGGTGAACGTGCTGGTGCGGCTCTACACGATTTCGGGCCGGATGATCCGGGAGCTCAAGAGCCTCGGGAGCTTCGGCCAGGTGCAGGTGCCGTGGGACGGCCGGGACGCCGAAGGCTTCCCGCTCGCCAACGGCACCTACCTCTTCAAGGTCTACGTGAACGGCCGCGACGCAAAGGGCCGCAGCACCGCCCGTCAGGGGGCGAGCCGGGACGGCCGGTTCGTGATCCTGAACCCGTAGGCCCGCACGGCCGAAAATAACTGGAACCAGGGCCGGACCCTGCGGGGTATTTCCCCTGATCGGGGTGTGCCCGGACGTCTCAGAGCGCGGAGGAAATGAGGTCTATGCGGTTGCGAATCATGACGTTGGCGGCCTTGGCCTCATGCTGCTTCGCCACAGCCTCGCTGGCCCAGGGCACCGGGCGATCCCTCGACATCCAGCCGGGCGCGCGGCAGAACGGGCTCGGCGCCGCCGGCGTCGCGCTGGCGGACGACGCCACCGGGGTCACCTGGTGGAACCCGGCCGGGCTCGGCTTCGTCGAGCGGTCGGCGGTCGAGCTCACCTACGCGCAGCTGGTGCCGGGCCTCGCGAGCGACGTCAACTACAACTACCTGAGCTACGTCCGCCCCCTCGAGGGCTGGGGCGCCTTCGGCCTCGGCATCGTGTTCCTGTCCTACGGGGAGAGCGAGGGAGCCGACGAGCAGGGCACGTCCACCGGCTCCTTCGGCTCGAACGAATTCTCGCCGGCGCTCTACTTCGGCACGCGGGTGCTGCCGGACCTCTCGATCGGCCTCTCGCTCAAGTACATCCGCATCCAGCTCGCCCCGAGCAGCTTCCAGGGCGTGGGCTCGACCTTCGGCCTCGACCTCGCCGGGCTGTACCGCATCCCGGCCGCGCGCCTGACGCTCGGCATGAACGTCCAGAACATCGGCCCGAGCGTCACCTTCATCAACGAGGACCAGGCCAGCCCCCTCAGCCGGAACGTCAAGGTCGGCGCCGCGTGGGAGGCCTACTCGCAGGGCTCGGTGGGCGTGCTGGTCGTGGAGGACTTCAACCAGTCGCTCGTCACCAACAAGTTCCGCACGTTCAACCACGGGCTCGAGCTGCGCGTGGCCGACCAGATCGCGGGGCGCATCGGCTGGTACTCCGATCCGCTCGGGGAAATCAGCGACCTGACCTTCGGGCTCGGGCTCAACTGGAAGAGCCTGGCGCTGGATTTCGGCAGCATCCCCCAGGCGAAGAACTCCGGCCTCGACTACGTCAAGAAGATCACGCTCGGCTACCGCTTCTAATCCCACTTCCACCCCGACGGGACGCTTCGTGCGCGGATTCTTCCGCTCAGCCGCCGCATGGTCCGCTCTCGCCCTGTTCGCCGGCGCGGGCGCCCCCGGCGCGCACGCGATGACCGTGCGTCCCGCGCCGCAGGACGGCGTGGACTCGCGCGGCCCCTCCGCCGCCGCGATCCGACGCGTGATGGAGCAGCGCGCCGAGGCATGGCGGTCGTTCCCGCACCGGATCGGCCGGCCCGGCGCCGATCACTCGCCCGGCGCCGCGCGCCGCGCCGGCTGGCGCCCCGCGCAGTCGACCGCCGGCACGCTCTCGGGAGCGCTCTCCGGCCCCGGCGGCAACCTGTCTCCGCCCGACACGATCCACGTGCTCCTGCTCCGCATCGAGTTCGACAACGACCGCGACGGGAACGCCTCCACCGGGAACGGGCGCTTCAACCTGAACCCGGCCGACACGATCGCGAACCCGGTGGACCGGCCGCCCCACAACCGGACGTTCTTCCGCAAGCACCTCGAGGCCCTCGGCCGCTACTACGACGCCCAGACCTACGGCCGCGTGGTGGTGACCGGGCGCGTGTGGCCCACCGAGGAGAACGAGGCCTACCGGGTGAGCGACATGGCCGACTTCGGCCCGTGGCGCTTCAACCGCGACATCGAGGGCGCGGCCGTCTCGATGTTCCACCGGATGATGAACGCGGCCCACAAGCAGGCGAAGACGCGCGGCGACTCGATCCGCTGGGAGGATTACGACCGGGTGGTGATCGTCCACGCCGGCAGCGACCTGCAGAGTGACCTCCGGCGCGACAGCAAGCACGACATCCCGACCTTCACGCTCACGGTCGTGGACACGAGCCGCATGTGGTTCCCGGACAGCAACCGCGCGCGCCAGCCGGTGGACCGCGTGATGATCCTGCCCGAGACCCAGAACCAGGACGGCTTCTACGGCGCGCTCAACGGCGTGTTCGCGCACGAGGCCGGGCACCTGTTCTTCGGCTACGGCGACCTCTACGACTTCAACACCGGCTTCCCGGTGGTCGGCCTGTGGAGCCTCATGGACAGCGGCAACCTCGCCGGCGCGATCGTGCGGATCTCCTCGGGCGAGGAGATCTTCGTGACCGGGCTCCTCCCGCCCAGCGTGGACCCGTTCCACCGCTCGTTCTCCACGGACATCCTGAATCTTCCCGAGGTGACGTACGGCGCGCTCGACAGCATTCCGGACTCGCAGCGCGTCCCGGAGATGCGGGTCGTGACGCTCTCGAGCGACGAACTGCTGGTGCTCGAGAACCGCTTCCAGGCGATCGGCCCGTCCGACTCGGTGCGGCTCGACCAGGACGACACGACGCGCGTGGTGCTGGGGCCGAAGCTCCCCGACCGCTACGAGTACGACGCCCTCGCCCCCGGCGGGGGGATCCTGGTGTGGCACGTGGACCTGAGCGTGATTCCCTTCAACACCTCGCTCCGTCCCAATCCCGACTTCGGGTTCAACACCAACCACCTGCGGCCGGGGCTCTCGGTGGTGGAGGCGGACGGCCTCGACGACCTCGGCGATCCGGGCTCGCCCTTCATCCTCGGCAGCTACCGCGACCCCTACTACCGGGGCAACAACACCCTGCTGTCCGACGACACCCAGCCGAGCCTGATTCCCCACATCGGCACGCGCCCGCACGTGCGGATCGAGGTGCTCGACACCCTGCGCACCCGCATGCGCTTCCGCGCGGAGCGGGACTGGGGGCTCGCCGGCTGGCCGGCCTTCGTGCCGCAGGGGTTCCCGCCCGGCGGCCCGCAGCTGCTGGCGGTGGACGCCGACGGCGACGGGCTCCTCGAAGTGTGCTGGGCCGGAGGCGACTCCGCGGGCCCGGACAGCACCGGCATCTTCGCCTACCGCGCGAATGGGCGGCCGCTCGGATCCGGCGTGATGATCAACCTGCCGCGCGCGCCGCTCGGGGTGATGGCCGCCCTGCCGACCGGCGGGCCGCGCCCGGAGAACGGACCCTCGCTGTTCGCCGTCACCACCGCGCGCGCGGGCACGCCGGTCCCGGGCGACGGAACCGGAGAGCTGTGGCTGGTGGACCATCGCGGCTTCCCACCCGCGGGCTCGTGGCCGGTGACGCCCGCGGGCGGGCGTGCGTCCACGCCGCCCGTGATCGCGGGCGACTATCCCGACGCCGCCGTGATCGTGGGCGCGACGGACGGGCATCTCTACGCCTACGACCTCGACGGCTCGCTGCGGGCCCGTTCCGACCAGCCCCTCGGCGGCGCGATCGCGGGGCGGCTCGCGGTGTGGCGGAGTTCCTCGATTCCGTTCCTGCCGCCGGGGCAGGCGGGCTACGTGGTGGCGGCCGGGAGCGCGGCGGGGGACATTGGGCTCTTCCTGCTCGATCGCGTCACCCCGGCGGGCTCCCCCGGCCAGGGCCTGTTCCGGCTCGCCGGCTGGCCGAGGGTGCTATCGTCCCGGCCGGGATTCTCGCCCGATTTCCTGTGGCTCGACCTCGACGGGTCGGGCGGCGCCGCGGGCAACCCCACGGGCTGCGGACCCGGGCAGCCCGAACTGGTGTCACGCGATGCCGACCGACTGTGGGCCCACTGCATGAACGGGACCGCGCTGCGGGGTTGGGGCCGCTCGATCGGCGACACGCTCGCGCCGGGGCTCGGCGCCGGCGACCCCGACGCCGACGGCCTTCCGGAGGTGCTGGTGCAGACGCACGACTCCAAGATCGCGTTCGTGAACCTGGGCGGCGCGCCGTCGCCGGGATGGCCGAAGCCGGGTTCTCCCGAGGGCGTGCTGGTCGCCGACACGCTGCTCACCGGGCTGCCGCGCCCGCTGCGGCTGCCCTCGCTCAGTCCGCCGCTGGCGATCGATCTCGAGGGACGCGGACGTCCCGACGTGGTGGCGCTCAACGTGAGCGGCATCCTCGCGGCGCTGAACGCCGACGGCCGCACGCCCGCCGGCTGGCCGCTCGCCACCGGCTCGGGCGTGAGCGGCGCCCCGCTCGCCGCCGATCTCGACCGCGACGGGCGCCTCGACCTGGTCGCGCCGGACCGCTTCGGCTTCCTCTACGCCTACTCGCTTCCCGCCGACACCGCGTCCGGCAGCGCCACCTCGTGGACCATGCTCGGAGGGGACGTGCGGCGGACCTCGTCGCTTCCGCCCGAGCGCACCGCGCGCGCGATCGCGCCGCGCGCGGGCCCGCTGGTCCCGGGTTCCCTCAAGGCGTTCCCGAACCCGGCGCGCCGCCGGCCCGTGTCCATCGCCTACACGCTCACCGAGCCGGCCAGCGTGGAGGTGCGGGTGCTCGACACGGCGGGCCTCGAGGTCGCGTCGTTCCGGCGCGACGGAAGGATCTCGGAGAACCTCGAGACGTGGCATCCGGGATCGGTTCCGGCCGGGCTCTACATGGTGCACCTGCGGATCCGCGGCGCGACCCACGAGACGTCGTCGGTGGTGCCGGTGGGGATCCTCAAGTGAACCCGCGCGCCCCGCGGACCCGCCGCGCGCACGCGCGTCCCCGCCGCGGCCGGGCGCTCGCGGCCGCCTTCGCCGCCGCGCTCGCGCTTGCCGGAGCGCTCGCCGGAAGCGATCCCGCCGCCGCGGGCTCGATCCAGGGCTCGCCGCTCGCGCTCGCCACCGTGCGGCTCGCGCGTCCCGAGGCGCCCGCCGCCGCGGATCCGGCGCGCTTCACGGTCGAGCCCGGCCCGCTGCTCGCGCAGCGCGTCATCACGCGCGAGTGGGGCCCCTCGGACGACTCGGTCTACGTCGAGTACTCGCTCCCCGGCTACAAGTCGGAGGGCGGCGCCATGCTGTTCTCGGCCCTGGTGCCGGGCGCCGGCCAGCTGTACGTGGGCGAGGGCAGCGGCTGGCTGTTCGTGGCGGCCGAGGTGGCGGGCTGGGTGTCGCGCTGGGCGTTCCGCGAGCGCGCGAAGGACTTTCGCGACGAGTCGCTCGGCTACGCGGGATCCCCGTACGACTCCACGAGCAACTGGTCGTTCCTGCGCTACGCCCGCGCCACCAACGGCGACACGCTCGAGCTCCAGCGGCTCTACGCGGGCGACCGCGACGCCTTCTTCCACCTGATCGGCTTCGACGAGCGCTTCAAGCACGGCTGGAAGTCCGACGCCTTCGTGGTGCGCGACGCCTACCAGATCCTCGAGAAGAAGTACCAGCGCCACCTGAAGCGTGCCCGCTACGCGACCGGCGCGGTGATCCTCACCCACGTGGCGGCGGCGCTCGACGCGCTCCACGCCGCGCGCAAGAACAACTTCCCGCTGCAGCGCAACCTCAGGCTGCGGCTCGAGGGTTCGCTGGGCCCCGACGGCGAAGCCGTGTCGTTCGCGCTGGAACGGAGGTTCTGACCGTGCGCGGGAGTTTCGGCGCGGGCCGCGCGGCGCTCGCGCTCGCCTTCGCGGCGTGCGTGGCCGCCGGAGCGGTCCCCGCGCGGGCGGAGCGGTCGCCGCTCGCGTGGACCCCGGCCGGCCCCGGCGGAATCCCGGACGCGGCGGACGCGCCGGCAGGACCGTGGAGCGGGGAGGGCGGGGACGCCGGGCCGCTCGCGCTCGCCAACCCCTACGTCGTGCCGCCGGTCGCCGCGGTGCGGCTCGGCGGCGGCAAGCCGCGCGAGGCGAAGCCGCGGTCCACGCGCCGGGGCCGGCGCGCCTCGCAACTCGCGCTCACGCCGGAGCGGGCGCAGGCGCTGCTCCGCTCGCTGACGGTTCCGGGCTGGGGGCAGGCGACCCTCGGGCACCGCACGGCGGGCGCGGTGTTCGGCGTCGTCGAATCCGGCGTGTGGGGCACGTTCATGGCCTTCCGCGTCCAGGAGCACCTGCGCCGCGAGGCCTCGTCCCGCACCGCGCGCATCTTCGCGGGCGTGGATCTCGACGGCCGCGACGAGGAGTTCCGCCGGCTGGTCGGGGCGTTCGCGAGCAGCGCCGAGTACAACCTGCTGGTCGTGACGCGCGACGCCGCGAACCAGTTCTACGACGAGCCCGAACGCTATCGCGACTACATCGCGCGGCACTCCCTGAGCGGCGCGAACGCCTGGAGCTGGACCGACGAGGGAAGCTTCCTGCGATACCGGGCCCAGCGGAAGGACGCGCAGCGCGCCGCGCTCCGCGCCAACACCACGCTGGCGGTGGCGGTGGGGAACCGGATCCTGAGCGTGCTGCACGCGGCACGGCTCGCCGGGCGCCGGGCCGCGGTCCCGGACGCGTCCCCGCGCACCTGGAACCTCGAGGTCCTTCCCGCCGGTGGAGACGACCCGACGGCCTATCGCTTCGGACTGCGCACGAGCTTCTAGCGCGCCGTCCGGCCCGCCCGCGCGCGGCACGCTCCGGGCGCGGGTGGCGCTCGCGTGCGTCCTGCTCGCGGTCGCGGCGGCGCCGGCGCGCGCCGCCGGGTCCGCGCCGGCCGCG
>CAZIVR010000063.1:0-21424 GCA_964542745.1 uncultured bacterium
TCAAGTACTTCGGGCCCATCGACGGCCACGACCTCGACGTGCTCGAGGAGACGCTCTCGGACCTGCGCCGGTTCGAGGAGCCGGTGTTCCTCCACGTGCTGACCCGCAAGGGCCGCGGCTACGCGCCGGCCGAGACCGACTCCACGACGTTCCACGGCGTCGGCGTCTTCGACCCCGGGACCGGGACGGCCAGCAAGGGATCGAAACGCACCTATTCCCACGTGTTCGGCGAGACCGCCCGCTACATCGGGGCGAAGCTGCCCCACGCCGTGGCGGTGACCGCCGCCATGACCGACAACACCGGGCTCACCCGCTTCGCGAAGGAATTCCCCGAGCGCTTCTTCGACGTGGGCATGGCGGAGGAGCACGCCGTCACGTTCTCGGCCGGACTGAGCGCGGGGGGGATGCTGCCGCTCACCACCATCTACTCCACGTTCCTCCAGAGGGCGTTCGACCAGATCATCCACGACGTGGCCGTGCAGGACCTGAAGATCGTGCTCTGCATCGACCGGGCCGGCCTGGTGGGGGACGACGGCGCCCCGCAGCACGGCGTGTTCGACGTCGGCTACCTGCGCATGATCCCGGGCTGCGTGGTCATGCAGCCCCGCAACGGCGAGGAGCTGCGCGACATGCTGTGGACCGCGGCCCACTGGGAGGGACGCGGGCCGATCGCGGTGCGCTACCCGCGCTCGCCCATCCCCGAGGACGTCTTCCTCGACCCGAGCGCTCCGGGATCCCCGGAGCCGCGCCTGCTCGAGATCGGCAAGGCCGAGCAGCTGCGCGCCGGCGGCGACCTCGCGCTGGTGGCGCTCGGCACCATGGTGGCGCCGGCGCTCGCCGCCGCCGAGCTGCTGGCGGGGCAGGGCGTCTCCGCCACCGTGGTGAGCGCCCGCTTCGCCCAGCCGCTCGACGAGCGCATGATCGCGGGGCTCGCCGGGTCCACCGGGCGCCTCGTCACGGTCGAGGAGAACGTGATCGCGGGGGGCTTCGGCAGCGCAGTGAGCGAGATGCTCGACCGGCGCGGGCTGTCGGCCACGCCCCACCTGCGGCTCGGCGTCCCCAACGCCTTCGTGCTCCACGGCAAGCGCGACGAGCTGCTCCGCGACTGCGGCCTCGACGCCCCCGGCATCGCGAGCCGCACGCTCGACTGGATCCGCGCCACCCAGCGCCAGTTCACATGAGCGGACGGCCGGCCCGCGTCGGCATCCTGGGCCACACCGAGCGGCCCCAGGTGCGGCGCGTCGCGGCGGACCTGGTGCGTCGCCTGCGCCGCCGCGGCGTGCAGGTCCGCCTGGACGCCCGGCTGGCCGCCACCATGAAGCGCGACGACGGCGTCCCCCTGCGCACGCTCGCGCGCTGGTGCCAGTTCCTCGTGACCCTCGGCGGCGACGGCACGGCGGTGGCGGGCGCCCGCGCGCTGGCCGGGACCCGCGCGGTGCTGCTGCCCGTCAACCTCGGCGGCCTCGGCTTCCTGTGCGCGGCCGAGAGCCGGGATCTCGACCGCGCGCTGCGCCAGACCCTGGCCGGCGAGTGGCCGGTGGTGACGCGCCGCATGGTGAGCGCGCTGGTGCGGCGGCGCGGCCGCACGGTGATGCGCGGCGTCGCCCTCAACGACGCGGTGGTGAAGGGCGCGGGGGGAGTGGCCGCCGTCCACCTGCGCCTCGCCTCGCTCGGCCACGACCTCGGCCACCTCGTCGCCGACGGGCTGATCGCCGCCACCGCCTCCGGTTCGACCGCCTACTCGCTTTCGGCCGGGGGCCCGGTGCTGGCCCCGGACGTCGAGGCCATGGTGGTCACGCCGATCTGCGCCCACTCGCTCGGCAGCCGGTCGCTGGTGCTGGCCCCGCGCACCGAGCTCGACGTGCGCGTCATCGGCTCCTTCGACCGGGTGGTGCTGGTGCTCGACGGGCAGGAGTCCACGCCGCTGCTGGCCGGCGACGAGGTGCACGTGCGCCTCGACCGGGGCGGCGTGCGCGTGGTCCAGAATCCCGCGCAGCCCTTCCTGCGCTCGCTGCAGAAGAAGCTCGGCTGGCAGGGGAGCCGCAAGCGCAGCATGTAGGTGGCCCCGCGCGGGCGATGCGGCTAGAGTCCCCCCGCGGCCGCGGCGCCGCCCGCGCGACACCGCGACTCCACGCACCCGGACCCGCTCCCGAGGAACCGGCCACGATGCTCGAGAGGCTGACCGTCACCGATCTCGCGCTGGTCGAGCGGGCCGAGCTCCCGCTCGGCCCCGGCCTCAACGTGGTGACCGGCGAGACCGGCGCCGGCAAGACGCTGCTGGTGGACGCCGTGTCGCTGCTGCTCGGCGGCCGCGCCGACGGCGGGGCGGTCCGCGAGGGCGCGCGCGCCGCCTCGGTCGAGGGCGAATTCCGCATCTCGCGCGAGCGGCGCGATGCCGTCGCCGCGCTCACCACCGAATGGGGCATCGAGTTCGACGGCGAGACCCTGATCGTGCGGCGCGAGGTCCAGCCCGGCGGACGCTCGCGCGCGGTCGTCAACCAGGTGGCGGTGACGCAGGCGGCGCTGGCGCGGCTCGGCGAGCTGCTCGCGGACCTGCACGGCCAGCACGAGCACCAGGGCCTGCTGCGCCCCGAGGGCGGGCTCGAGGCGCTGGACCGGCTGGCCGGCCTCGAGGCGCCGCGCGAGCGCTACCTGGAAACGCTCGCCGCGTGGCGCGAGGCGGCGGGCGAACGCGAGCGCCTCGAGGAGTCGCTGCGGACCTACGGCGAGCGCCGCGACTCCCTGATGGACGCCGCGCGCGAGATCGACGAGGCCGCGCCCGTGGCGGGCGAGGAGGAGACACTCGCGATCGAGTCCGCGCGGCTCACGCACGGGGGCCGGCTCATGGCGCTGGTGGCGCGGGCGCGCCACGAGCTGAGCGAGGGCGACGGCTCGGCGACCGACCGCATGGGCACGGCCGAGCGCGCCCTCGAACAGGGCGCGGACCTCGACCCGAGCCTCGCCCCGGTCGTCGCGCTGCTGCGCGAGGCCGGGATCGCCGCGGGCGAGGCGGCGCGGGCGCTGGCGGGCTACGCCGACCGCCTCGACACCGACCCGGACGCGCTCGAGCGGGTGGAGGCGCGGCGCGCCACGCTGGCCCGGCTCGCCCGCAAGTACCACCGCGACGCCGCGGGGCTCGCGGCGTGGCGCGAGGAACTGCGCGCGGAGCTCGCCACCGGCGAGGACGCCGAGGGGGCCATGCAACGGGCGCGCGCCCGGGAGGCGTCCGCCGCGGCGGAACTGCGCCGGGCGGCCGCGGCGCTCTCCTCGGCGCGGCGCGCGGCGGCCGCCGAATGGTCGCGGGCGATCACGCGCGAGCTCCGCCCGCTCGGCCTCGGCGGCGCGTCGCTCGAGTTCGCGGTGGAAGCGCGCGAGGATTCCCCGGCGGGCCCCGGGGCCCACGGACTCGACCGGGTGGAGCTGCGCTTCCGCCCCAACGCCGGCGAGGCGGCCCGCCCGCTCCGCAAGATCGCCTCGGGCGGGGAACTGTCGCGGGTGATGCTCGCCCTCAAGTGCGCGCTGCAAGCCCGTGACCGGGTTGACCTTCTGATTTTTGACGAAGTAGATTCCGGAATCGGCGGAGCGGTGGCGCAGGCGGTGGGAGAGAGACTGCGACGGCTCGCCGAGCACCGACAGGTCCTCTGCGTGACCCATCTGCCCATGATCGCCGCCCTCGGACGCCAGCACGTGCGCGCGTACAAGCGCGCGCAGGGCGGCCGGACCGTGACCCGGGTGGACCTGCTGGAGGGCGCCGAGCGCGTCGAGGAACTGGCCCGCATGCTGGCCGGCGACCGCGTCACCGACACCACCCGCCGCCAGGCGCGCGAGCTGCTCGCCCCGGCCGCGCAGCCGGGCCCGGTGGCGCGATGAGCGCGCGCCGGCGCCGGGCGCGGGGACCCGCCGGAACGCGGCGCCGGCCGTGATCGTCCCGAGCCGCTCCGAGTTCCTCGCGCTGGCCCGCACCGGCAAGCTGGTGCCGGTCTACCGCGACGTCTTCGCCGACCACGACACCCCGGTCTCGGCGTTCCGCAAGATCGACGAGGGCGACTACTCGTTCCTGCTCGAGAGCGTCGAGGGCGGGGAGAAGTGGGGACGCTACTCGCTGCTCGGGAGCCGGCCCTCGCGCGTGTTCGTGGCGCGCGGCGGGCGCTGCGAGCTGACCGAGGGCGGCCGGACCACGCCGCTCCCCGGCCGCCCGCTCGACGAACTGGCGACCCTGCTGCGCGAGAGCCAGGCGGTGGCGCTGCCGGGGCTGCCCCGCTTCTGCGGCGGCGCGGTCGGCTACTTCGGGTACGACGCGGTGCGCTGGTTCGAGCGGCTGCCCGCGGCGGCGAAGGACGACCTGCCGCTCCCGGACGCGGTGTTCCTGTTCGGCGACGTGGTGAGCGTCTTCGACAACCTCACCCACACGCTCAAGGTGGTGACGCACGCCCGCGGCGGCGAGCATCCGGACCAGGCCTACGACGCGGCGGTGGCCCGGCTCAACGCCGAGGTCGAGCGACTGCGCCGCCCGCTCGGCTGGGTCGAGCCGCCCGCGTGGGGCGGAACCCCGGAGCCGCGCTCCGCCACGCCGAAGGAGCAGTTCCTCGCGGCGGTGGAGACGGCGAAGGAGCACATCCGGGCCGGCGACATCTTCCAGGTCGTGCTCAGCCACCGCATGAGCGCCGAGGTGTCCCAGCCGCCCTTCGAGGGCTACCGGGCGCTGCGGGTCACCAACCCCTCGCCGTACATGTACTACCTGAAGCTGGGGGGCGTCTCGATCGTGGGCAGTTCCCCCGAGGTGCTGGTGCGCCGCACCGACGGCACCGTCGAGGTGCGCCCGATCGCGGGCACGCGCCCCCGCGGCCGGAACGGGGACGAGGACCGCGCCCTCGAGCAGGAGCTGCGCGCCAGCGACAAGGAGCGCGCCGAGCACGTCATGCTGGTGGACCTCGGCCGCAACGACGTGGGACGCGTCGCGGAGTTCGGCACGGTCGAGACCAACGAGTACATGCTGGTGGAGCGCTACTCGCAGGTCATGCACCTGGTCTCCAACGTGCGCGGCCGGGCGCGCGCCGACCTCGGGCCCCTCGACGTGGTGCGCGCCTGCTTCCCGGCCGGCACCGTCTCGGGCGCCCCCAAGGTGCGCGCCATGGAGATCATCGACGCGCTCGAGCCGGTCCGCCGCGGGATCTATGCGGGCGCCGTGGGCCACTTCGACTACCATGGCAACCTCGATCTCGCGATCGCGATCCGGACCCTGGTCTACGCCGACGGGCGCGCCCACTGGGGCGTGGGCGCCGGCATCGTGGCCGACTCCGATCCCGAGGCCGAGTGGAACGAGACGATGGCCAAGGGCAAGGCGCTGTGGCTCGCGATCCAGCGGGCCGAGCGGGGGGTGCGGTGATCGGCATCATCGACAACTACGACTCCTTCACCTACAACCTGGTGCAGTACCTCGGGTCGCTGGGGGCGGAGATCGAGGTGTGGCGCAACGACGCCGTCACCGCCGGCGCGCTGGCCGGGAAGCCGCTCGACGGGCTCGTGATCTCGCCCGGGCCCGGCGAGCCGAGGGACGCGGGCGTGAGCGAGGAGGCGATCCGCGCGCTGGCCGGGCGGATCCCGGTGCTGGGCGTGTGCCTCGGGCACCAGGCGCTCGGCGAGGTCTACGGGGGCCGGGTGGTGCGCGCCGAGCGCCTGATGCACGGCAAGACCAGCCCGATCCTCCACAAGGGACGCGGCCTGTTCGCGGGCCTCGACAACCCGTTCGAAGCGACGCGCTACCACTCGCTGATCGTGGAGCGCGCGTCCCTGCCGGAGTCGCTCGAGATCATGGCGTGGACCCCGGAGGGCGAGATCATGGGCCTGCGCCACACCGCGCACGAGACGTGGGGGGTGCAGTTTCACCCCGAGTCCATCCTCACCCGCCAGGGCCTGAAGCTGATGGAGAATTTCCTCACGCTGTGCCGCCACCAGAGGAGCGTGCGCGCATGATCCAGACGGCCATCGGCCGCCTCGTCGCCCGGGAAGACCTGTCGCGCGAGCAGGCGCGCGCGGCCATGGAGCAGATCCTCGCGGGGGAGGCCACGCCCTCGCAGGTCGCGGCGATGGCCATCGCGCTGCGGATGAAGGGGGAGACCCCCGACGAGATCGCCGGCATGGCCGAGGCGATGCGGCGGCGGCTCCCGGTGATCCGCACCCGCCGGCGCCCGCTGCTCGACACCTGCGGCACCGGGGGCGACAACGCGGGCACCTTCAACATCTCGACCACGGTCGCGATCGTCACCGCGTCGTGCGGGGTGGCGGTCGCCAAGCACGGCAACCGCGCGGTGTCGAGCCGCACGGGCAGCGCCGACGTGCTGGAGTCGCTCGGGGTCCGGATCGACCTGACCCCCGAGAACGCCGCGCGTTCGCTCGACCTGCTCGGCATCACGTTCCTGTTCGCGCCCAACTACCACGCGGCGCTCCAGCACGCCGCCGCCACCCGGCGCGAGATCGGCGTGCGCACGGTCTTCAACGTGCTCGGGCCGCTCACCAACCCGGCGGGCGCCACCATGCAGCTGCTGGGCGTGTTCTCGGACGCGCTGGTGCGCCCGGTGGCCGAGGTGCTCCGCGAGCTGGGAAGCGACCGGGCGTGGGTGGTGCACGGGCGCGACGGGCTCGACGAGCTCACCCCGTTCGCGACCTCGCACGTGGCGGAGCTGCGGGACGGCAAGGTCACCGAGTTCGAGGTGGACCCGGCCACGCTGGGGCTGGCGCGCACCGAGCGCGACCAGATCGCCGGCGGGGACGCGGCCGCGAACGCGGCCCGCGTGCGCGCGGTGCTCGCGGGGGAGAAGAGCGCCGCCCGCGACGTCGTGGTGCTGAACGCCGCGGCGGCGCTGGTGGTCTCGGGCCTGTCGCCGTCGCTCGAGGCGGGCGTGGCGCGCGCGGCGCAGGCCATCGACAGCGGGGCGGCCGCCGCCAAGCTGGCCGAGATGGCGACGTTCCGCGGCTGAGGGGACCTCATGTATTGCTCGAAGTGCGGCGCCTGGGCCCCCGAAGCGGACTCGCTGTGCGGGGCGTGCGGCGCGGCGCTGCAGACCGAACGCCTCGCGGCGGTTCCTCCCGCGGCCGCCGCAGCCGAGCGGCTCGCCTACGCCGGATTCTGGCGGCGGGCCGCCTCGGCCGTCGTGGACATGCTCGTGATCCTGCCCTTCCAGTACGCGCTCCAGTACGCGCTCGGCCGCGATCCTTTCGCCCCGTGGCAGGGGGACGCCGTCGAGTGGGCGCTGCAGTGCCTGTTCCTCGCGTCGAGCTGGCTGTACTCGGCGTTGCTCGAGAGCGGCCGCGGTCAGGGATCGCTCGGCCAGCGGCTGCTCGCGATCCGCGTCTGCGATCTCTCGGGCCGGCGCATCGGATTCGGCCGCGCGACGGTCCGGCACTTCGGGCAGTACCTGTCGCTGCTCACCGCCGGGATCGGCTACCTCATGATCGCCTTCGGCTCGCGCAAGCAGGCGCTCCACGACCGCATCGCCGGGTGCCTGCTCGTCCGCCCGGCCCCCGAAAGCCCGCGGCTCACCCTCGCGCCGTCCCCGCCTCCGCCCTCCGCGCCGCGCCCGGACCCCGCGCCCGGGACCGCCTCGTGAGCGCCGCGGCGCGAGACTTCCTCGCGCGCATCGTGGACGACCGGCGGCGCCGCGTCGCCGGCATGGAGCGCGAGGTGCCGGGCCACCGGCTGCGGGAGGCCCTGCGCGACCTCGCGCCCGCCGGACGGCTGGAGCGGCCGCTGCGCCGCGGGGGCCCCGGGAACCCGATCCGCCTGCTGTGCGAGGTGAAGCGCGCCTCGCCCTCGAAGGGAATCCTCCGCGACGGCGTGGACCCGGTCGCGACCGCCCGGCTCTACGAGGCCGGGGGTGCGGCCGCGGTGTCGCTGGTCACGGAGCCGGACCACTTCCTGGGCGATCCGGGATGGGTGAACCGGGTGCGCCCCGAGACGCGCCTGCCGATCCTCATGAAGGACTTCGTCGTGGACTCCTACCAGCTCCTCGACGCCGCGACGCGCGGCGCCGACGGCGTGCTGCTGCTGGCGGCGGTCCTTTCGGAGATCCAGCTGCAGCGGCTCATCTCCGAGGCCCGGCTGCTCGGCCTCGACGCGCTGGTCGAGGTGCACGACGAGGACGAGCTGACCCGCTCGATCCGCGCCGGGGCGACACTGGTGGGGATCAACAACCGCGACCTGCGCACCTTCGAGGTGGACCTCGAAACCTCGATTCGGCTGCTCCCGAAGGTGCCCCCGCTGGTGACGGCGGTCGCGGAGAGCGGGCTCTCGACCCCCGAGGACCTCGCGCGCCTGCGCGCCACGCGGTGCGACGCCGTGCTGGTGGGGGAGGCCTTCATGACCAGCGCCGACCCGGCCGGCCTGCTCGCGCGGCTCGGCGCCGCGGCCGCGGGCCGCCCCTGAAGCCCCCGCCATGGGACGCACCGTGGTCAAGGTGTGCGGGCTCACCCGCCTCGAGGACGCGCGCGCCGCGCTCGCGGCCGGCGCCGACTGGCTGGGCTTCGTGCTGAAGGGGGAGAGCCCGCGCCGGGTCACGGCCGAGGCCGCGCGCGCGATCCTCGGCGCGCTCGGGGGCGCGCCGGTCACCGTGGCGGTGCTGGTGCGGCCGAGCCCGGAGGAGGCGCTCCGGCTCGCGGGCGCCGCCGGCGCGGCCCGCGTCCAGCTCCACGGCGTGGATCCGGCCGCGTGGCCGGCCGACTTCCCGCTGCCCGCCGCGTTCGCGGTGCCGGTCGCCGACGACGGCGCGCTGCTCGCGCCGCTCCCCGCGCGCGGCGACCTGGTCCTGCTCGACACCGCCGACGCGATGCGCTCGGGGGGAACCGGCCGCACCTTCCCGTGGTTCGTGGCCGCCACGGTGGCGGCCGACTTCGACGTCATGGTGGCGGGCGGGCTCGACGCCGACAACGTGCGGCCGATGCTCGAGCAGGTGCGTCCGTTCGGCGTGGACGCGTCCTCGCGGCTGGAGTCGGAGCCGGGCGTGAAGGACGAGGCCCGCGTGCGGCGCTTCGTGGCCGCGGTGCGCGCGCACGACGAGGCGGCGCGTGGCTGAGCCTCGCGGCGCGGTCCCCGACGCCACCGGGCACTTCGGGCCCTACGGCGGGCGATTCGTCCCCGAGACGCTGGTGCACGCGCTCGACGAGCTGGAGGCCGAGTACGCGCGGGCGCTCGGCGACCCGGCGTTTCGCGACGAGCTCGCGGCCGCGCTCCGCGACTTCGCCGGGCGCCCGACGCCGCTGGTCGAGGCGCGGCGCTTCTCGGAGCGGGCCGGATGCCGCGTGTTCCTCAAGCGCGAAGACCTGCTCCACACCGGCGCGCACAAGATCAACAACACGATCGGCCAGTGCCTGCTCGCGCGGCGCATGGGCAAGCCGCGCGTCATCGCCGAGACCGGGGCGGGCCAGCACGGGGTCGCGACCGCGGCGGCCGCCGCCCGCTTCGGGCTCGAGTGCACCGTGTACATGGGCAGCGAGGATGCCCGCCGCCAGCACCTGAACGTCGAGCGCATGAGGCTGATGGGGGCCGAGGTGCGCGAGGTGGACGCCGGCAGCCGCACCCTCAAGGACGCGATCAACGAGGCGCTGCGCGACTGGGTGACGCGGGTCCGGGACACGCACTACGTGCTGGGCTCGGTGCTCGGGCCGCATCCGTTCCCGGTGATGGTGAGGAACTTCCATCGCGTGATCGGCGAGGAGGCGCGCCGCCAGTTCGAGGCGCTCGAGGGCGGGCTGCCCGACGTGCTGGTGGCCTGCGTCGGGGGCGGCAGCAACGCGATCGGGTTGTTCCACGCCTTCCTCGACGCGCCCGCGGTGCGCAAGGTGGGGGTGGAGGCCGGCGGGCTCGGCCTCGCGAGCGGCCGCCACGCCGCGCGCTTCGCCGATCCGGGCGTGGGCGTGCTGCACGGCACGCGCACCCTGGTGCTGCAGGACGAGCGCGGGATGATCCGCGAGACCCACTCGGTTTCGGCCGGGCTCGACTACCCGGCGCTCGGTCCCGAGCACGCGTGGCTCGCCGCGCAGGGGCTGGCCGAATACTCGGCCGCCACCGACGACGAGGCGCTCGCGGCCTTCGAGACGCTCGCGAACCTCGAGGGCATCCTGCCCGCGCTCGAGAGCGCCCACGCGCTCGCGTGGCTGCTGCGGGAGGGCCCGCGCCTCGGGCGGGCGACGCGCGCGATCGCGAACCTCTCGGGACGCGGCGACAAGGACGTCGGCGAGGTGCTGCGCCTGAAGGGACTTGCGGGTGCGGCTTCGGTCCGCCCGTGAGGCCGGGATTCGGCCGTTGAAGTGACCGGTTCCCGGGCGTAGCCTCCGGGCACTGTCGCGGGCCGTTCACGGAGGGGCCTCCCAGGCAGGTCCAGTCACACCGACCGACACCGCCCTGTGGAGCCGCCCATGCGCGCGCGTTTCGTCCTTCCCCTCGTCCTCCTGCTGTCCCTCTCCGTTGCGGGTTGCTCGAAAAGGGCCCAGCCGACCCAGTCCCAGGGCGGCGGCGGGGGGGGCTCCGCGGATCACCTCGTCTCCAAGGCCAACACTTCCCTCGGCCTGGTGATCGCCGCGCTGGTCGCGGGTCCCGATCCGAACCGCCCGAGCGACGTGGACTTCAGCCAGCCCTACACCCTCTACCAGCAGGCGCTCAGCCTCGACCCCAATCATCAGGACGCCAAGTTCGGCGTCTCGGTGCTGGGCCTGCTGTCGCTCACGACCGACGCCTCGGTGAACGCGGCCTTCGACGAGTGGGCGGCCTACCTCGCGGCCCACGTGCCCTTCGAGGTCCCCAGCGGTCCGCGCCCGCTGGACGTGCCCGTCCGGCTCGGCCGGGCCAGGGACGCCCTCCGGCTTCCCCTCGAGGTGCCCGCGCTCTCCTTGCTGGCGCTGGCGAATCCCCGACTGCGCGGCGCCGATCCCCAGCTGCGCGGGGTGCAGGACATCTTCGAGCTGCGCGTGCTCCCGATCCTCGCCGAATCCATGTCGCGGCTCGGCAGCCTCGCCACGGACCCCGGCTACCGGTTCATCGTGACGCCGGAGATGCAGGGCGACCCGGGCGCCGACCCGATCGAGATCGACCGCACCGACATCCTCGCGCTGCGGGCGGGGTGCGGGCTGCTCGCGGCGCTGTGCGACATCGCCGTGGCCTACGACCTGAACTTCGCCGCCTACGACAGCGCCGGGCTGGTCAGCGCCGTCTCGCCCGGCAGCAACTGGCTCAAGCTCCGCAGCATCGGGGCGGCCCGCCTGGACCACGCGAAGCTCTCGCTCCTCGGCGCGATCACCGACGGCGAGGCCAGCCTCACCTCGCTGCTGGCGGAGACCGACGACCAGAGCGACGACGCCATCAAGATCGATCCGAGTGACTTCACCCGGGCGAGCGCCGAGTCGCTCAAGGTCTACCTGGGACACGCCCGGACCGCGCTCCAGTCGGGCTTCACGATCACCGCGGACTGGGACGGCGACGGGGCGACCCCCGACGTGCCGCTGGAGATCCATCCCTCGGCGCTCCTCGACAACCCGATCCGGGACTGGAAGGCCAAGCTGCCCGGGTACTCGGCCGGCGCGGTCCGGCGCCCGGCTCTCGTCCGGTACGAGTACGGGGCGGGGAACACGTCGAGGAGCGCCAGCGCGCCTTCGAGCGGCTACTACTCGGGCGGGTACTGGATCTACGTCTACGCCGGGGGGAGATCCGAATCCGGATACGGCTCGGCGTTCCTCCAGACCGCGGCCCGCGACCTGCTGTTCAGTCGGCTCGCGACGTTTCAGGCGAACCCGCTGTGGGCCGGGTACTACTACGCATCCACGAGTTTCGCGGGCAACCTGTCGGGCGGCACCCAGAGCGTTCCCTTCGAGTGGTACGAGACGTACACCGTCGCCACCGCGGTGGTCTTCGTGCCGACGGTGACCTGGAACGCCACTTCGTTCGGCGGCTGGGTGTGGCCGGATCCCGACTTCAACGGCCTGCTCCCGACGATCGGCTCGACCTCGCAGCTCCTGAGCCTGTTCGGATACGGCGCTTCGGACTGGCAGCGGACCGTCGTCCTCGACTGGACGGATGCCGTCCCGAGGCCGGCGCCTTGAAACGGTCGCTGGTCGCCGCCCTCGTGGCCGCGGCCCTGGCTCCGGCCGCGGCCCGGGCGGACCCCGCGGACCTGCTCGCGCCCGGCAGCCGCCCGGCGCCGGGGCTGGGCGGGGATCCGTTCGCCTCGCCACTGAGGGATGCCGTGGGCTGGTGGTCGCGGGCCGCGAGTCCCGCGGGCGGAGGGGCGGGCGTCCGATTCGAAGCCTCGCGGCTCCTGCCGGCCACGGGGCGCGGCGCGCCCTCGCTGGACCGTTCCGAATGGCGCGCGTTCGCCGGATACGAGCGGCCCGTGGGCCGGCGTTCGCTGCGGCTCTCGATCGTCCGGTCGGATCCGGGCTGGAGCGCGGGCGCGGGCGGGGGACAGGGGGCGTTTCGGGGCGCGGGCGCGGAGGCGCGCGCCGGGGTGGACCTGCGCCTGGCCGAGGCGCTTCCCGGCCTCACGCTCGCCGCCGCGACCCGTGGCGGCGCGGGAGCCGGCCGCGAGGACGCCGGCGTGGGCGCCCGATTCCTCCGCGACGACTGGCTGGCGGCGCAGGTGTCGTGGGAGCGGGCGGCCGATCGGCCGGAGGTCGCCCTCAGCGACGGGGACGCGCGGATCGTCCTGCCGCTCGATCTCCCGCGGGAGATCTCCTCCGCGGATCTCGAGGTCCGCGGGGGTCCGCTCGACGCGGCCCAGCTCGGGTACCACCGCATGCTGCTCCTGCCCCCGGCCTTCGCGGCGCACGCCGCGGGACACGAGTTCGCGCTCGGCGGGGAGTTCCTCGGCTGGCAGAGCGCCGCGATCGTCCGGCCGGCCGCCGGGCTTCGGCTCCTGCTGCGCCGGACCGAGGCGCGCGGGCTCGCGACGGCCGACGGTCGCTGGCTCGGCCAGCGCTACGCCCGGGTCCCCTACGCGCGGGGCCGCCTGACCAGCTGGCTCGGCGCGATCGAGGGAAGCGGCGCTCGCCATCGCCTGCTCGCCGACGTGGAGCGGCTCGAAGCGAGCGGCGGCGCGCGCGGCTCGGTCGAGTCCTGGCCGTTCACCGACCTGTGGGGCGACCTGCTCGGCGTCCGCCAGCACGCCCTGGCCCGGCTCGAGTGCGAGGGATGGAGGGCGCACGCCGGCATCGAGCGGGTCCGCGAGTCGCGTCTGGGCTGGCGGGCCGGGGCCGCCGGCTACGATCTCCGGACCGAGGGAAGCCTGATCGGCTGGCAGTCCGTCTTCCTCGGGCTCGGCGTGGCGAACCGCCGCGAGTCGGGCCTCGCGGTGCGGCGGATCCAGCTCGGCTCGGTCTCGATCGGGGCGACCTTGCGCGCGGCGGGGCTCGAGACCTCGGCGGACCTCCGCCAATTCGTGTTCGCGAAGCTGTTCCGGGGCGACGGCGCGGGCGGGTCGGGCGCGGGCGGCGAAGGGCCCGCGGGCCCGGCCGCCGGCGCGCCGCGCGGGCGGGAGCGGGGCTGGCCCGGCGGCACGAGCTTCTCGGTGGCGGTGCGGCTCGGCCGGTAGGCGGGGCTCCGTCCGTATGTTATAAACGGCCGCTGCGCGCCCGTAGCTCAATTGGATAGAGCGTTAGCCTCCGGAGCTAAAGGTTACAGGTTCGATTCCTGTCGGGCGCACCACTTCCCACCCCGATGACCCAGACGCCCTCCGCGCCGGACCGCTTCCGGCCCCACGCTTCCCGCGAGATGGCGCGGATGTTCGACGGCGTGACCGCGCGCTACGACCTGCTCAACCGGCTGATGACGCTGGGGCAGGACGGCGCCTGGCGCGCCGCGCTCGCCGCGACCGTGCCCCCGCGGGCGCTGGTCGTGCTCGACCTCTGCACCGGGAACGGGGTGTCGCTGCGCGGCCTCACGCGCCCGGGCCGCCTCGTGATCGGGCTCGACGTGAGCCTCGGCATGCTCGAGGACGCGGCTGCCGAACTCCCCGCGCGCGGCTGGGTGCCGCGGCTGGTGTGCGCGGACGCCTTCCGGATCCCGCTCCGCGACGGCTCGGTGGACGCCGTGACCGTCGGCTTCGGGATCCGCAACCTGCGCCCGCGCCCGGCCGCGCTCGCCGAGATCCGGCGCGTGCTCGCCCCGGGCGGCACGCTCGGCGTGCTGGAGGCGTGCGCGCCTCGCCCCGGGTGGTTCGCGCCCTTCCACCGCGCGCACCTCCGGCTGGCCGTGCCGCTGCTGGGCCGACTCTCGCCGGACCCCACCGCCTACCGCTACCTGCGCGATTCGATCTTCGAGTTCGGCGACGGACTCGCCTTCGAGGCCGACCTCGCCGCGGCCGGGTTCGAGCGGATGCGGGCGCGGAGCTTCCTGCTCGGCGCGACCCGGCTGTGGGCGGCGACCGCCCCGGGCGGGGCGTTGCAGGATGCGAGTCGGGGGGGCTCCGATCGGGGCGAAATGCCCCACGCGGCGTCCGGGGCGTGGACGGGGGAGGGAGCGTGGCGCGCGGCGCAACTCGGGATCGCGCTCGCGCTCACGGCGGCGCTCGTGGCCGGCCTGATTCAGTTCGGCGCGGCCGCCAAGAACTTGCCACTGCAGGGGTGGCAGCGATCCGCGATCGTCGGGCTGCTCGTCGCCGGAATCGCGGGCTTCCTGTTGCGAAGCCTGCGGCTGGCCACCCGCCGGGGTCCCCCGGGGGGTCGCCGCTAGCGCAAACCTCGCGTGGCACATGGGTTGCCTGATCCCGTGGGATTCTCACCCAACCGAACCGCCGGGGAGGCCATGCTGGCGCGCGAGCGCATCGTCGAAACGCTGCTGGAGCTGACCGACCGGACCTCCGGGCGGTCGCGCCACGCCCTGATCGAGAAGGTGCTGCGGGCGGCGGCCGGGCTCGTGGACTGCGACGGCGCCAGCGTGGTGCTGACCCACAGCCGGCGCACCGAGCGCTTCGTGCTGCCCCGGGGCCGGAACCGGGCCGAAGCGTCGCCCCTCGACCTGTCCGGCGGCGAGTTCCTGCGGCTCCTCCAGCGACAGGACCATCCCATGGCGTCGGCCGACCTCGGCGCCGACCCCCGGGCCGCCGGCACCGAGTGGTGCCCGGGCGTGGAGAGCGGCCCCGCGCTGTTCGTGCCGCTGCGCCTGCGGGAGGGCGGGCCCGCGTGGCTGGCGCTGTTCCGCCGGCGCGGCGGCGAGCGATTCGCGCACGAGGACACCGCGCTGCTCACCCTGCTCGGCGCGTGGACCACGCTGGCGGTCGAGAACCTCCGGCTCTCGGAGAGCCTCGAGAAGCTCGCGGTCACGGACGACCTCACGCAGGTCCACAACTACCGGTTCCTGAAGAGCGCCCTGCGCCGCGAGATCAAGCGCGCCGGACGCTTCGGGCAGAGCCTCGCGGTGATCATGCTCGACGTGGACAACCTGAAGACCTACAACGACCAGTTCGGGCACCTGCGCGGCAGCCACCTGCTGCGCGAGATGGCGGGCATCCTCGCCACCCAGGTCCGCTCCTTCGACCTGGTCGCGAAGTACGGAGGCGACGAGTTCACCGTGATCCTCCCGCAGACCGACCGCGAAGGCGCGCGCGTGGTGGCCGAGCGCATGCGGGTCGCGATCGAGCGCCACGGCTTCGCGCAGGTGGCGCCCGGGGCGATCACGGTGAGTTCCGGCATCGCGGTGTTTCCGGGCGACGGGGGCGACGTCAACGGGCTGATCCAGTCCGCCGACCGCGCCCTCTACCGGGCCAAGCGCGCCGGGCGCAACCGGGTGGAGGACGGCGAGGCGCGCGCCGCCTGACGGCGTTGACCCCCCGAAAACGCGGCTGCTAGACTCCGCCGCCGCGAACGTGAACCCCACGTTCGCTTTTTCGTCACCAGCAGTGGGAAGGAGCGGGCTTGAACGAGACGATCGGCATCGCGGTGGTGGGCACCGGCGACTGGGGCGCCAACCTGGTGCGGAATTTCGCACGGCTCCCGGGGGCCCGCCTGGTCGCGATCTGCGACGCCGACGCCCAGCGGCTGGCGAAGACCTCGGCCCAGGTCCCGCAGGCCCGCGCCCTCGCCGACGTCTCCGAGGTGTGCTCGGCCCCGGACGTGCACGGCGCGGTGGTCGCCTCCTCGGCCGTGAGCCACTACCCGCTGGCCAAGCAGCTGCTCGAGGCCGGCAAGGACGTCTACGTCGAGAAGCCGCTGGCGCTGCAGGTCCCGCACGCCGAGGAGCTGGTGCGGCTCGCGCGCGAGCGGGGACGCATCCTGATGGTCGGCCACCTGCTGCTCTACCACCCGGGGGTCCAGTACCTGAAGCGCCTGGTCGCGGAGGGGGCGCTCGGCGACCTCTACTACCTCTACTCGCAGCGCGTGAACCTGGGGAAGGTGCGCCGCGACGAGAACGCGCTGTGGAGCTTCGCGCCCCACGACCTCTCGGTGATCCTGCACCTGCTCGACCAGGAGCCGATCGACGTCGTGGCGCGCGGCTCGGCGTTCCTGCAGGGGACGGTCGAGGACGTGGTGTTCGTGGACCTGCGTTTCCCCGGCGGCAAGCTCGCGCACGTGCACGTCTCCTGGCTGGACCCCCACAAGCTCCGCAAGTTCACGGTGGTGGGCAGCCGCAAGATGGTCGTGTTCGACGACATGGAGGCCAGCGAGAAGATCCGCGTCTACGACAAGGGCGTGGACAAGGGCGGCCAGATCGTCGGCTACGGCGACGCGCTCACCGTGCGCAGCGGCGACATCCTGATTCCGCAGATCTCGCTCAAGGAGCCGCTGACGATCGAGTGCGCGCACTTCGTCGAGTGCATCCGCGAGCGCAAGACGCCGCTCACCGACGGGGCCGACGGGCTGCGGGTGGTGAAGGTGCTGGCCGCGGCCCAGGCCTCCCTCGCCGCGGGCGGCGCTCCGGTCTCGATCGCGAGCCTCACGGCGGGCGTGTCGTGAGCACCTCCGCGATCCACCCGAGCGCGCGCCTCGGCGCGGGCACCACGGTCGGCGAGTTCTGCGTGATCGGCGAGAACGTCACGATCGGGGCCGGCTGCCGCATCGGGCATCACGTGGTGATCCACGCCGACACCGTGATCGGCGACACGGTGCGGGTGGACGACCACGCCTCGCTCGGCAAGCGGCCCATGAAGGCCGCGAACTCCGCGACCACGAAGGAGCAGGAGCTGCCGCCCCTCGAGGTCGGCGAGCTCTCGATCGTGGGCACGGGCGTGGTGCTGTACCGGGGCGCCCGGATCGAGGGCAAGGTGCTGATGGCCGACCTCTGCACCGTGCGGGAAAACGTGACGATCGGCCGCGGCACCATCGTGGGGCGCGGCGTGACCGTGGAGAACTTCTGCACCGTGGGCCGGTTCTGCAAGCTCGAGAGCGAGTGCTACATCACCGCGTACTCGACGCTCGAGGACCGCGTGTTCATCGCGCCCGGCGTGGTGACCTCCAACGACAACTTCGTGGGCCGCACCGCCGAGCGCTTCAAGCATTTCAAGGGCGTGACCGTGAAGAAGGGCGCGAGGGTCGGGGCCGGGACCGTGACCCTGCCCGGGGTGGTGATCGGCGAGGACGCGCTGGTGGCGGCGGGCTCGGTGGTGACCGCCGACGTGCCCGCCCGCAAGATCGTGCTCGGCACGCCCGCGCGAGTCTGGCGCGACGTGCCGGTGGAACAGCTGCTCGAGAACCAGGGCTGGGTGGACTCCTGAGGCCCCGGCCGGAAGGGAACCGACGATGAGTGCGATGCCGACCAAGACGGGAATGACCGTGCCGCTGCTCGATCTCAAGGCGCAGTACGCGGACCTCAAGACCGAGATCGACGACGCGGTGCGGCGGGTGATGGAGAGCACCCGCTTCATCGGCGGCCCCGAGGTGACCGGGCTCGAGGAGGAGGTGGCCCGCTACTCGCAGTGCGCCCACGCCGTCGCGTGCGCCTCGGGAACCGACGCCCTGCTGCTCGCGATGTGGGCGCTCGGGATCGGGGCCGGCGACGAGGTGATCACCAGCGCCTACTCGTTCTTCGCCAGCGCCGGCACCGTCTCCAACAACGGCGCCACGCCGGTGTTCGTGGACGTGGACCGCCGCACCTACAACCTCGACGTGCACAAGATCGAGGCGGCGATCACCCCGCGCACCAAGGCCCTGATGCCGGTGCACCTGTTCGGCCAGTGCGCCGACATGACCGCGATCCGCGCGCTCGCCGAGCGCCGCAAGCTGTGGCTGATCGAGGACGCGGCGCAGGCCATCGGTTCCGAGTGGGAGGGACGCCGGGCGGGCTCGATGGGCGACTACGGGTGCTTCTCCTTCTTCCCCTCGAAGAACCTGGGCGGCGCGGGCGACGGCGGCATGATCGTCGCGAACGACGCCCAGCACGCCGACCGCGCCCGGCTGCTCTGCAACCACGGCGCGCGGCCCAAGTACTACCACGCGCTGGTGGGCACCAACTCGCGGCTCGACTCGCTCCAGGCGGCGATCCTGCGGGTCAAGCTCCGGCACCTCGACCGGTGGAGCGAGAAGCGCGCGCAGAACGCGCGCACCTACGACGCGCTGTTCGAGGGCTCGCGCGTCGGCCGCCCGTTCCGGGACCCGCGCTCGCGCCACATCTACAACCAGTACGTGATCCGCTGCGAGGGCCGCGACGAGCTCAAGAAGCACCTCGAAGAGCGCGGCATCGGCTGCGAGGTCTACTACCCGGTCCCGCTCCACCTCCAGCAGTGTTTCGCCCCGCTCGGCTACCGCGAGGGGGACATGCCCGAATCCGAAGCGGCCGCGCGCGAGACCCTCGCGCTGCCGATCTACCCGGAGCTCACGGAGGACCAGATTCGCTACGTCGCGGCGGCGGTTCGCGAGTTCGCGGACCGCTGACCGAATCGAGCACCGGCGCGCCCATCACTCCCCGCCCTGAGCGGGCGCGCCGTCGTCTCCAGTGTCGCCCCGGCCACGCCCTGCGGCCGGTGCGCGGGATGTCTGCATGGAAGCTGCCAGGGGCGATTCGCTGCGCGAGCTGCTGCGGCGGATCGAGGACGTGCGGGGCCTCTCCGGCCGCGCGGACACCGGCGTCACCCTCGATCCCGAGGACCCGGGAGCGCTGCGGCACGCGCTCGCCGAGCTCGTCGAGGAGCTGGAGCACAGCCACCGCCGGCTGATCGAGACCAACGTCCAGCTGGTCTCGCTCCGCGAGGTCGCGAGCGGCATGGTGGGGGCGCGGGACGCCGGCGAGACGGCGCGCACCGTGTCGCGCTACCTGAGCCACGCCTTCGGATTCCCCGAGGTGTTCCTCGCCCTCGTGGACCGCGGCGAGCGCGTCCTCGCCGGCACCTGGACCTCGCGGGCGGGCAGCCGGGAGCGGCACGTCGGCTTCCAGCTGCCGCTGCTCGGGGACGCGGGGGGTGCCGCCCGCGCCCTGTGGCTCAACCGCTCGATCCGCCAGCACGACCTGCTCCGCCACCCGGTCGCGGTGCTGCCCGAGGGCCATCCGCTCGGCGATCTCCTCGAGGGCCTCGACGGCCTTCTGTGCGTGCCGCTGCAGCGCAGCCAGTCGCTGGTGCCGGGCGGCGAGACCCACGAAGTGTGCGGGGAGCGCTGCGTGCTCGGCGACGCCGGGCTGCTCGCGCCGCCCCCGGGGGCCGCCGCCGAGCGCTGGGCCTACGAGCGCGAGGCCCGCCAGGCCCACTGCCTCGAGTGCGAATGGATGCCGCAGCTCGGCGTGATCGGGATCGCGTCGCGTCCCGGGCTGCGCCCGATCGGCCCGGACGACGCCATGCTGCTCGAGTCCATCGCGCTGTCGCTGGCCCCGGTCGTGGAGAACGCGCGCCTCGCGCAGGACCTGCGGCGCAGCGAGCGCTTCCGCGAGCACGTCCTCGACAGCATGGCGAGCGGGCTGGTGGCCACCGACCTCCAGGGCCGCCTGCTCACGTTCAACCGGACCGCCGAACAGCTGCTGGGCCACCGCGCCGACGAGGTCGTCGGCCGGCCGCTGGGCGAGGTGCTGGGCGAAGAGGCCGAGGCCCGGGTGCGGGACGCCCTCGAGCACGGGCGCCTCGCGCTGCGCGAGGAGACGCTGTTCCGCGCCTCCGGCGGGACTCCGCTGCCGGTGAGCCTCACGACGTCGCTGCTGCGCCACGAGGGGCGGAACGTGTACGGCGCGATCGCCACGTTCGTGGACCTGTCGCCCCTCAAGCTGGCGGAGGAGCACGCCCGCCGGCAGGACCGCCTCGCCGCGCTCGGGAGGTTCACCTCGAGCGTGGCCCACGAGATCCGGAACCCGCTGGCCGGGATCGCGGCCGGGGTCCAGTACCTGTCGCGGGCGCTCAAGGACGAGGGCCCGCAGCGCGAGAACCTCCAGTTCATCGAGAACGAGATCCGCCGGCTCGACCGGATCGTGCAGGACCTCTTCGACGTCACGCACCCGCGCAAGCTGCAGGCCCGGGTCCTGCCGCTCGAGGACACCGTGCGGCGCGCGCTCCGCTGCCTCGAACCGCGCATCGCGGAGCGCGGGCTGCGCACGGAGCTGACGGTGACGCCGCGCACGCCGCCGGTCCCGCACGACCCGGACCAGCTGGAGCAGGTGTTCATCAACCTCGTCAAGAACGCCGCCGAAGCCTCGCCGTCCGGGGGCACGTTGCGCATCCGCATCGAGGAGGCCCCGGGCCGCGAGACCGGCCAGGCCGGGCCGGTGGTGGCGGTGCGGGTGAGCGACGAGGGCCCGGGCATCCGCGCCGAGCACCTCAAGACCGTTTTCGAACCGTTTTTCACGACCAAGCAGGGAGGGAGCGGGCTCGGCCTGTACATCTCCCACGACATCGTCAAACGACACGGCGGGAACCTGTCCGTGCGAAACATCTCCGGAAGCGGGGCGACCTTCGTGGTCGAGCTGCCGCTGGAGCCTCAGGGAGGGGCGTCATGAGCAAGGCGAACATCCTGGTGGTGGACGACCAGGACTCGATCCGGCACTTCGTGTGCCGCGCGCTCGAGGATGAAGGCTACACGGTGCTCACCGCGGGTTCGGTGCGCGAGACGCGCGAGGCGATCGAGCCGGGCATGCCGGATCTCGCGATCCTCGACCTGAAGCTCCCGGACGGCACCGGGATCGAGCTGCTGCGCGAGTTCAAGCGCGTGCAGCCGGAGATGTCGGTCATCCTGATGACGGCCTTCGGCGAGCTCGAGACCGCGGTCGAGGCCATGAACGCCGGCGCGTTCTGGTTCGTGAAGAAACCGTTCGAGACCGAGGAACTGCTGGCGCTGGTGGCCCGCGCCCTCGAGTCGCAGAAACTGTGGCTCGAGCTGCGCCGCCTGCGCCACCACGCGTTCTCCGACGAGGACTACCTCCACTCCGCCAGCCCCTCGATGCAGGAGGCCTACGCCATCGCCGAGCAGGTGGCGGTGGGGGACACCACCAGCGTGCTGATCGAGGGCGAGAGCGGCACGGGCAAGGAGTACTTCG
>CAZIVR010000064.1:0-21321 GCA_964542745.1 uncultured bacterium
CTCGAATTAGCCTCGATTCCCCGCGTACCTGCTGAGGAAACCGATGCCCTCCCCCCCCCCGCCCTCACCGCATCCGCACGATCCGCCTCGACGCCTTGAAGCTCTCCCCGACCACGCGCACGAAGTAGACGCCCTCTTCGGCGCGGGCGCGGCCGCCTTCGAGCCTGCCGTCCCAGACCAGCGCCTGGGCGCCGGCGGCGAGGAACTCGCTCGCGGAGCTCCACACGCGACGGCCGGCCACGTCGAGCACCTCGAGCCGCACCACCTGCGCTTCGGGAAGGGCGAAACCGACCGACAGCCGCTCGACGAACGGGTTCGGCCAGGCCTGAAGGGTCACGGGGCGCCCGGACTCGACGTGCACGCTCGCGGTGGCGGGCGGGAAGGTGTAGGCGGCGAGGTAGCCGACCGGTCTATCGTCCATCTGGAAGAACGTGCCGCCCAGGTAGGTCACGTTGTCGAACACGTCCAGGGTCGTGAAGAGGTTGGAAGCGCCGGGATCCGGGGTCCAGACGAGCGGCACACCAGTGGTGAGGTGTACGGCGCTCGCCCCCTTCGAGGCCTGTCCCGCGAGCTGCGTGAACTGGCCGACCACGTTCAGGTAGCCGTTGCCGGTGTCGAGCTTGGCCACCGTTCCCGCAAACGTCGGATTCCAGGAAGTCGCGAGCCCCGTCGCAGGGTCCACGGCGGCGAGCCCGGGCCGACTCTGCCCGCCGATGGACGTGAACAGCCCGGCCGCATACAGCACGCCCCCGTCCAGCGCGAGCGCGGTCACGGTGCCGTCGGGATCCGGCCTCCATCCGAACTCGGTCTGGCTGGAGAGCGAGTCGAGCTTCACGAGATTCTTCCAGGGCAGGCCGCCGATGTAATTGAAGACTCCACCCACGAAGACGTGCTCCCCGTTCGGGATGATGCTCCAGACCGCGTTGTTCGCTCCGTCCACCGGCCGCGGGTCCCACCAGGGAATCGGCTGCGCGGTAGTCCGATCCAGCGCGGCCAAATCGGTTCGGGACGATCCACCGACGAAGGAGAGGCTGTAGTCCCCGCCGACGAACACGGCCGATGGGGTCGCGGCGACCGAGTACAGGAAGCCCCCACTACCGGAGGCCTGCGGGTTCCA
Organism: uncultured bacterium; assembly: GCA_964542745.1. Lineage (GTDB taxonomy): Bacteria > Eisenbacteria > RBG-16-71-46 > RBG-16-71-46 > RBG-16-71-46 > DATKAB01. The sequence goes on from CAZIVR010000064.1 coordinate 1,118, forward strand.
GCTGGTCGCGGCTCCGGTGGCGCCGTTGAGCGCCGCGATCCGGTTGCGCGAGGCTCCGCCGATCGAGTTGAAATCGCCGATCGCGTAGATCGTCCCCGACTGCTCCGCGAGCCCGAGCACCTGCGCGTTCGCGTTGGGGTTCCAGGCGGTGGGCATGCCGGTCGCCGCGTCGAGCGCCGCGGCACGCAGGCGTGAGACGCCGCCGACGCTCAGGAACGTTCCGCCGGCGAACACGGTCGAGCCGTTCACGGCCAGCGCCAGCACGTCGGATCCGACGTGCGGGTCCCACGACCGCGCCAGGGCCGTCGCCGTGTCGACTTCCGCGAGGCACGTGCGCGTCTGGCCGCCGATGGTCGTGAACGAGCCTCCCACGAGCAGATGGGGGCCGTTGAAGGCGAGCGAACGCACGCGCGACGTGCTCAGCGGCCAGCCCCCCACGTTGGGGTTCCAGCTCCGCACCGTGCCGCTCGACGCGTCAATCGCCGCGAGAAAGTTGCGGGGCGCGTTGACGAAGAAGTTCGTGAAGTCGCCGCCGATGTAGACGAGACCGTTTCGGACCAGCAGCGCCTTGACCTTGCTGTTCGGCCGCGGGTTCCAGCTCGTGGCCAGCCCGGTCGTCGCATCGAGCGCGGCGAGGAGGGGGCGCGCCTAGCCCCCGATCGTGCTGAAGTCCCCGAAGGCGTAAACCGTCGTGCCGCTCAAGACGACGCCTTCCACGGGCAGGTTCGCGTTGGGGTTCCACGCGGTCGCGAGTCCCGTGGTGGTGTCGAGCTGGGCGATGTTGTTGCGCGTCTGGCCGCCGATGCTCGTGAACCGGCCCCCGGCGACGATGTTGGGGCCGTTCGCGGCCAGCGAGTACACCTCGGAGTTGGGGTTCGGATTCCAGCTCGACGCCACGCCGGTCACGCGGTCCACCGCGGCGATGCTGCTGCGGGTCTGCCCCCCGGCGCTCGTAAAGAAGCCCCCGAGGTAGACCCGGCTCCCGTGCACCAGGATGCTGTTGACCCTGAGGCCGCCGGTCGAGGCGACGTTCGGGTCCCACCCCGAGATCGTCAGGTCGGCGCGGATGTGCGCGGCGTTGTTGCGGACGACGCCGTTTACCCGGGTGAAGGCGCCGCCGATGTACCAGCCGCCGTCCCCGTCCGGCACGACGCAGTTGACGATCCGGGTCACCTTGGGAAACCCGGGGACCACGGCGCCGGACGGATACTGGATGCCGACCCCGCTCCCCGTCTGCGGCCCGATCTCGCTGAAGCGCCCGCCCAGGTAGATCGTCCCCCCCACGCGCAGGATGGTCTTCACCTCGGCGTTGGGGACCCAGAGCGTCGTATCGAGCGTCTGGGCTTGCGGGGCGGTCGGGCCCGCGAACAGCGCGAAGGCCACGATCGGGGCCAAGAGGCAGGATGGGCACGAACCGCGTGAGGGCTTCGCGCCCATGGGGATGGCTCCTCGAGGGTGTCTGGGGCTCGGGCCTGGGGCACCGCAATGGCGGGCACAGGCCGCAAAAACGCTATCACACGCGAGCCCGGACTCCCCAGGGAGATTTCCAGGACCGACCCGAATTTCGGCGGGCGATGCCCTCCCCCTACTCCACCCGCACCACCTTCCGCACCGCGATCTCCCCCGCGGCGGTGAGCCGCGCGAAGTAGAGGCCGCCGCCCGCAGCGCGGCCGCGGTCGTCGTCGCCGGCCCATCGGATCGCGTGGGGTCCCGCGGATCGCTCCTCGTCGAGGAGCCGGCGAACCCTGCGGCCCTGGGCGTCGAAGATGTCGAGGGCGACTCGACCGGCCCCGGGAAGCGTGAACTCGAGCCGCGACGCGCCGCGCGCGGGATTGGGGCTCGGGGCGGCGAGCGCGAGCCGCCCCGCGCGAACGGCCCCCGGATCCTCGACCGACACGGAGGCCCCGGGCGTGAACGCCCAGGTGTCCGTGTGGTTGAGGAAGCTGAACCCGCCGTACACGATCATGCGATCCCGCACCGGATCGAAGAAGGCGCCCTGGTGCTGGCGCTCCGGCGGCGGGAACCCCGAGGGCGTGATCTGCGTCCACGTGGGCGGGCCCGAGAGGGAGAACGACCACAGCTGGTTCGAGTTTTCCATGATGGGTCCGAAGTTTCCCCCGAACACGAGCATTCGCTGGCGCGGGGAATCGTAGACGGCGGTCATCCACACCTGATCGTACGGAAGGGTGTTGGTGGGCGTGATCTCGCTCCACGAATTCGCGACGAGCCAGAACGACCACACGTCGCGCCGGAACACGCCGGGCGCCTCGTGCCCGCCGAAGACGACCATGCGATCCCCCACGGGATCGTAGATCGCGGTATGCCCGTCGCGTCCCACCGGTGAGCCCGTGAGCGGCGTCAGTTCGGTCCACGCGGGCGACACCCCGAGCGACAGCGCCCACACGTCGGCGAGCTGGTCGGTCCAGCTTCCGTAGCTTCCCCCGTAGACGATCATGCGGTCGCGCACCGGATCGTAGATCGCGGTGTGACCCCAGCGGGACGGGGGCAGCGTGCCCGAGGGCGTGATCTCCGACCACGTGGGGGTCCCCGACAGGCTGAGCGACCAGACGTCGTTCGTCGCGTAGCCGCCGAAGATCAGGACGCGATCCTCCTGCGGATCGTAGATGGCGCTCCACTGATCGCGGTTCCACGGCGGCGTTCCCGCCGTGACGAGCTTGGTCCAGGTCGGCTCGCCCGAGAGATCCTGCGCCCAGACGTCCGGGAGAAAGATGAGCAGCATCCGGTCCCGGGCGGTGTCGTGGATGAGGCGGGTGGAGGGCGAGGGCAGTTGCGGAGGCGTTCCCACCGGCACGATCGGGCTCCAGGCCGCGCCCGGTCCGAGGGTCACGGCCCAGGCCTTGCCGAACTCCACGTCACCTCCGGCGTAGACGACCATCCGGTGATTTGGCGTGTCGTAAACGATCGCCGAACCGTCGCGAACCGAAGGCGGCGTCCCGCCCGGGGTTTCCGTGGTCCACGCCGGGCTTCCCGAGAGCGAGAGCACGGTGAGCAGACCGGGGCTTCCCGGGTCGGCGTAACCGCCGAAGGACACCATGCGGTCCCCGACCGGATCGTAGATCGCCGAATGCGAATTGCGGACTCCCACCGAGCCCGAGGGCGAGAGCTGGGTCCACGTAGGGGTTCCGGAGAGGCTGAGCGCCCACACGTCGCTGAGCGAGCCGCTGGTGGCCCAGCGCCAGCCGGCGAAGATGATCATGCGGTCACGCACCGGATCGTAGATCGCCGCGTGCCAGCCGCGGGCGATGGGCGGCGAGCCGGATGGGGTGAGCTGGGTCCACGTGGGGCTCGGTCCGAGCGAAAGGGCCCAGACGTCGTTCAGGTCCACGTCCGAGGCGCTGCCCCCGCCGAAGACGATCATCCGGTCGCGGACGGAATCGTAAATCGCGCTGTGCCCGGCGCGCGGCACGGGCGCGGGGCCCGTGGACGGCGTGAGGTTGGTCCAGGCGGAAGCCCCGCTCATGGGAAGCGCCCAGACATCGTTGTAGGTGCTGGTGCCGGCCCCGCCGAAGACGATCATCCGGTGACGGACGGGATCGTAGATCGAGGAGGTGGAATTGCGCCCGTGGGGACCGCTCCCGGGAGCGGCGAGCCCGGTCCAGGACGCGGACCCCGACAGCGTGAGTTCCCAGGTGTCGTCAATGCTCGTGGAGTTGCCAAGCAGTTCGAGCGGCGCCCCGCCGAAGGTGACCATGCGGTTGCCGACCGGATCGAAGATCGCGGTCGGCCCCCACACGGCCCGCGCGGGGCCCAACCGCCGCCACGAACCCTCGGCGGACTGGGTCTCGAATCGTTCGGGGGAACGCGCGAGGCATGCCGCACCTGCGCCCGGGAATCGCCCGGAGGCCCGGGCGGACAGCGGGTCGGAGGAGGCCGGGGAGCTGAAGGCAGCCAGCAGCAGGCAGGCGGCGAGTACGAAGGCGGGACGGCGCATCCGGCGGGCTCTCCTCGGGCGGCGGGCGCGCCACCCCGGCCGGGCCCGGCCGTGTGGTCGCCCTTTGGGAGATGGGACGACGCTCACCGCCGTTCGTCAGCCGGGGCTCGCCGCCGAACGCGGCCCCCCGGCGACGGAGTCAGACCCGCACGAACCGCCGGGGCTGCTTCCGGAGCTTCTCGGCACAGGTGTCGCAGCACGTCACGAAGTCGTCGCTGCCGACCCCGACGTGCGGACGCCCGGCGTCCACCGTGAAGACGACTCCGCTCACCGGGCACTGCGTGAGCTGTCCGTCCCTCGCTCCGGGCTGGGCGACGACCGACTTCGCGTCCACCTTTCCCCGGGTGGCGCAGGCGAAACGGCAGCCCGCCATGGCCGGATCGAAGCGCCCGAGGACCTTACCGGTGGGCTTCGCGGCGGCCGTGGCCCCGGCCCCGGTCTCGCACGACGCCGGATCGCACGCGCTCGCGTCCTTGCAGGCCGCCCCTCTTCCGCCGGCGACCGCCCACCACGCGGCGCCGCCGATCGCGAGAGTGCCCAGGACGGTCGCCACCAGAATTGCGCGTTTCATCGGGTCCTCCTCCGTCGCTCGCCTACCGCGGACGCTCCGCATAGGCCAGCAACGCCAGCGCCGCTCCCACGAGCAGCGCCATGATACCGAGCGGCCGGGCGGTACTCCCAGCCTTTCTCCAGTCGGCGCTCACGAGATACATGAGCGTCGTCGGGACCAGCGCCAGCAGGGCGAGCTGGAACAGGTGGGCCTGCAGGCCCTCGTCCTCCTGCGGCGGCTGGGTGGAGACGGCGAACGGATCGAACGACACGCGGAACGCGCTGAGCACCAGGAGCAGCGCGAGCAGGGCGAGGCCCATCATGGCCACGCCGCTCGCGCGGTGGAAACGGTCGCCCCGCATCACTCCCCCAGCGCCGCGAACTTCATCCGCCAGTAGCGATTGGTCTCGGCCGCCTTCATCGCGCCGGAGAGCGCCACGTGGCGGTCGTCCCAGGTGGTCCAGCGGGCGATGAACCGCTCGGCCGCGGCGCGGTCGCCGTCGTGCTGGATCTTCAACACCTGCTCGATCAACGACGCCACCGCGTCGTGGTAGCGGTCGTAATGGATCGCGAGCTTGCGGGTCGCGGGGTCGTAGGCGAGCGCCCCGCGCTCGAGGAACCAGTTGAGCTGCATCAGCGTCATCACGCCGTAGGGCTGGTCCGGGCGCGGGCGGTTCTTGTTGAGCATGCGCAGGACCCCGGCCGCGTAGACCTGCCGCAGCGCGCGATCGTCGTAGTAGCCGCGCCGGTGCAGCTCGGGCGCCACGAACAGCGACACGAGGTCCGCCTTCATCTCCTCGAAGGTGGCGGAGCGGTCCTCGAGCGCGTCGTCCAGCGAGCGCCCGCGCGCGTCGCGGTCGGGGCCCAGGTAGTGGCCGATCTCGTGCCACAGGGTGCGATGGAAGCTCCCGTTCGGATCGTAGTCGGCGGCCTGGGACGGACGAATCGCCGCCCCGAACGAGCGGCGGGCCGAAGCCACCACGTCGGGATGCGTGATGATGTTCCGCCTCATCAGGATGGTCCGGCCGTAGCGGCGCGCGTGCTCGCTCTCGTTGGGCAGGATGGTCGCGGTGTTGGCGCCGCGCGCCTGCCCGAAGTCGGCGATCACGTCGTAGACGCCGACCGGGATGTCCTCGATCACCTGCTTGTGCGCGGGATAGGGCAGCGAGTTCTCGAATTCCTGCAGCCCGCGGATCGCCTCGCGCACGGCGCGGGTACGCGCCTCGTCGGTGAGCATCAGGCTCATGCCGTAGCCCGCCTTCACGCCGTACAGCTCGTCGTCGTAGGTCTCGTAGGCGCCGATCTGGGCGTTGAGGCGCGCGAAGCGTCCCTTCACCCACGAGGCGTCGCCGGCCTCGTAATCGTTGGCGAGCAGGTCGCGCGCGCGGTGGCGCAGGTAGCCGGCGAACTCCCGGTCGGTGGGCTCGATCCGCGCGGCCGCCCGGGCCAGCAGGCGGTAGAGGGCGAGGATCGAGTCCGGGTGGGCGACCGGGTAGGGCACGGCGTAGAACGCCGCGGGATCCGGGTCGCGGGCCATCGCGTTCAGCCGCTCGCCGAGCCCCGGGTGGAGCAGGTCCAGCTCGCGGAAGCGCTCCAGCGTGGCGAGGTCCTCGGCGAGCGAGGCGGCGTCGGCCCGGCGCACGACGCTGCGCACGTCGAGGATCTCGGCGCGCCGCCCGGGGTTCGCGGCCAGGTACCGCTCGAGCTCGGCGCGCTTCACGCCCCACGGATAGAAGGCCTTGCCCGGCACCACGGAGTCCACGGCGAGAAACGCCTCGCGGCGGTTGTCGAGCGTGTTGGCGATCGGCCCCCCGGAGATCGCGTACAGCTCGGCGAGGTTCCGGGCCTCGGCCGACGCGGGCTCGCGGCGCCGCCGCTCGGCCAGCTCGCGGCGCGCGCGCGGGGCGTCGTGGTGGTTCAGGTCCTCGAAGAGGTTTTGGAAGATGCGGCCCGCCGCGAGCAGGTCGCCGATCGCCGCGCGCTCCCCGGCGGGGAGCTTCGTGAGGTCGGGGGCGAGCCGGATGGTCTTCGTCTTGTCGAGGATCGGCTTGGAGCGCGTGAGCGGCCAGCTCCCGGCAGGCGCCGCCGCGCTCGCGGGGCAGGTGGCGAGCAGGCCGAGGGCGAGCCCGGCGGGAATCAGGGTCTCGAACCGCCACGCGCCGCGCTTCATGCCGTCCTCCGGTCCTGGATTCCGCGCGGGCCGCGGCCCACGTCACGGGGGCGCCTCGGGGATCCGCGTGCCCGGCCCCGGGAAATCGCCACGAGGTGGGAACCTACGGCCGGCGGCGCGCACGCTCAAGCCGGGAGGGTGCCAGGCCGGGGTCACGTTCGCGGCCGCGCCCCTCGATCACACCGCAAGAGGGAGCCGCCCTGCGGGAGGTCCGGCACGTCATGCGCCGCCGGATCCGCAGGCTCGAGTCTCGAAACGCGGCGTGCCGCCCCGCGCCCGGGGAGGGCGCGGGGCGCGTCACGCCCGCGTCCCCCTAGCGCATGACCACCATCTTGCGCGTCGCCACTTCCCCGCCGAACCGGAGGCGGTAGAAGTACACGCCGCTCGGCACCGGCCGGCCCGAGGCGTCGCGCCGGTCCCACACCACCGAGCGGCGCCCGGCGGGCTGGAACTCGGAGGCGAGCGTGCGGATGCGCTCGCCGCGCACGCCGAACACCGACAGCTCCACCTGGCCGGCGCGCGGGAGCGCGTAGCGGATCACGGTGCCCGCCCCGTGCACCGGGTTGGGCGCGTTCTGGTCGAGCGCGAAGGCGGCCGCCGCCTCCTCGCCCACGCCCAGCACCGGGTCGCCGTTCACGTCCACGACGCGCGACAGCGCCGGGCCCCAGTTGCCGGCCTCGTCCTGCCCGCGCACCCAGAAGGTGATCGCGCCGGGCGGCACGAGGTGGTCGCGGATCCGCGCCGAGACCTCCACGTCGCCGTCCTCGAACGGCCCGTCCATGAACGTGCCGAGTCCCGCGGGCCGCGGCTGGTCGCCGTAGGACCACTCCGCCCTCACGATCCGCGAGTTCCCGGAACCGAGGTCCGAGATCCGCGCGAACAGCGTGCTCACGGTGCGGTTGTCCATCGGGTTCGGGTTGGCGCGCATCGAGCCCGCCACCACCACCGGCCCGGCGAGATCGCCCCCGGGGCGCTCGATCGTGAAGTCGGCGTCGGAGGCGTCGCTGCCGTTGAGCGCGGGGCTGCCGTCGTCGGCGACGTCCACCCGCACCCGGTAGGTGACGCCGTTGGAGAGCCCGCTCACGTCCCACAGGTACGGCGAGGGCCCGGCGCTGGTCGTGACCACCTGCCACGAGCGCCCGCCGTCGGCCGACACGCGGATCGAGCGCGCCGTGACCGTGGCGCCGCCGTAGGCGGTTTCGGTCCACGTCACGGGCACGGTGGAGGTCGCGATCGTCTCCCCGCCGTTCGGGCTCGTCACCTGCACGTCGGGGTGATCGTTCCCCACCAGCCACACCAGCGAGCGGTCGAGAATGTCGGTGCGGTCGGCCGCGTTCACGATCTGCGCCCACTCGAACGCGTGGTAGAGCACCTTGCTCTTCGTCCCGCCCCACACCGCGTCGGCGGGATTCCCGGCGGGCGAGCCGGCCTCCCAGCGCACCGCGATGTTGTTCGGCGTGGCGTCGGTGTTGGTCCACACGTAGGCCCCGGTGCCCGAGCCCGCCACCAGCGCGATCTCGTCGCCGGCCGCGCCCTGCCGGTGCGGCAGGTAGGGAACCGGCGCGAGGTAATTGCCGCTGATGGGATCGCCCGCGACGCCCTGGTTCGCGGCCCACGTGGCCGGGTCCTCCACGAACTGGGCGTGCAGCGTGCTCTGGAGCCACTCGGCGCGCGCCGGCGTGTACTGGCCCGAGGCGGGATCGGTGAAGGCCCACGCGATGTCGTGGCCGTTGACGGCGATCCGGCCGCCGCCGGCGATCAGCCGGTCGATCGAGTCGCGCGCCGCGTCGGGGACGGGCGGGTACTGCTCCTGCCCCACCTGCCACCACACCGCCGTGAACGAGCGCATCCCGGCGTCGCGGTTGCCGACCAGCGGGTCGGTGATGGTGCCGCCGTCGAGCACCGAGGGGAACCATCCGCGCTCGAGCATGGCGTCCACGTAGGTCAGCGTGGACGGGAAGCTGCCGTCGCCGACCACCAGCAGGATGTCGCCGCGGCGGCCGCTCGTGAACCGGTAGTGCGCGCCGCCGTTGTCGTCGCGCGTGACGTTGCCGCCCTGGTCGGCGGATTCGACGTCGTAGAAGTACGCGGTCTCGGGCTGGAGCCCGGTGAGCAGCACGGTGTGCGCGCCCACCAGCTCCGGCGCCGGCGCCGAGACCTGCCCGAGCGCCGCGGTCGTGCCGTAGTAGACGCGGCTCGAGGCCGGCACGTTCGTGGTCCACTCGACGCGCTGGCTCTCGCCGCGCTCGGTGGCGCCCACCCCCGTGATCACCGGGGGATCGAAGTTCACGGTGGCGCCCGCGTTCACCGTGCCCGACGGGGACGTGTCGGCGTAGGTGACGGACACCGCGTCGCCGTGCGAGACGGAAAGCATCCCGTCCCCGGTCTGGGCGAGGGCCGTGGTGGTGGCGATCGTGCCCGTGAACACGCCGCCGCTCCCCGACAGCGTCACGGTCTCGGGCGACGACTCGGTGGTGGACGACACGCCCACGGTGACCGGTCCGGTCGCGTCGGCGTCGGTCACGCGCACCTGGATCACGTCGCTGCGGCCGTAGACGTGGCGGTCGAGGCTGAGCAGCCCGCTCACGTGCCCGACGCCGCCCGTGATCGCGATCGCGAAGGGCTGCGGCCCGAACGGAATGTTGGTGGCGTTGACGCGCACCGTCCAGCGTCCGGCGAGCGGCACGTTGAAGCGCACGCCCTCCTCGACGTTCAGGAAGTCGGCCACCCCGCCCGGCACCGACTGGCTGCTCGCCAGCACGTTGCCGAGGTAATCCACGCCGTTGGGATCGGTCACGACGAGGTCGAGATCGTTGACGAGCTGGGTGAGCGACGCGGGATTCCCCTCGCGGTCGGTCCAGCACAGGGTGAGCTTGAGCGGCACCGCGGTGTTGGTGACGTAGAACTCGTACTCGGCCGACTGGCCGGTGATGAGCCCCGAGGTGTCGTCCACGAGGGCCAGCCGGATCGCGTCGCCCGGGAAGTAGAGCGCGTTGTCCACCTTGATGCGCCCCCAGCCCACCGCGTTGTCGGGCAGCACGTGCCCGGGCATGTCGTCGTCGGTGGAGCTGATGGCCATGGCCTTGAGCAGGGCCGAGCTCGGCGCGAATCCGGCGGCCGGGTTCGGGGCTCCGGCCGGGTACCAGCCGTCCGTCAGGTACTGGCGCATCAGCGTCGCGGCGCCGGCGGCCGCCGGGCACGCCATGCTGGTCCCGGCGAGCGTGGCGTAGCCGGCGTCGTTGGCGCCGTTGGCGGAGCTGAGCCCCGAGAGCGGCGTGAGGCCGTCGCCCGGCGCGCAGATCGTGGGCTTGCGGCGGCCGTCCTCGGCCGGGCCCTCGCTGCTGAACGAGGCCTTCACCCCGGCCGCGGCGCCGTTCTGGGTGGCCCCCACGCTCACGCAGTTCTTGGCGACCGCGGGCGAGCCCACCTGCGCCGCGGTGAAGGTGTTGCCGTTCGAGAAGAAGACCGCGAAGTCCTTGTGGTCCCACATGAACTGGTCGAGCGTCATCGCGTTCACGTCGTAGTTGTTCGAGGCCGCGCCCCACGAGTTCGACGAGACGCGCGCGGCGCCGCCCGCGTTGCCCTGGAACGGCGGGTCGAACAGCAGGTTCAGGTCGCCCGGCGCGGTGATCGAGTTGGTCGTGTTGCCCGCGTCGGTGAAGAAGATCTTGGCCTTGAGCGCCATGCCGTCGCGCAGGTCGGCCGCGAACGGCGAGTCGTCGCCGCAGATGGTGCCGGCGGTGTGGGTGCCGTGGTACGAGGCCCCCGACGCGTCGCCGAACACGATGCCCGGCAGCGCTTCGCGGTAGGCGATGATCTTGCGGTGGGTCGGGTAGTCCCCGAACGTGGTGATCGGCACCGCCGCATCGCGGAACTGGTTGTGCGTGGTCCGGATCCCGCTGTCGGACGTGTGCACGACCTGGCCCTCGCCCCGCAGCCCCATGGTCCACACCCGGCGGCTCTCGGAGACGTTGGTCTGCACCACCCACTGGGCGGTGGCGTTGTTCGTCACCGGCTGGTGGTAGGCCTCGACCCACGCCACGTCGCCGCGCGCGGCCACCGCGGGCGCGAGGGAAGCGTCGAGGGTGACCCTCACCAGCTTGTTGCGGCCGGAGTCGGTGGCCTCGACGATGGTCCCGCCCATCGCCTCGAGTGCCGCGCGCTCGGTGGCGAGGTCGGCGTCGGGGAAGAGCAGGACCACCAGCGTCGCCGCGCCCGGGATCGTGGCCAGCTCCTCGCTCAGCTTGAACTCGGGAAGGTACGCGCCGGTCCAGCGCACGAACGGGAGCGCCTCCACGCGCGCCCGCGCGGCGCCGTCCATGCGCACCACGAACGTGTAGCGCGGCACGTACGACACGACCGTCGCGCCGGACGCCTCGAGCTGCTCGCGCTGCCCGGCCTCGACCGGCCCCTCGAACTGCACGAGGTAGCCGGCTCGTCCCCCGGGCCCCGAGGTGAGCGTCGCGAGCTTCGCGGCCGGCGGACCGTCGCGCAGCGGATCGAAGCGGATGCCGTTGCCGAACTGGATCTCGCCGGCGTCGGGATAGCGCGGAGCCTCGAAGCTCCCGCGCCCGAGTGCGCGGATCGGCTCCGGCACGGAGGCCGGCGCCGCCGCCTTCGCGACCGCCGCCAGCGGCGATCGGTCGCCCGTCGCGTCGGCGGCGGCGATGGCCGAAACGGGTCGGGAGGCGGCCGCGGCGCGATCCTCCTCCGCGGGACGTGGCGCGCGGGAACCGTGCGCGAGCGAAACCGCCAGCGCGAGGCCCAGCAGCACGGTGGACGGCCCGAGCGGGCGAGGCCCGCCCCGGCGCCGGCTTCGAACAGGATGATGCGATTCGTGGTCGCCCATGACTCTCCCCCGGGGGTTCGGATCCGACGCGGGCCCGATGTCCTGCGTCTCGGGACTGACGTCCCACGCGGGATCCGGCCCTGCGAGCGGAGACGTTCGGGGAGGCCGCTTGAGAGGGAGTTGACTGGGGTACGGGGCCCCCGGTGGCGCGCGGGGCGCAGGCCTCAGGCGATGCTCGAGGTCCCGGGGCGCAAGCGCTTCCGCGCGAACGGGCTCCGGGGAGGGAGCCCGCGGGGCGCCGACGGCGAATCCGCCCCTAGCGGACGACGAGGACCTTGCGCTCCCCGGCCGGTTTCCCGGCAACCACGAGCCGCAGGAAGTAGAGCCCGCTGGGAACGAGGCGGCCGTTCCCCTCCCGGAGGTCCCACTCGAGCCCGCGCTGCGGATCCCGGCCGGCCCCGACGGGAATCGTGCGCAGGCGCCGCCCCGAGACGTCGTGGACGCTCAGTTCCGCCGGCGCGCCGAACTCGCGGACCGCGAACCGCACCCGCTCCCGCGCGGGCACCGGCCACACCGGCCCGAGCGCGTCCGCGCCGGGCAGGGGCGACGCGGGCCCGACCGACAGCGGGTTCCGGGGCCCCGCGGGCCGCCAGCTCACGCGGCCGTCCCGGAAGACGAACAGGTAGCTCATGCCCATCTCGCCGGGGCTGAAATCCGCGAGCATCGGGTTCACGCTCCCGTCCACCACCGTGGCGCTGGAAGGGCTCCCGGGATAGCGCACCTCGAGCGCGAAGCGGCCCGAGCCGACCCCGCCGAAGTGGAGCGGGTACTCGCCCTGGGTGAGGTAGCCCGAACCGCCGTCCACCACGCGGGTCTGCACCGTGCCCGGCCCGCCGCCGAGCTCGGCGAGCCTCGCGATCGCACCGGGGCAGGCGAGCATGCTGTCGGCGTCGAGCACCCAGACGCGCAGCACGGACGTCGCCATGCCCTCGCGCTCGTCCAACCGGTTCAGGAGCAGCCCGCGCTCCGACGCGCCGATCGCGGTGTCGAGGTCGCCGTCCAGGTCCACGTCGGCCCACGCCGAGAGATCCGAGGGAATCGCCCGCGCGGCGTGCGCGCTGTCGGCCTCGAACGTGCCGTCGCCGTGGTTGAGCAGCAGCTCGCACGGCGCCCCGGCGTTCATCAGGAGCAGGTCCAGGTCGCCATCGTTGTCGGCGTCCGCCCAGCTGTCCCCCCACGAGAGCGGCCGCGGCGGCAGGCCGGCCCCGGACGTCGCCTCGGTGAACGCGCCGGCGTCGTTCCGGAACAGCAGCGGCCCGCTCCAGGCACGCAGGTAGAGATCGAGGTCGCCGTCGTTGTCCGCGTCCACGAAGCGGGCGCCCTCGTCGAAGGTCTCCGGGAGGCCGACCGAGGCGCGCGCGTCCGTGAAGCGGCCCGTGCCGTCGTTCAGGAAGAGGCGCGAGGCGCAGTAGAGATCGAGCGAGCCGTCGCCGTTCCAGTCGGCCGCGTCGGCGCCCTCGGGCTTGAGGGCTTCGGGCACGTCGCGCAGCGCGACGCCGGCGCTGTCGGCGATCTCGGTGAACGTGCCGTCCCCGTTGTTGCGCCACAGGAAGCTCCGACCCGGGGGCAGGTGCGCGTAGAACGGAACGAACAGGTCGGGCCAGCCGTCACCGTCGAAGTCGCCCCACACCGGGGTCTCGGCCCGGCCGATCACGTCCATCCCGAGCGACGGGGCGACGTCCTCGAACAGGCCGTTGCCGAGGTTCCTGAGGAGCTGGAGGCTCGAAGCGCTGTCGCCCTCCGCGTAGGGCGTGATCACCAGGTCGGCGTCGCCGTCCCGGTCGTAGTCGCACCACGCGCTGCCGTGGTGATTGCCGTAGCGCAGCGCCGAGCTCATGCCGGGCATGGGGCGGAAGTTGGCGAATCCGTGATTGACCTCGAGGGGCAGGTCGGGGAACACGTCGTTGTTGGCGTCGCCGAATGCGGGCGCGAGGTTCCCGGCGTGGTAGGGCGTGAGCCCGCCGCTCACGCGCTCGAGCCGCGGCCGCTCGTCGTTCACGATCACGGCCACCCCGACCGAGTCGGCGAGCACGACCCCCGGACCCGGGTTCGCGAGCCGCAGGAGGAACCGCTCGTTCCCGCCCACGATCGAGTCCCCGAACACCGGGACCTCCACGACGTAGACGAGGTCCGAGTCGTTGAGGGTCAGCGTGCCGGACGTCTCGAGGTAGTCCTCTCCCGCCCGGGCGGTCAGATCCTGGGTCAGGTACTCGACCCAGCTCCCGCCCGGCCCGGCGGGGCCGGAGAGCGTCACCGTGAACCGGGCCGTCGCGGTCCCGGCGTCGCCCTCCACGACCCGCACGCTGTCCACCGAGACGGTGGGCGGGGTCTCGCCGCGGGGGACCGGCCCGGCTCCCGGCCCTGCGACCGCGAGCAGCGCGACCGCGCAGGCGGCGACGGAAAGCGACGCGAGGGGGAGCATGGCGAGGTGGGGGTCGCCTCGGAGGCCGTGGAATGCGCGGGGTCGGGGAAGACGGCGGCCGGCCCGCGTCGGGGGAAAAGACGCCGCGGAAATCCTACCGCACCGGCCCCCGCCGCCGACAGCGAAGTTCACCCCCGTCGGCGTTCCCCGGCCCGTTGTCGCTGCGCCCTCTCCCCGCTACCATGCCGCGTCCGGGCGCGGCCTCGCCGCGCGGCCGCCGCTCCACCCCACCCGCGAGCCTCCCTTGTCCGACATCCTCACCGAGCTGCGCTGGCGCAACCTGATCCACCAGACCACCGACGACGCCGGCCTCCCCGGCTGGCTCGCCGCGGGCCGCCGCACGCTCTACGCAGGCTTCGACCCCACCGCCGACAGCCTGCACGTCGGGCACTTCATGCCGCTCATGATGCTGCGCCGGTTCCAGCGCGCCGGGCACGCCCCGATCGCGGTGATGGGCGGCGCCACCGGCATGGTGGGCGACCCGAGCGGGCGCAGCGAGGAGCGCAACCTGCTTTCCGAGGAGACGCTCCGCGCCAACGTGGCGGCTATCGAGGTGCAGGTGGGCCGCGTCCTCGACTTCGCCCCCGGCCCCACGCAGGCGCGCCTGGTCAACAACTACGACTGGACGCACGGGTTCGGGGTGCTCGAGTTCCTGCGCGACATCGGCAAGAACTTTCCCGTCGGGATGATGCTCGCCAAGGACTCGGTTCGCGCCCGGCTCGAACGCGAGGACGGCGGGCTCAGCTTCACCGAGTTCAGCTACATGCTGCTCCAGGCCTGGGACTTCGTGTACCTGAACCGCACCTATGGCTGCGAGCTGCAGGTGGGCGGCAGCGACCAGTGGGGCAACATCACCGCGGGGATCGACCTGGGCCGCCGCATGAACGGCGCGCAGCTCTACGGCCTCACCTGCCCGCTGCTCACGCTCAGCGACGGCAGCAAGATGGGCAAGACCGCCGCGGGCACCGTGTGGCTCTCGCCCGAGCGCACCTCGCCGTACCAGTTCTACCAGTACTGGATCAACGTGCCCGACGCCGACTCGTGGAACTTCCTGCGCGCGCTCACCGAGCTGCCGCGCGACGAGATCGAGGCGCTCGATCGCGCCCGCGCCGCGGCGCCGGGAGCGCGCGCCTCCCAGAAGCGGCTGGCGGAGGTCCTCACCTCGCTGATCCACGGCGAGGCGGGGCTGGCGGCCGCGCGGCGCGCCAGCGAGATCCTGTTCGGCGCCGAGATCGAGGGGCTCACCGAGCGCGAGCTGAACGACATCTTCGCCGACGTGCCGAGCGTCGAGATGCCGCGCGCGCGGCTCGCGGGCGCCGGGCTCAGCGCGGTGGACGCGCTGGTGGCCGCGGGCCTCGCGAAGAGCAAGGGCGAGGCGCGCCGCGCGATCGAACAGGGCGGCGCCTACGTGAGCAACCGCCGCATCGAGGGGGCCGACGCGCAGCTCGGCCCGTCCCATCTCGCGAGCCCGGACGTGATGGTGCTCCGGAGCGGCAAGAAGCGGTACGCGCTGCTCCGCTTCACGATTTAGCCCTTCCCCCCCGGCGCCGGCCGGCGCTCCGGCCTTCGCGCGCCCGCCGGCGCACCCCGCCGCGACCGGGGCCGGATCAGCGCAGCACGACCACCCGGCGCTCGCCCTCGAACCGGCCGCCCACCGCGAGCCGCAGGAAGTAGATGCCGCTCGGAACGGCGCCACCCGCCTCGTCGAGCAGATCCCACTCGATGCGCCGCGTGCCCGTGGCCTCGAGGTCCCGGGCCAGGGTGCGGATCCTCCGCCCCGTGACGTCGTGTACGTGGAGGTCCGCACGGACTCCCTCGAGGCGGGCGGTCACGGCCAGGCGATCCCGGGCGGGCTGGGGCCAGGCGGGACCGAGTGCCGCGGGCGCCCGGTTCGGCATCGGGAACGCGGGCTTGCTTCCCGGGGAACCCGCCTGCCACTCGATGCGCCCGTTCCGGTAGACGAACAGCGTCCCCATGCCCTCCTCCGCCGGATTGAAATCCTCGAGCACCGGATGGTTCCGGCCGTCCACGATCGTCGCGGTATGCACCGAGCCCGGATAGCGAACCTCGAGCCAGTAGCGGCCGATTCCGAGTCCCCCGAAGTGGACCGGATACTCGCCCTGCGTGAGGTAGCCGGAACCACCGTCCACGACACGGGTCTGGATCGTGCCCGGGCCGCCGCCGATCTCGTGGAGCCGGACGATGGCTCCGGGGCAGGACTTCCGCCCGTCGGCGTCGAGCACCCAGACCCGCAGGGTCGCCTCGCGGGCGCCCGGGAGTTCCTCCGTCCGGTTGATGAGCATCTCGCGCACCGATGCCCCGATCGCCGCGTCGAGGTCTCCGTCGAGGTCCACGTCGGCCCAGGCCGAGAGTGAGGAGACCAGATCGAGCGCGAGGAAGGAGCTGTCCGAGACGAACGTGCCGTCCCCCTGGTTGAGGTACAGCTCCGCCGACACGGGGTGCATGAGCATCAGGTCGAGGTCCCCGTCGTTGTCCACGTCGGCCCAGCTGTCTCCCCAGTACAGGGGCCGGAACGGAATTCCCGCCTCCGCACCGACGTCCACGTACTGTTCCTTGTCGTTCCGGAACAGCAGCGGGCCGGACCAGGTCCTGAGGAAGAGGTCGAAGTCGCCGTCGTTGTCCACGTCCACGAACTTCGAGCCCTCGTCGAAATAGGCGGGCAGCCCGGTCTGGGCCCGGACGTCCGTGAACCTCCCGTAGCCGTCGTTCAGGAACAGGCGCTGGGCGCAGTAGAGGTCGAGAGAGCCGTCCCCGTTCCAGTCCACGGCGTCGGCGCCCTCCGGGCGAAACGCGGGCGGAATGTCCCGCATGTCCACGCCGGCCTGCGCGCTGATCTCGGTGAACGTCCCGTCCTGGTTGTTGCGCCACAGGAAGCTCTGCCACGGCGGCAGGTCCGAGTAGAAGGGCACGAAGAGGTCGGGCCAGCCATCCCCGTCGAAGTCGCCCCAGACCGGAGTCTCGGCCCGCCCGACCACGTCCATGCCGAGCGCGGGGGCCACATCCTCGAAGGCGCCGCCGCCCAGGTTCCTCAGCAATTGCAGCTTCGAGGCGGGGTCGCCTTCGGCGTAGGGCGTGATGACGAGGTCCGAGCGTCCGTCCCGGTCGTAATCGCACCACGCGGTCCCGTGGTGGTTGCCCCAGATCATGGCCGCGGCCATGCCCGAGTGGTGCGCGAAATTCCCGGCACCGACGTTCCGGTTGAGGGGAAGGTCCGGAAGCAGGTCGTCGTCGGCGTAGCCGAACGCGGGCGGCAGGTTCCCGATGTAGTAAGGGGTCAGGCCGGCGAGCGTTCGACGGAAGCGGGGGCGCTCGTCGTTGACGATCACGCCGAGGCCGACCGGTTGGGCCAGCCCGATGCCCGGGGAGGGATCCGAAAGCCTCAGCTCGAAGCGCTCGTTCCCCTCGACGATCGAATCCCCGAACACGTTCACCGCGATCGAGTAGGCGAGATCGGTGCTGTTGAGCGAGAGCGTCCCGGTGGTCATCTCGAAGTCACTTCCAGCCTCGGCCGTGACGCCGTGGGTGGAGTAGCTCAGGAAGCGTGGTCCGACGCCGGCCGGCGCGGAGAGCCGGACCGTGAACACGGCCGCACGCTGTCCCTCATTCCCCTCGAGCACTCGGATCGAGTCCACGGATGCGTACACCGTGACGTCGTCGGAGGTGAATCGAGCGGGACGGGGAATCGGGGCGCCGAAGGCGGGGGCCGCCAGCCCGAGCGCGGCGCCGCAGGCAGCGAGTCGTACTGCGCGCACGATCCGTGTGCTCATCGTCGTGGGGACGATCTCGATGGGACTTCCGGTCGTCCTCGAATCTCCGGGGACGAGGTCTCATTCGCGTCGGGTTCCTTCCCGACGCGGGGAAACTAGCGGAGTCCGGGCAGGATGCAAGGGAACTCTGCTCTCACCAGAGTTCCCCCTGCGGCCATCGCGACTTCGCTTCGAGCGGAACGAGCCCGAGCCGCCGCTTCATTTCGTTGGCGCTGGCCGGCGAATGGCCCGCCCAATGATTGTTGAAGTAGCCGAACACCTCCTTCACTTTCGGAAACACGGCGCGCAAGTCCCGTTCCCAGACTTCGAACTCCCCGCCGCGGTCGATTTGGACGCGGTCGTATTTCTCGATCGCCTCGCGCTCCCCGAGCCAGCGCAGGTAGAGGAAGTCGGCGGTGACCTCCGTGACCCGCGGCAGGTCGCGCCAGTCGGTCCACGCGAGCGCCGCGCCCCGCTTCCGCAGCAGGTCGTAGGTGGGCTCGCCGTGCCACGAGCGGTGCCGGAACTCGACCGCGAGCCGCAGGTCGGAGGGCCGCGCCGCGAGGAACCGGTCGAGCACCCCGGCGGTGCCCTCGTCGCGGGTGAAGTCGGCGGGCATCTGCACCAGCAGGGGCCCGAGCCGGGGGCCGAGCGCCGCGAGCGAGTCCACGAAGGCGTTCAAGTGCTCCCCCATCGCCGAGAGCCGCGACTCGTGCGTGATGCGCTGCGGCACCTTGGCCGCGAAGCGGAACGTCTCGGGCGCGATGCGCGCCCACGAGCGCACCACGCTCGCGCTCGGCGGGTGGTAGAAGGTGGTGTCCAGCTCCACCGTGTCGAACATCTGGACGTAGAACGGAAGGTAGTGCTCCTGCTTCGAGCGTGGCGGGTAGAAGGATCCGACCCAGTCGCGATAGGAGAATCCCTGGGTCCCGAAGCGCAGTTCCGGGGCGCTCACTTGCCGCCCTCCCCGCCCGGCATCGCGTCGCCCGCCGCCTGGCCCACCTTGCGCGCGCCGCCCGCCACCGCACGGCCGACCACCTTCGCGCCCTCGAGCACCGCCCGGCCGGCGGCGGCCGCGCCCTCGCGCACCGCGCGCCCGGCGTCGAGGGCGGCCTGGGTCCACGGCTCGGCCGGGCCGCCCGAGAGGTTGCGGCGGAAGTACGCGAGCACCCGCCGCTCGTACTCGTCGCGGTGCCGGATCCACGACTCGTTGTGGCCCACCTCCCCGTCCACGATCCACAGGCCGTCCCGCCGGCTCCCCGCCGCCTTCCAGAGGTCGCGGGCCTGCGCCTCGTGGAAGCGCTCGTCCCGCTTCGAGTGGATGAAGAGCGCCGGGCGGCCGTCCAGGGCGCGGGCCGCCGCCAGCGCGTCGAGGGCGTAGGGGTCGTGGCGGGTCAGCATTTTCCCGAACGCGCGGGCCAGCGGCGCTGCGGGCCACGGCGGCAGGTGGGCCCAGCGCCAGCTCGCGTCGGCGAGCGCGCGCTCGCCGGTCGCGAACGCGGCATCGGTGCACACCACCCGCACCTCGGGATGGAGGCTCGCCGCGACCAGCGCGACGCTCCCTCCCAGCGATTCCCCGAACAGCCCGAGCGCGTAGTGCGAGAGCTTCGGGTGGGCGCGGATCCAGTCGAGCACCGCGCGGGCGTCGTTCAGCTCGTACCAGCCGAGCGTGGTGGGCTTGCGGTTCCAGGCCCGCGAGGAGCGGAAGTCCACCGTGAGGATCGAGTAGCCGCCGCGCTCGAGGAACTGCGCGTAGCGCCATGCCCGGGTGTGGTTCCGCCCGTAGCCGTGGAAGATCACGATCAGCGCCTCGCGCTTGCCGTGCAGGAGCCAGCCGTCGAGCGCGTCGTCCCGTCCGATCGGGATGCGCACCTTTTCGGCCCGCGCGTCGAGGTTCTCGACCCCGCCCAGGTCGTCGGGCACCGGCGGGTAGAGCGCGATCCAGCCCGACCCGGCGGCGAACAGCGCGGCGGCGAGCAGCAGCAGCCCGGCGATCTTCACCATGGCCGCATCCTCGCACACGCCCGGAGCGCCGCGGAAGGCCGGGCCGCGCGCCCCGGAAGCGCGACGGCCCGCGCCCGGGGGCGCGGGCCGCGCGGGGCGCGGGGGGCGCCGCTCAGCGCTGGACCGTGAGCCCCTTCGGGCCGACGTACTGCGACTGCGGCCGGATCAGGTGGTCTTCGGCGTGCTGCTCGATCACGTGCGCGGCCCAGCCGGCGGCCCGGCCGCAGGCGAACAGCGCCACGAACGTGGCGGGCTTGAGCCCCACCGACTGCAGCACCAGCGCGGTGTAGAACTCGACGTTGGTCCGCAGTTTGCGCCCCGGCTTCACCTCGTCGAGCACGCGGATGATGGTCTGCTCGACGGCGCGGGCCAGGTCGAACAGCGAGCGGTCCTCGAGATGCGCCCCGGCCATCTCCTCGGCGACCTTGCCCAGCACCTCGGCGCGCGGGTCGCGCACCTTGTAGACGCGGTGGCCGAATCCCATGATGCGC
>CAZIVR010000065.1:0-21254 GCA_964542745.1 uncultured bacterium
ACTCGGAGTAGCAGTCCGGCAGCGAGATCCCGAGGCACTCCTCCTCCACCTGGAATTGCACGCGGCAGTCGGCCCCCTGCGGGTAGATCATCGCGACGCCGGTCTCGTCCTCGAGGAAGAAGGGGTTCCCGGACTGGTTGCGGTGCACCACGCGCCAGCCGCGCTTCCCCGCGCGCGTCGAGACGTCCACCTGCCAGAACACGCAGGGCCTTCCCGAGAACGGCGCCGAGATCGCGCTTCGCCCCGAGACCGCTCCGTTCACCTCGACGAGCCCCATCGCCATCGAGCGGATGCGCGCGGTGGGCGTGTTCTCGATCAGCCGCTTGTGGCGGAAGGCGCGGAAGCCGTGCAGGAACCAGAACGGGCCGGCCAGCAGCGCCGCGGCGGCGTAGACGGCGAGCCCGGGGTGGAACACGGCCCCTAGAGCCGGCCCGCCGCGCGCAGCGCGTCGCCCACGGCGGCGAGGTAGAAGATCCCTGCCAGGCTGAGCGCGGGTCCGAGCACGAGCCCGGCGGTCTTCCACGCGGGAACCCGGAGCCACTCGGGTTCGGGTTCGCGGTCCGAGACCAGCAGGAACTCGAGGTGGTCGCCACCCGAGAAGCCCACGGCGGGAGCGGAGCCTGCGGCCACGTTCGCGGCCGCCACCACGGGCACGGGCACCGGGAAGCCGGCCCGCGCTTCGGCGGCGGGACTCACGGCCACGACGTCGTCGGTGCCGGTGCGCTCGAGTTGCACCGATTCGGCGTAGGCGAGTGCCGCGGCCGAACGCGCCACCCCCACCACGTGGCACTCGGACTCCGCGGGCAGCGCGCGCTCGGTGAGCGTGAGCGCCACTCCCATCCGGCGGAGCCACGCGACCTCGGGCACGCGCGCCAGCAGCGCGGCGAGATTTTCGCTCAGCGGATCTCCCGGCGCGAGCCGCCGCGTCGCGGTGACGCCGCACTCCCAGCGGCCGGCGGCCGGGACCCGGGCGGTCACCCCGCCGTCCACGAGCCGGAACGATCTCCGCTCCTCGATCGCGCGGCGCACCGGGCGGCCCTCGGCGGCGATCTCGAGGCGGAACCCGGCGCAGGCCACGGCCGAGAGCGGCGCGAAGAGCGGGCTCTCGAGGGCGACCCGCCCCCGAGCGTGGGTGAAGCCGTCGGTCGAGGCGCCGAGCGGATCGAGCCGGAGGCGCGCGAGGTGCCGGCGCAGCCGCATCGCGCGCAGCCCGCCGCTGAAGAGCGGCGCGCCGAGCACGATCCCGAGTGCCGCGAGCGAGAGCCCGGCGGGCGTGGGCAGGAACTGGAGCGCGGCGTCCATGACCCCGGGGTTATCGGCCCGCTCCCCGGCCAGGGCCAGCCTCATTTGGTTCGGCCGCGCGGCGGGGCCTGGGCCGCGGTGGGCGCGCGGCCCGCGGGGGCTCCGCCCCTAGCGCGCGCTCGCCAGCGCCCGGCCGCCGTCGATCGAGACCGTGTCCCCCGTGATCCAGCCGGCCTCATCGCTCAGCAGGAACAGCACCAGCGCGGCGACCTCCGCGGGCTGGCCGACGCGCCCCAGCGGGTGGGTGGTCTTCGAACGCTCGAGGAAGGCGGCGTAGTCGGCCACCGCGTTCGACACGGTGTGCAGCTCGGTCACCACCACGCCCGGGTTCACGGCGTTGACCCGCACCCCGTGAGGCGCGAAGTCGAGCGCGGCGCAGCGGGTGAGCATGTCCACGGCGGCCTTGCTCACGCAGTAGGCGGCGAGGTTGGCGTAGGGGCGGAGGCTCGCCACCGACGACAGGTTGACGATCGCGCCGCGGGTGGCGATCAGCGCCTGCGCAGCCGCGCGGGTGACCAACGCCACCGAGCGCAGGTTCGAGTCCATCACCCGGTCCCATTCCTCGGGGGAACCATCCACCGCGCTGCCGTTGCCGATCACGCCCGCGGCATTGACCAGCCCGTCGAGCCGGCCGAACGATTCGAGCGCCCGGGCCACCAGCGCGTCGGCCGCCGCCGGGTCGCGCACGTCGCCGGTGGCGGTGGCCGCCCGGCCGCCCGCGGCCTCGATCTCCCCCGCCACCTCGCGCAGCCGCTCCTCGCGCCGTCCCGCCACGACCACCGCGGCTTTTTCCATCCCGAGCGCGAGCGCGGTGGCCCGCCCGATTCCGCTGCTCGCTCCGGTGACCAGCACCACCTTGCCCGCGAACCGCTCCCGTTCCGCCACGGCGCCCTCCTCCTCGCAGTCGTCCTGTGAACGGTTCGGACGCTAGCACAGGCCCCGGCTTCAATCGGCCCCGGGGCTTGTGCGATAGTCTCGCGCCCTCGGTTCCAACCATCCCCGGAGGATTCCATGCAGCGCACATCCGGCTCGGCGCCGCCGAGTTCCATCTTCCGTTGCGGCCTCGCCGCCGCGGCCACGATCGCCCTCCTCGCCGCGCTCCCGGCGGCGGCCGCCCCCGCGAAGGGAAACGCGAAGTCGCGTTCGGCTTCGTCGGCCCCCGTCGCCACCGGCCTCGAGAACCTCGAGAAGCAGGTGCAGGAGTTCACGCTCCCCAACGGGCTCAAGTTCATCCTGGTCGAGCGCCACGACACCCCGATCTTCAGCTTCGAGACCCGCGTGAACGCCGGCGGCGCCCAGGAGATCCCGGGCATCACCGGGATCGCGCACATGATGGAGCACATGGCGTTCAAGGGCACCGAGGCGGTCGGCACCAAGGACTACGCCTCCGAGGCGCCGCTGCTCGAGGCGGAGGAGCGCGCCTGGCAGGCGGTCATGAACGAGCGCCGCAAGGGACACCGCGCCGATCCGGCGAAGCTCAAGTCGCTCACGGCCGCCTTCGAAGAGGCGCGTGAGAAGGCCCGCGGCCCGGTGGTGTCGAACGGCTTCAACACCCTGCTCGAGCAGAACGGCGCGGTCGGGATCAACGCCCAGACATCGTCCGACTGGACCCGCTACTTCTACTCGATCCCGAGCAACCGCCTCGAGCTGTGGGCCAAGCTCGAAGGCAGCCGCATGGCCTTCCCGGTGTTCCGCGAGTTCTACAAGGAGCGCGACGTGGTCTACGAGGAGCGCCGCATGCGCACCGAGTCCACGCCCGTCGGGCGGCTTTTCGAACAGTGGGTGCAGGCCTCGTTCACGGCCCACCCCTACGGCTACGGGGTGATCGGCTTCCCCTCGGACCTGAGCTCGTTCTCGCGCACGCAGGGCGAGGAGTTCTACCGGAAGCACTACGTCGCGAAGAACATGGCGGTCACGGTGGTGGGTGACGTGACGCTCGCCGAGCTCAAGCGCGTGGCCGAGACCTACTGGAGCGACCTGTCGAGCGCGCCCGCGCCGCCCGAGATGGACGTGAAGGAGCCGGAACAGAAGGCCGAGCGCCGCGTGCTGCTCGAGGACCCGGCCCAGCCCTACGTGCTGGTGGGCTGGCACTGCCCGGCCGAGACCGACCCGGCCTACCCGGCGTTCGAGGCGCTGGGCGACCTGCTCGGCGGCGGCCAGCACTCGCGCCTCCACAAGCTGCTCGTGAAGGAGAAGAAGATCGCGGTGGCGGTGGGCGCCGGGCCCGGGTTCGTCGGCTCCAAGTACCCGACGCTGTTCGCGGTGTTCGTGGTCCCGGCGGCGGGCCAGGATCCGCTGGCCGTGGAGCAGGAGCTCTACAAGGCGCTGGACGAGATCGTGAAGGAGAAGCCCTTCACCGAGGAGGAACTGGCCGGCTACCGGGTGCGCACGCGTTCCCAGCTGGTGGGCCGCGCCGAACGCAACGAAGGCCTCGCCGAGGCGCTGGTCGAGGCGCAGATCGCCTTCGGCGACTGGCGCGAGTTCTTCCGGCAGGCCGAGCGCGCGCAGACCGTGCGCACCTCCGATCTCGCCGACGCGATGAAGAAGACGCTGGTGCGCGGCAACCGCACGGTCGCCGTCATCGTGCCACCCAAGTCCGAGACGGCTTCCGCCGAGGGAGGGCGCTGACATGTCGCGACTCGACCGATTCGCCCGTCCCCGCCGCACCGTGCACTCGCCGGCCTCGGCGCGCCGCGCCGCGCTGGCCCTGACGCTCGCGATCCTCGGGATCGCGGCGGTCGCCGGGCCCGCCCCGGCGGCCCTCGACCGCAAGTACGACCCGGCCGGGCTCGAGTATCCGCCGCTCCGCCCGATCCGGAGCTTCAAGCCGGAGCGCTTCGAGCTCTCCAACGGCATGGTGGTCTACCTGCAGGAGGATTCCCGCCTCCCGCTGGTGACGGGCTCGCTCTACTGTGCGGCGAGCGCCGCGTGGGCGCCGGCCGGCAAGACCGGCCTCGGCGGCCTCACCGGACAGGTCATCCGCAGCGGCGGCTCGACCACCCACGGCGGGGACTACCTCGACGACCGGCTGGCCGCCATCGGCGCCAGCATCTCCACCAGCATCTCGCAGGACTTCGCGGGCGGCGGCTTCCGCTGCCTCAAGGAGAACTCGGCGGAGGTGATCGGCCTGCTCGCCGAGATCCTGCAGGGTCCGGCGTTCCCCGAGGACAAGATCGAGCTGGGCAAGGTCGGCCTGCGCCGCAACATCGCGCAGCGCAACGACGACCTCACGTCCATCCTGTTCCGGCTGGTGGGCCAGTCCATCTACGGCAAGGACCATCCGTTCGCGCGGCAGGCCGAGTACGCGACGGTCGAGGCGATCACCCGCGAGGATCTGGTCGGGTTCCACCGGCTCTGCTACGCGCCCGAACGGACCTACCTGGTGGTCTACGGAGACTTCAAGGCCGCCGAGATGAAGAAGCTGCTCACCGCGCGCTTCTCGGGCTGGAAGAAGACCGGCGTCGCGGCGCCCGCGATGCCGGCGGACCCGAAGCCCGGCACCCCGCGCCTGGTGTTCGCGCCCAAGAACGACGTGACCCAGTCCGGGATCCTGCTCGGCCACTACGGCTACCGGGCGAGCGACCCCGACTACGCGGCGATGGACATCTACGAGAACGTCCTCGGCGGCGGCTGGCAGTCGCGGCTCTTCAACAAGATCCGCACCGAGCGCGGGCTCGCCTACGCGGCCGGCGCCAACGCCGGCGGCGGCTTCGTGCGCCCCGGGAACTTCCTCGCCTACAGCCTGACCCGCAGCGAGTCCACGTTCGTGGCGCTCGACCTGCTGCGCTCCGAGGTGGTGCGCACGCTCAACGAGCCGCTCGGCGAGGACGAGGTGCGGCGCGCCCGCGAGTCGGTGCTCAACTCGCTGGTCTTCAACTACGCCTCCCCCTCGGCGGCGGCGTTCCGCGGCGCCTTCTACGAGGCGTTCGGCTACCCGCAGGACTTCCTCCAGCGCTACCAGAAGGGCGTCGAGGCCGCGACCGCCGCCTCGGTGCAGGAGGCCGCGCGCCGCAAGGTGCGCCCCGGCGAGTTCGTGACGATCGTGGTCGGCAAGGAGGCGGACTTCGACCGCAAGCTCGAGTCCGCGGGTCTCCCGGTCGAGCGCGTGGATATCTCGATCCCGCCGCCGCCCTCGAAGGTCGCGGCGGGCGACGCCGGGCCCGAGGCGCTGGCGCGCGGCGCGAAGCTGCTCGCGAAGGCCACCGAGCTGGCGGGCGGATCCGCGGCGTGGAGCGCGGTGAAGACCGTGCGCACCACGAGCCAGCTCAACATCTCGATGCAGGGCCAGTCCATCCAGGCGAAGCAGGTGCTGGCATGGCAGCTGCCCTCGCTGCGCGCCATGTCCATGACGCTGCCCTTCGGCGAAATGCAGTCGGGCTTCGACGGCACGATCGGCTGGCGCAAGATGATGGGCCAGATTCAGGAGGATCCCGCCGGCGGCCGGCAGTCGGCCGAGGCCTACGCGCGCTCGCTCTTCAACCTGTTCGCCAACGGGTCGAAGCTCCAGGTGCAGGCGATGGAGCCGAAGACGCTGGACGGCGTGAAGTACGACGTGGCGCTCGTGAAGTCCGACGAGGTCAAGGACTGGCTGCTCTACTTCGCCCCCGACGGCACGCTCGGCCGGATGGAGTACCAGTCGCAGGGTCCGCAGGGTCCGTCGGTCGAGATGCAGGTCTACTCGGACTGGAAGCCGGTCGGCGGCATCCGCTACCCCTACGCGGTGGTGGTCTACCTCGGCGGCGAGAAATACGCCGAGGCGCAGATCGAATCGGCCGAGGTGAACCCGGCGCTGGACCCGGCCCAGTTCGCGAAGCCGGCGAACTGACCGCGGCGCGGGGAAGCAAACGAAGCGGGGAGCCTCGCCGGAAGGCGGGGCTCCCCGTCGCGCGTCGGGAGCGCGACTACCGCTTGCCGCGCTCCTCCTCGCGGCGCGCCTCGCGCTCGGCCTCGCGCCCCTTGCGGTAGCCCCACACGAACACCAGCGCCACCGCCACGACGTGGAGCACCCAGAAGCCGAGTTGCGGGAACGCGATGCCGTGGGGAAGCACGCCGGGCCCCTCCGCGCGTCCCGGCTCAGGCCGGGGCGCCGAGCTCCCGGAGGAAGTCGCGGTCGGCCTCGAGCACTTCGCCGAGGTCCACGCCGGCGGGCCGCACCCAGCGCCACGCGTGGACGGCCGCGCTCGGGGTGAAGTCGTGCGAGCCGAGCGTGCAGCGCACGAAGGTGAGCTCGACGTCGAGCCCGTGCGCGTAGCGGTGGGCGTGGCGCCGCAGCACCTCGTGGGGCGTGGCTCCCACGCCCAGCTCCTCGGCGATCTCGCGGACCAGCGCCTGCTCGGCGCTCTCGCCGGGCTCGATCTTGCCGCCCGGGAACTCCCAGAGCAGCCCGAGCGCGCCGCCGGGCGGCCGCCGGGTGAGCAGCAGTTCGTCGCCGCGCCACACCACCGCCGCGGCCACCCGGATCGGGCGGCGCTCCACCTCCACTCCGCTCACCGGCCGCCCCCCGCGAGCCGCAGCAGCCGCCCGAGGAACGAGACCAGGTCGCCGGCGGCCCGGCGCCGGGGCGCCTCGCGCCGCGACCGGGACGCCCCGCGCGCGACGCGCGGCGCGCGCTTCGGGGCCGGCGCGGCGGGGACCGCCCTCGCGCGCAGCGCGGGCGCCGCGGCCGCCACCTGTTCCTCGAAGCGCCGCAGGTAGCGCCGGTCGCCGGCCTCGCGTGCCGCGACCGCCCGCCGTGCCGCCTCGCACAGGAACGCGGCCTCCTCCGGACCCAGGCGCCGCTTGCGCAGCGAACGCGGCAGGCGCAGGTAGCCGGGTGCGGTGTCCACCACCATCGGCGAGCGCGCCAGCGCCCACAGGTCGCAGGCGCGCTCGCCGCGCGGCACGATTCCTCGCGCCTGGAGCAGGTGGGTCAGCTCGTGGGCGATGGTGAAGTACTCGAGCCGCCGCGGGCGGATCCAGATGCCCGGGCGCTCGGGATCGAGCGATCCCCAGCCGAGCACCCCCGGCTTGAGCGCGAGCCCGACCCGGACGGTCACGCCCTCGAGCTCGGGAAAGAAGTAGCGCACGAACTCGATGCGCTCGCGGATCCGCTTCTGGTGGGGCGAGTGCTTCACCAGCCGCGAAAACTCCCAGCGCGGGCGGCCCGGCCCCAGTTCGAGGGCGAGCTGTTCGAGCGGCCGGACGCGCCGCCGGCGCTTCGGCCCCTGGGCGCCGCGGTAGGGAATCGCGATCACGGGCGCGAGTTTCTAGCACAGCGGCCCGCGGCCACCAACCGCCCGCGCCGCGTCCGCGCCCGCGCCGGAACCCGCGGCGGCCGGCGACGGGGCGGACCCGGAGGCCCGGCCGCTCGCCCCGCTGCACGCGTGGACACGGACGGTTCCGTCTGCAATTCTGGCCGGCCGCCATGCGCGAACCCGCCGCCGACCCGCCCCGGATCTCGGTCGTGATCCCCGCCTACAACGAGATCGAGAACCTCGATCCGCTGCTCGCCGAACTCCGTGCCGCGCTGGCCGCCACCGGAGGATCCGCCGAGATCGTGCTGGTGGACGACGCCAGCACCGACGGCAGCGGCGCGTGGCTCCGCGAGCGCGCCCGAACCGACGCCGGGCTCCGCCCCGTGCTCCTCGCCGAGCGCTGCGGCCAGAGCGCGGCGCTGGCCGCGGGCCTCGCCCACGCGCGCGGCGCGGTGATCGTCACCATGGACGCCGACCTCCAGAACGACCCGGCCGACCTGCCGAAGGTGCTGGCCGCGCTCGAGCACGCCGACGTCGTGTCGGGCGTGCGCGTGGGCCGGCAGGACACCTGGGTGCGCAAGGTCTCGTCGCGGATCGCCAACGCGGTGCGCCGCTCCGCGCTCGGCGACCCGGTCACCGACATCGGCTGCTCCTTCAAGGCCTACCGCCGCGAGGCCCTCGAGCAGCTGCCGATGTTCGTGGGCGTCCACCGCTTCCTGCCCGCGCTCTGCGTGTTCCGCGGGGCGCGCTACGCCGAGGTGCCGCTCACGCACCGCGCCCGTCGTCACGGCGTCTCCAAGTACGGCGTCGCGAACCGGCTGTGGCGGGGGCTCCACGACCTGGTGGGCGTGAGCTGGCTCAAGGCCCGCATGGTGCGCTACCGGGTGCGCGAGGACTAGGTTCCGCTCGGGACCGGCGCGCTCGCGGGGCGTACTCGAACGGAACCCCGGTTCGATCCCCGGCGCTCCGCGCCGCCCGGATCCCCTCTGGCGCCCGCCCCCCCGGCCCGTGTAGAGTCCCGCCCATCGCTCCCTGCGACACGGAACGTCGTCCCCAGAGGATGGATCCTCGAGGAGGGTGGTCTCATGCGCAATCTCGCGCGTTCGTTTCTCGTCCTGACGCTGGCCGCGTCTTTCGCCCCCGCCGCCCACGCCGGTTCGCTCGTCGGCATCGACGCCATGACCGCCACGGTCATGCAGCAGAAGCAGAGCTCGTTCTCGGGGCTCGGCGTGCGCGGCCGCGTGCGCTCGGCGCAGCTCATCGACAACGTCGAGTTCCTCCCGTACGTCGAGTACTGGCGCAACACCAGCACGGTGCAGCCGTTCAACATCCGCTCCTCGCGCAGCGACGCGACGCTCGGCGCCGACGTGCGCTTCATGAGCGAGTTCCGCGGCCTGCACCCCTACGCCGGGGCGGGATTCGGCATTCACTTCCTGCACAGCGAGGTGCAGGCGCCGTCGCTGGGCCTGCCGCTCGGCCGGAACTCGCTGGTGAAGGGCGGGCTCTCGCTGCTCGGGGGCGTGGCCTACCCGCTCGCGGGAAGGATCGAGAACTTCGTGGACGTGAAGTACCACCACCTGCCGGGCAACGGGCAGGTGAAGATCAACATGGGGCTGGCCTTCTCGCTGCAGTAGCCGCGCGGCGCCCGATCACGACGGCGAATCGAGACCCTCGCCGAGGGTCACGGTCGTGACTCAGCCGTCGGGAAGCGGCGAGTCGGGCCGGCACCGGTCGGCCGGGAACTCGCGCGCGTGCCGGACCAGCTCCCGCCGCATCCGGCCCGCCAGCACCAGCCACAGCAGCGAGGCGCCGACCACCGCCGCGCCGACCGGCGCGGCGTCGGCCATGCCCGGCGCGCGGGCCGGCCCGAGGCGCATCCACGCCATCAGCGCCGCCGCGGTGGCGCCTTCGGCGAGCCGCGCCCCGCCGCCGTCCACGAGGAGCTTCGCCAGCCACCGGTCGCGCGGGACCACCGGGAGGAACGCCTGCTCCCAGCTCGAGCGGTGGACCGACTGCTTGACGCCGCCCTCGACGATCTTCAGGCCCTGCCCGACCAGCATCCCGGCCCCCGCGAGCAGCGCGGCCGACCCGCCGAACAGGGCGAGAGGCAGCGCCATCAGCACGCCCGTCACTCCGATCCTCCGCTGGAGCGGCGGGTAGAAGACCACCTGCAGGACGAACGCCCCCGAATTCATGATCAGGTAGGCCATCGCGAAGAACTTCGCGTTCCCCGAGGCGGTGCGCGGGGAGAGCCCGGCGAGAAGGTAGAAGAGGAACTCGACCAGCACGCCCGTGACCGCGGCCACCATCGCGATCGCGACGAGCCGCCGCACGTAGGGGCTGCCCCCGACGCGCCGCAGGTCCGAGGCGGCGCCCGCCAGCGCGGCCGGGCCCGTCCACGAGGAGCGCGGACCGGGCGGCGCGGCGGACGCGGCGCCTGAGGGGACCGCGGGGGCCGGGCCCGGCTCCTGCGGGTAGCGCCGCTCGGTCCACGCCACCACCGCGGCCGAGGCGAGCAGCGTGGCGCACCCCGCGACCAGCAGGCCCGCCGGCTCGAGACGCGAGGCGAGCGCGCGCGCGGCGAGGCCGCCGAGCGCGCCACCCAGGATCGTGGCGGCGCCGATCCATCGGAACGCCTCGACCTGCACCTCGTAGAGGGAGCCTTCGAGCAGCTTCCCCCCCAGCAGCCAGGTGATCGAGAACAGCACGCCGTAGACGAGCGGCACGAACACGAAGAACACCGTGGCGCGCGTGCCGGCGGGGCCGTTCGCGCCGGAGGGGGCGAGCAGCAGCAGCGCGGCGCACGCGAGGACCGGCAGCAGCAGCCTCCCCCGGCTCGCCCCCACCGCGCGCACCAGCGCGAGCGCGGCCATCGCGACGGGCAGGGCCAGCACCGCGATGCCGAGGTAGGCCTGCGGGAGCGACTCGATCCCGCCGCGGGTGAAGAACAGGGCGTCGCGCGCGGTCTTGACGAGGATGAACGAGGCCATCAGCAGCAGCATGGCCAGCGAGACCGGCCACGTCCTCGCGTTCCACGAGGCCTCGCCGGTCACGGCGGCGCCGAGGGAGGCGGCGGTCATCGCGCGGGGGGTCCGGATCGGCGCGCCCGGAAACGGGCGCCCGCCTCAGTACGAGAAGCCCAGCAGTCCCGGGTCGGGCATCATCTGCGGGTTCCAGGCGTCGGGCAGGATGTCCACCTGGGTCTCCTGGTCCACGACGCTCATGGCCGCGCCCTTCACGTCGGCCAGCATCTGCGGCGCGTAGGGGCAGAACGGCGTGGTGAGCAGCATCTCGATGTGCGTGCGCCCCTCGGCCACCGACACCGTGCGGATCAGGCCGAGGTCGATCACCGAGAGCCCGATCTCCGGGTCCATCACGGTCTCGAGCGCCGAGCGGATCGCCAGCTCCTGCTGCGACATCACGGCGGGGGCCGGGGCGGGAGCGGCGGGCTCCGCGGCGGCGCCCGCCTCGGGCGGGGTCGCGGAATCCTTCGGGCGGTCGTTCTCGCTCACGATGCGTCCTCCTCTTCCTCGCCGGGCCACTGCTTGAGCCCGTAGATCCCGGCCTTCAGGGTTTTCAGCGCGAGCAGCGCGCACTTGAGGCGCACGGGGCCCAGCTCGATCCCGAGCATTTCCAGCACGTCGTCCTTGCCGATCTTCTTCACGTCCTCGAGCGGCTGGCCGGCGACCTTCTCGCACAGCATGGACGCCGAAGCCTGGCTGATGGAGCAGCCGTGCCCCGAGAACGCCACCTCGGCGATCCGCCCGTCGGCGATGCGGAAATCCATCCGCATGCGGTCGCCGCACAGCGGGTTGCCGTCCTCGTAGCTCACGTCCGGGGACTCGATCGTCCCGTGGTGCCGCGGGTGCCGGTAGTGGTCGAGGATGTTCTCCCGGTACATGTCCTCCCAGCCGCTCATCGCCCGCGCCCCGCCGCGCCGCCCGTCACGCGAACACCTTGCGGGCCTTGTGGAGCCCGGCCACCAGCGCGTCCACGTCCTCGCGCAGGCTGTACGCGTGGAACGAGGCGCGCGCCGACGACGGCACGCCGAGCGCCTCGTGCAGCGGCATCGCGCAGTGATGTCCCGCGCGCACCGCGATGCCCTCGCCGTCGAGCACGGTGGCCACGTCGTGCGGGTGGATGTCGCCGAGCGTGAACGCCACCACGCCGCCGCGCTTCCCGGCCGCGGGCCCGAGCACGCGCAGGCCCGGCACCTCGGCCAGCCGCTCCATCGCGTAGGCCGCCAGCTCGCGGTCGTGCGCGAACACGGCGTCCATGCCGAGCGCCTCGAGGTAGTCCACCGCGGCCCCGAAACCGATCGCTTCGGCGATCGCCATGGTTCCGGCCTCGAACTTCCACGGCAGCTCGTTCCAGTCCGACCGGGTGAGCTTCACCTCGCGGATCATCTCGCCGCCGCCGAGGAAGGGCGGCATCGCCTCGAGCAGCGTCCGCCGGCCCCACAGCGCGCCGATGCCGGTCGGCCCGAGCATCTTGTGGCTGGTGAACGCGACGAAGTCGGCGCCCAGCGCGCGCACGTCCACCGGGCAGTGGGGAACGCTCTGCGAGGCGTCCACCACCATCACGCCGCCCGCGGCCTTCACCGCCGCCGCGATCTCGGCGACCGGGTTCACGGTGCCGAGCACGTTGGAGATGTGGACCACCGACGCGAGCTTCACGCGCCCGTCGGCGAGCAGGCCGGGCAGCGCCGCGAGATCCAGCTCGCCCGAGCCCGTGAGCGGAATGAAGCGCAGCTCGATCCCGCGCTCGGCGGCGAGCAGCTGCCACGGCACCAGGTTCGAATGGTGCTCCATCGGCGTGAGCAGGATCGCGTCCCCGGCGGCCAGCGCCGAGCGCCCGTAGGCGTAGGCCACGAGGTTGAGCGCCTCGGTGGAGTTGCGCGTGAACACCAGCTCGCGCGGGGTCCCGCCCACGAACCGCGCGACGCGCCGCCGGGCGTCCTCGTAGGCGGCGGTCGCCTCCTCGGCGATCCGGTATACGCCGCGGTGGATGTTGGCGTTGTGGGTCCGGTAGTAGCGGTCCATCGCCGCCAGCACCGCCTCCGGCTTCTGGGAGGTCGCGGCGCTGTCGAGGTACACGAGCGGCGGATCGCCGTTCAGGATCGGGAAGTCCTTCCGCACCTCGCGCGGATCGAACCCCGCGCCCTGCGCCGCGCCCGCACGCGCCGCGACTCCGGCGGCGACGGAGGCCGCCGTCGCCGCGAGCGAGGCCGCGGAGTTCCCGGGCGCGTGGCGCTTCATGCCGTCACCCGATCTTGCGCCCGATCACGTCGCGCAGCGCGTCGCGCACGCTCTCGAGCGGAATGCGGTCGAGCACCGGGGCGAAGAAGCCCTCCACGATCAGACGCTGGGCGGCCGCGCGCGGCAGCCCGCGGGCCATCAGGTAGTGGAGCTGCTCGGGATCCACGTGGCCGATGGTGGCGCCGTGGGTGCAGCGCACGTCGTTCGCCAGGATCTCGAGTCCCGGGATGCTGTCGGCGCGCGCCGTGTCGGAGAGCAGCAGGTTGCGGTTGGCCTGGTAGGCGTCGGTGCGCTGCGCGCCCTCACTCACCTGGATCAGCCCCTGGTAGACGCTGCGCGCCGTGTCCTTGAGGCAGCACTTGATCAGCAGGTCGCTGGTGCAGTGGTCCTTCTGGTGGCGCTGCAGGGTGTGCAGGTGGAAGTGCTGGTCGTGGTCGCCGAACATGAAGCCGTGCACGTACGCCCGGGCTCCGGGCCCCGCGAGGTCGAAATAGGCGTTGGTCTTCACCATCCGCCCGCCGAGCAGCGTCTGGATCCACTGCAGCTCGGCGTCGCGCTCCAGCCGCACGCGCTGGTTCGAGTAGTGCACCACGTTCCGGCCCCAATCCTGGAGCTGGCCGTAGGTCAGGTGCGCGCCCTCGCCGACGAACACCTCCGTGCCCCCGCAGTGGAACGACGTGCCCTCGGCCGGGGCCGAGAGCAGCTCCTCGACGATCGTGGCGCGGGCGTTCTTCCCGAGCACCACGACGGTGCGCGGGGCCGAGATCGTGCCGGAGCCGTCGAGCCAGTGGAACAGCCGGATCGGGAGCGCGGCCTCGACGCCGTCCGGGACGTAGATGAACGCGCCGCCCGAGCGCACCGCCGCGCCGAAGGCGGTGTACCAGTCGTAGTCCGGGTGGAGGAGCGACCCGAAGAGCTCGCGCAGCTGGCCCTCGTGCTCGCGGAATCCGCGCTCGATCGAGCCCGCCACCACGCCCTGCTTCACGAGCGCGGGGTGCGTCTGCTCGAGCGCCGTGCCCGAGTTGCGCTGGACCACCAGCGCGGTGCCGTCCGACTCGCCGGCGAGCCGCTCGATCAGCGCGTGCGGCAGGTCGTCCACGTTGCGCGCCGCCGCCGGCTGGGCGAACGGATCGAGCTTCGGAAGCTCGGCCTCGAGCGCGCGGAAGTCGGTGCGCCGCCACAGCTCGTGCTGGCGCGAGGGAAACGGCAGCGTGCGCATGAGCGCCGCCGCGGTGCGGCGGTCCTCGAGGGAAAACGGGGTCTCGCGGGCGGCCGTGGCCCGCTCGAGGGCACGGGTCGCGGTCTCCACGTCGAAACCGGTCGCGTTCTGGAGGTTCGTGGTCATCCGACCGATCCCTCCATCTGGAGCTGGATGAGCCGGTTCATCTCGACCGCGTACTCCATGGGCAGCTCCTTCACGATCGGCTCGATGAAGCCCGAGACGATCATGGCGGCCGCCTCCTCCTCGGGGATGCCGCGGCTCATCAGGTAGAAGAGCTGCTCGTCGCCGATCTTGGAGACCGTCGCCTCGTGGCCCACCGAGACCTTGTCCTCGAGGATCTCCATGTACGGATAGGTGTCGGAGCGCGACTGCTCGTCGAGGATCAGCGCGTCGCAGTTCACCGTGGAGCGGCAGTTCACCGCGCCCTTCTGGATGCGCACCAGCCCGCGGTAGCCTGCGCGGCCCCCGTCCTTGCTGATGGACTTGGAGATGATCGTGCTCGAGGTGTTGGGCGCGAGGTGCACCATCTTGGCCCCCGCGTCCTGGTGCTGGCCCTTGCCCGCGAAGGCGATCGAGAGCACCTCGCCCTTGGCGCCCGGCTCCATCATGAACACCGACGGATACTTCTGGGTGATCTTGGAGCCGAGGTTGCCGTCCACCCACTCCATGGTGGCGTCGGCGTAGGCCTTGGCGCGCTTGGTGACCAGGTTGTAGACGTTGTTCGACCAGTTCTGGATGGTCGTGTAGCGGCAGCGCCCGCCGCGCTTCACGATGATCTCCACCACCGCCGAGTGCAGCGAGTCGCTCGAGTAGGTGGGCGCGGTGCAGCCCTCGACGTAGTGAACGTAGGCGCCCTCGTCCACGATGATCAGCGTGCGCTCGAACTGGCCCATGTCCTTGGTGTTGATGCGGAAGTAGGCCTGCAGCGGCACGTCCACGTGCACGCCCTTCGGCACGTAGATGAACGAGCCGCCCGACCACACCGCCGAGTTGAGCGCCGCGAACTTGTTGTCGCTCGACGGAATGACCGTGCCGAAGTACTCCTTGAACAGCGCCTCGTGGTCGCGCAGCCCCTGGTCGCACGACAGGAACAGCACGCCCTGCTTCTCGAGGCTCTCCTTGATCTTGTGGTAGATGACCTCGGAGTCGTACTGGGCGCCCACGCCGGCGAGGAACTTCTGCTCGGCCTCGGGAATCCCCAGCTTGTCGAAGGTGCGCTTCATGTCGGCGGGCACGTCGTCCCACGACTTCGCCTCTTCGGAAGTCGGCTTCACGTAGTAATAGATGTCGTCGAACTTGATCGTGGAGAGATCCGGGCCCCAGGTGGGCATCGGCTTCTTCTCGAAGATCTCGAGCGCCTTGACCCGGTAGTCCGTCATCCACTGCGGCTCGCTCTTCATGCGGGAGATCTGCTCGACGATCCCGCGGTTGAGCCCCTTCTTGGCCTTGAAGACGTGCTGCTCGTCGTCGTGGAAGCCGTATTTCTCCGTGTAGGACTCGCGCAGGTCCATGCCCGGGGTCGTGGTCTTGGTCTCGGTCATGACGCCGCCACCTCCTTCGGCTCGCGCACCCAATCGTAGCCCTTCGACTCGAGTTGGAGCGCCAGCTCCGGCCCGCCCGACGTCACGATGCGGCCGTCCACCATCACGTGGACGAACTGGGGCTTGATGTAGTTGAGGATGCGCTGGTAGTGCGTGATGACGAGAACGCCCAGGTCCTGGGTGTGCAGGGCGTTCACGCCCTCGGACACGATGCGCAGCGCGTCGATGTCGAGCCCCGAATCGGTCTCGTCCATGATCGCGATCTCGGGCTTGAGCACGGCCATCTGGAGGATCTCGGCGCGCTTCTTCTCGCCGCCCGAGAATCCGTCGTTGAGGTAGCGGCCGGCGAAGCTCTCGTCCATCTGGAGCATCGCCATCTTCTCCTTGAGCAGGGCCCGGAACTCCTTCGGGGCGATGGTCGGCTTCTTCGGCATCTTGCCGTCCTCGGCCGCCGGCGGGGCGAGGCGCGCGTTGAGCGCCGCCCGCAGGAAGTTGGCCACCGTGACGCCGGGAATGCCGACCGGGTACTGGAAGGCCATGAACAGCCCGGCGCGGGCGCGCTCGTCCGCCTCCATCTCCAGGACGCTCTCGCCCTTGAAGAGGATGTCGCCGCCCGTCACCTCGTAGCGCGGGTGGCCCATCAGCGTGTTGGCGAAGGTGCTCTTGCCCGAACCGTTCGGGCCCATCAGGGCGTGCACCTCGCCCTTGCGGACCTCCAGGTTCAGGCCCTTGAGGATTTCCTTGCCCTCCACGCTCACGCGGAGGTCCTTGACGATCAGCTCGGGGCTATGGCTCATGCGACTCTCTCTCTCGCTTTCGTGGGGACGCCGCCGCGGGCGCCGGCCGCGGGGCCGGCGACGCGCCCGCGACGTCAGGTCAGGTACTGCTCCAGGAACTCCAGGGGATCCTCGGCCTCGGCGAGCTGGTCGCCGAGCGCGCCGATCTGCGCCTCGATCTCGTCGGCATCCTCGCCGGACTCGTCGGGGTCGGCGCCGGCGCCGGCTGGCACCGTGTCGGGATAGAGAATGTGCCAGAAGAACGGCCGCGCGAAACGCGGCGAACGCAGCACCGCGAGGTGCTCCCCGTTCTCGAGCACGCGGTCCAGTTCGCCCGACGGGGCCGAGTCCCAGTCCTGGCCGGGGCCGTCGTAGCCGCCCTCGTGCGCCAGGTAGATGGCTTCCCGCAGGATCCTGCGCCGTTCGCTCATCGCGTTCCTCCCCCTACGCCGAGAAGCTCTCGCCGCAGGCGCAGCTGTGACGGACGTTGGGGTTGTTGAACTTGAAACCGGACCCCATCAGCCCGGTCACGTAGTCGATGGTGGTTCCGGCGAGCAGCATCAGGCTCTTCGAGTCCACGACCAGCTTCACGCCGTGGCTCTCCACCAGCTCCTCGCCCGCCCCGGCACCCTCGCAGAACTCCATGAAGTAGGAGTTTCCGGAACAGCCGCCGCCGCGCACGCCGATGCGGAGCGCCTGCTCGGGCGTCCCGCGCTGGTTCAGCAGCTCGCGGACCTTGTCCGCGGCTCCCGCGGTGAGCGCCACACCCTTCACGGCCTGTCCGGTGATTCCGACGATAGGCAGATTCATGGCTTCAATCGATCTCCTCGACCCGCACGATTCCCGAACGCGGATGCGCCGCGTCCGGGGAGGACTTGAGCCCGGCCACCAGCGCCGGGTCCCCCTTCATGCCGTGATCCTGCGTGCAACGCACGCAGGTGCGCACGTCCGAAGGCGAGGCGCACTCGCGGCAGGTTTCCAGGTACGCGAGGCCCTCGAGCAGCTCCTGTTCGAGCCGCTGTTGGCGCCGCAGGTTCTCCCTCGTTTCGTCGAGCTTGCGCGCGAACAGGGCGCGCAGCTCCTCCATCGCGTTCGGCCCGATCCCCGCGCTCCACCACGAGCGCACCAGGGACCGCATCTCCTGCAGCGAGAAGCCGAGCCCGTTCAGCAACTCGATCCATCGCACGCGCTCGACCGCGGCCGGCTCGTAGAGGCGGAACCCGCCGCTGCTGCGCGTGGCCGGCTGCAGCAGGCCCAGCTCTTCGTAGAGATGGATGGCCCGGACGGTCTTTCCCGTCTGGCGGGCCAGATCCCCGATGCGGAGCAGTTGTCGAGCGGTATCGTGCACTGGTCCCAAACCCTTACGTACGCGTTAGATTGCTGCCGGAACATACCGGCTCACGGAAACTTAGGTCAAGCCACGTGGCCCCGGTCGGCGTTCGCTACCCCGTCCCGGGGGCCCGAGCTTCCCCGTCGTCTCCGCGAAGCCCTTGCGTACAGCAGGGATCCGAGCGCGAGCGAGGCCAGGCTCCCCCCCACGATCTTGGCCAGCGAGAGCCCCGGATTCGGGTCGTCGCGAGGGGGAATGCAGGCCAGCACCGTCGCGGTCGCGGTCGTGAGGAGCCCCAGCACGGCGAGCGCCACCCAGACCGGGCGGCCCCCCGGCGTCCGGATCGCCCCGGGCGGCGCCGGCTCGCCGCTCAGCGCGATCCCCGCCGCGAACAGGAGGAGCAGCGGAATGAAGTACGCGATCGCGGTCAGCGCGACCAGCGCCTCGTAGGCACCGCGCACCCCGGTGCCGAGCTGGCCGAGCAGCGTGAACAGCGCGGCCCCGACCGCCTGCGCCACGAGCGCCACGTGCGGGGTGCCCCAGCGCGGGTGGACGCGCCCGAACGACTCGGGCAGATAGCGGTCCACGCCGGTGACGAAGCCGATCCGCGCGCCCGAGGCGAGCCATGCCCCGACCGCGCCCAGCCCGGCCACGGTCAGCAACACGGCTGCCACCGGGGCGAGCGGCGGAGCCCCCGCGCGCGCGGCGGCCCGCTCGATCGCCTGGGGGATCCCCTCGAGGGCGCTCACCTCGCCGCGCGGGACCGAGACCAGCACGGCGAGCGTGCCCAGCACGTAGGCCGCGGTCACGATCGCGCCCCCGAGCAGGATGGCGCGGGGAACGGTGCGCCGCGGCCGCTCGATCTCGCCGCCGAGGAACGAGGCCGACTCGAGGCCGCCGAAGGCGAACGCGATGGTGGAGCACAGCAGCAGGTTGTCGAGGCTCGCCCCGGGAACGAGGCCGGCGGGGTCGAAGCGCGCCGCCGGGCCGTGACGCGCGACCGCCACCGCGGCCACGACGACCAGCAGGCCGACCGGCACCCACGCCCCCCACGCCCCGGCGTTGTGCAGCCAGCGCCCGAAGCGCAGGCCCGCGAGGTTGAAGGCCAGCGCCAGCGCCAACCCCGCGAGCGTCGCGGCCGCGAAGTACGGGACGCTCGAGCCCAGGCCGCGCGCGGCGGGGCCCGCGGCGTAGAGGGCGTTGGCGGCCGTGAAGTAGAGGAGCCCGGGAAAGAAGCTCAGGTTGCTGACCAGGTACATCCAGCCGGCGAGGAACCCCGCGTAGTCGCCGAACGCGCGGCGGATCCACACGTAGAGGCCGCCTTCCTCCGGATGACGCGACGACAGCTCGACCACGGTGAACGCCAGCGGCACGAAGAGCGCGGCGAAGCCGACGCCCCACAGGACGAGCGAGGCCGGGCCGACCGCCGCCGCCGTGGCGATCCAGCGCGTGCCGAGCACCGCCACCACCAGGAACAGCGTGACGTCGCCGAGGCGCAGGGTGCGGGGAAGCGCCCCTCCGGCCCCGGTCACGTTCGCGGGGACTTCCGGCTCAGGCCCGGCCGGAGCGCGGGCGCGCGCGCATCAGCGCGAGGTACACCAGCGCGGCGAGCACGAACCCCACGAACCAGGCGTAGGAGTAGACGCCGCGCCAGGCCTCGCCCACCGCGGGAAACGACCGCGGGAACGCCTGCGCCAGGAACCCGGGCACGTTGGGCGCGACGCCCGCGGCCAGCGCGAGGAGCGCGGCGAGGTTGAAGCCGCCCGCGTACTCGTAGGCGCCGCCGCGGCGGTAGAGGTCGGCGAGGTCGAGGCGCGCCCGGCGCACCACGAAGTAGTCGGCGATCAGGATGCCGCCGATCGGGCCGAGCAGCGCCGAGTAGCCGATCAGCCACGTGAAGATGTAGCCCTGCGAGGTCGCCAGCAGCTTCCACGGCATCATGACGACGCCGATCACGGCCGTGAGCAGGCCGCCCGTGCGGAACGAGATCAGCCGCGGGGCGGCGTTGCTGAAATCGTTGGCGGGCGACACCACGTTGGCGGCGAGGTTGGTGGTGAGGGTCGCGACCGACAGCGCCACCATCGAGACCAGCACGGTGAACGGTCCGCCGATCCGGCCCAGCAGCTCGACCGGATCCCACACCGCCTTCCCGCCCGGGAAGATGATCAGCGTCGCCGACGTGACCGCCACGCCGATGAAGGCGTACAGCGTCATGGTGGGCGGGAGCCCGAGCGCCTGCCCCACGACCTGGTCGCGCTGGGAGCGCGCGTAACGGGTGAAGTCCGGGATGTTGAGCGAGAGCGTCGCCCAGAAGCCGATCATGCCGGTGAGGGACGGGAAGAACACCTTCCAGAAGTCCGCTTCGCTCGCGAAGCGCGCCGGCTGCGACAGGATCGGCCCGAAGCCGCCCGCCTTGCCGTACGCCCATCCCAGGAGCGCGAGCCCGATCAGGATCAGGAACGGCGCCGAGAGCGACTCGAGCCACTTGATGGACTCGGTGCCCTTGAGGATGAAGATCACGTTGAGGAGCCAGAAGGCGGCGAACCCCATCGCCTCGCCCGTCGAGAGCCCGATCCCCGCGGGCAGCACCGGCGGCAGGCTCGCGATTCCCGGCCACAGTCCTTTCGCCAGCTGGTAGAGGGCCGCGCCCCCGAACCACGTCTGGATCCCGAACCATCCGCACGCCACCAGCGCGCGCAGCAGCGCCGGCACGTTGGCGCCGAGCACCCCGAACGACGCGCGCGCGAACACCGGGAAGGGAATCCCGTAGCGCGCGCCCGCGTGCGCGTTGAGGATCATCGGGACCAGCACGATGGCGTTGCCGAGGAAGATCGTGACCATCGCCTGCGACCACGACATCCCGCCGTCGATGAGCCCCGCCGCGATCGTGTAGGTGGGGATGCACACCGACATGCCGATCCAGAGCGCGCAGTAGTGCCACCAGTTCCAGGTGCGGCGCGCGGCGGGAACCGGAGCGAGATCGGGATTGGAGAGCGGGCCGGCGGACAGGTCCTCGGCGGCCACGCCCGCGGCGGGAATCGTCTCCTTCATCGGCGCCCTCCTCCCAGCGATCGCTCGCGCGTGATCACGATCTTCGCCCGCGGCGGCAACCCCGACAGGAAGTAGCGGATCGCCTCCGGGATGCGCTTCTTCTCGTACGTCAGGGTGCTGGTCGGCAGGTTGTCCTCGTAGAGGACGAAGCGCACGCGGTGCGACGGGATCAGCCGGAACGGCCACGGCCACGAGCGAAACGGCGCGTCCACGCGCGGATCGTGCACCAGCAGCCGGCGCCGCCCCTCGGCGTCCACCGTGCAGGAGCCGCCCTCCAGCATGGCGCGGTGGATCGCGGGCTCGGCCTTTTCGGCGTCGAGGGTGCGGCTGTCCATGGCGCGCTCGCCGCGCGCTTCGGGACTGCGGGAGATGGGGCGTTCGGCGTGCATCGCTCCGGATCTCGCGGGAACCCACGGGCGCGGCCCCGGGTGGGGCCCGCGCGGACCGCGCGCAGACTAAGGCCTGGCCGGTGAACTGTCGAAACAAATCGGTTGTGCCGCGGAGAATGTTGTTGGGTGAAGGTGCGGGGCTTCGGTGGGGC
>CAZIVR010000066.1:0-21199 GCA_964542745.1 uncultured bacterium
CGTGACTGGAGTTCAGACGTGTGCACTACCGATCTCGGCGGTCCCGGCCCCGGCGCGCCGCGGGGGCCGCGCCCGCCGCGGCCGGCGCGCGCGGCCTCGGCGGCGCTGGCCGTGGCCCTGCTCGGAAGCGGGCCGGACGCCGCGGCCCAGAGCGGCTGGGCGCGCGGGAACGGCGCGTTCCGCAGCGGCGAGTACGCGAAGGCGGACTCGCTCTACGCGCGCCGCGCGGCACGCTCGGCGCCGCCCGCGCTGCAGGTCAACCGCGCCACGGCGCGCGCGCTGATGGGGGAGCGGGAGTCCGCGGCGCGCGACCTCGCGCGGCTCACCGAGAGCCCGGGCCTCCCGGGCCGCGAGGCGCGCTACAACCTCGGCACGGTGCTCGGGGAGCGGCGCGAGTACGAGGCGGCGCTCGCGCGCCTGCGCGAGGCGCTGGTCCGGGACCCGGGCGACGACGACGCGCGCTGGAACTACGAGATCCTGCTCCGGGAGCGGGAGCAGGAGCGCGAGCGGCGCGACCGCTCGGGCCCGCCGCCCGACGCGCCGCCGCCGCCCAAGCCGAACCCGTCGCCCTCGCCCTCGGCGCC
Source organism: uncultured bacterium (assembly GCA_964542745.1). Classification (GTDB taxonomy): domain Bacteria; phylum Eisenbacteria; class RBG-16-71-46; order RBG-16-71-46; family RBG-16-71-46; genus DATKAB01. The sequence continues at coordinate 585 of CAZIVR010000066.1, forward strand.
AGGCCCGCCGCCGCCCGATCCGCAGCCCGGCGGCGCGCCGCGGCCGTCGCCCGGCGAGGCCGGCGCGCAGGGCATGACGCGCGAGCAGGCCCACCAGCTGCTCGGCGCGCTCGAGGAGATGCAGCGCTCCGAGCGGCAGCGCCAGCAGAAGGTGCGCGCGCTCCGCGACCGCAGGGGCAAGGACTGGTGAGCGCGCGCCTCCCGCGGAGGGGCGGCCCCGCGGCCGCGTGCGCGTGCGCGCTCGCGCTGGCGATCGCCTTCGGGTGGTGCGCGCCCGCCGCGGCCGCCGTGGACGTGGAGGTGCGGCTCGGGCGCCGCAGCATCCTCGCGGGCGAATCCACCACGCTCGACGTGATCGTGCGCGGCGCGAGCGGCGGGGTCGGCGACCCCGAGCTCGGGCTCCCGCCCGGGCTGGAAGTGCTGGGCAGCGCCCAGAGCCGGAATTTCTCGTGGGTGAACGGGAAGTCCTCGAGCGAGCTGGTGTACCGCTACGAGCTCGGCGCCGAGCGCGCCGGACGCTACACGCTGGGGCCGGTGCAGGTGCGGATCGGCAACCAGTCCTACCGCGGCGCCGCGGTCGAGCTCGAGGTCACCAGCGCCCCGCGGCAGGTGGGCGGCTCCACGCGCGGGGCGGCCACGCTCTCCACGGAGATCTCGCCCGCCGAGCCCTACGTGGGTGAGCCGGTCCTGATGCGCGTCCGGCTGGTGCTGCGCGCGGCGCTGGCCGAGGCGCCCGAGTACGTGCCGCCCGCCGCCACCGGGTTCTGGTCGGAGCGGGCCTCGGATCCCGAGACCTACTACGCGCAGCAGGGAGGGGAGCGGGTGCTGGTGACCGAGACCCGCACCCGGCTCTACCCGCTCGCGGCCGGGCGCACCGTGATCGGGGAGGCGACGGCGGCCCTCGTGCTCGACGACGGGCAGAGCCCCTTCTCGCTGTTCGGCATCGGGCAGAAGACGCAGGTGGTGCGGAGCGCGCCGGTCGAGGTGCGCGTGCGTCCGCTGCCCGGCGGCGCTCCCGCCGGGTTCGCGGGCGCGGTGGGCGACCTGGAGATGACGTGGACCGCCGACCGCGCCGAGACGGCCGCCGACGTGCCGGTGGTGGTCCGGCTCGACGTGCGCGGGCGGGGCAACCTGCCGCTCATGCGCACGCCGCGCCTCGAGGCCCGCGGCTTCGAGGTCTTCGGCGGATCGCTCGAGGACAGCCTCGCCGCGCCCGCGTCGGCGGGTTCCGGCCGGCGGCGCTTCCAGTGGACGGTGCTGCCGTCGCGGCCGGGCCGGCTCGAGGTGCCGCCTCCCGATTTCCACTGGTTCGACCTGCGCGAGGGCCGCTACCGCTCGCTGGCGCTGCCCGCGGCGGTGGTGCGGGTCGGGCCCGCGATCGGCGCCTCCGGCGAGGGCGGGAACGGCGACCTCTTCCCGGCCGCCCTCGCGCGCCACCCGGTGGATCCCGGCGCGACGCCCGCGCGTCCGTGGGGCCTGGCGCTGGCCGGGGCCCTGCTCGGCGCGGCGGTGGCGGCGTGGCGCTCGTCGCGCGACGACCCCGCGCGGCGCGCGCTCACCGCGCGCTGCCGCGAATGGCTGCGCGGCGTGGGGCTCGCGGAGGGGCCGGGCTTCTGGGACACGGCGGGCGAGGCGTGCCGCTGGCTCGAGGGCCACGGCAGCCCGACCGGGTCGCTGGGCCGCGAGATCTCGGCGGCGCGCTTCGGCGGCCAGAGCGCCGACGAGTCGCGGATCCGGCGGCGGCTGGTGGAGCTGCTCTCCAACGCCATCGAGCGCAACGCCCCGGCGCGGCGCGGCGCGGCGGTGGCCGCGGTGCTCGCGGTGGCGGCGCTGGCGCTCGCCTTCGTGCTGGGGCCGAGGCCGGGCGACGAGCGCGACCGGCAGCGCGCGCGAGCGGCCGACCAGCGGGCGCGCACCGGCGACCTCGAGGGCGCCGCCGCCGAGTGGCGGAAGCTGTGGCCGGCGGGGCACCGGGCCGGGATCGCGGCGCGGCTCGCGTGGGTGGACCTGCGCGCCGGCAACCCGGGGCTCGCCGCGGCGTGGATCCTGCGGGGCGACGAGCGCGAGCCGCGCGATCCGGGGCTCGCGTTCGTGACCGAGCGGCTGCGCGAGGCGGGCGGGCTCGCGGGAGGCTGGCAGGGGCGGATCCCGGTGCGGGCGATCGAATGGGGGCTCGCGGCGGCGCTGGCGGCCGCGGCCGGGGCGATGGCGTGGCCCGACCGCCGGCGCGCCGCCGCCGGCCTCGCGATCGCCGCGCTGCTGGCGGCGGCCCCCGCGCTCGAGCAGGCGGTGCGGGCGCGCGCCACGCGCGCGGTGGTGCTGCGCGCCACGCCGCTCCAGGGGGCCGACGTGGAACTCGAGCCCGGGCAGGTGGTGCGCGTGCTCGAGCGCGAGGGGGGCGAGACGCGGGTGCGGATCGGCAGCCTCGAGGGACGCATCGCCTCCGACGCGCTGGCGCCCGCCGAGATCGTGCCGTGAACGCGCGCGTGCTGGTGCTGGCCCTCGCCCTGCTCGACCCGGTGGCGCGGCTCGACGCCGCGATCCAGGCGCGGGTCCAGGCCGCGCGCCGCCCGGCCCTCGAGCGGCCGATGCGCGCGGCGACCGACGTCGGCAAGCCGGTGGTCGCCCTCGGCGGGCTGCTGGCGCTCGCGGTGTTCGGCGGTCCGGCCGGCGTGCCGATGGTGCGCGGCTGCCTCGCGGTGCTGGTCCCGGTGAACCTCGCGGTGGAAGGGCTCAAGTGGGGGGTGGGCCGCGAACGGCCGGACGGCGACCGGGACCGCCGCAACTCGTCGTTCCCCTCGAGCCACGCCGCCAACGCCGCGGCGATCGCGTGGCTGCTCGCGCGCCGCTGGCCGCGGGGGTGGGCGGCCTTCGCCGCCCTCGCGCTGCTGGTGGGGTTCTCGCGGATGTACCTCGACCGGCACTACGCGAGCGACGTGGCGGCGGGGGCGCTGCTCGCCGTGGGGATCGGGGTGTTCGTGATCCGCCTGTGGCCCGCGCTCGACCCGCGCCGCCTCCGCGGCGGCAGGCCCGCGCCCCCGGCGCCCCCGGCGGCGCCCTAGCGGCCGAAAGTTGGCCGTAGCCCGGGAGCGGTTGGTCTGCTAGCTTCGGGCCGTCCGGAGGAGGTAGCCCGATTTCATGCCGGCGACCGCTTCACCGCCACTCCTCGACACCTCGCTCTGCACCTTCGACCTGAAATCGCGCTCACGGGACTCGGCCCTCGCCGAGATCGTCGAGCGCCTCGGCGCCGTCGTGCGCGACGCGGCGACGGTGCGCGAGAGCCTGGCCCGCCGCGAGCGGCTGGCCACGACCGCGACCGGCAAGGGCGTCGCGCTCCCCAACGTCCGCAGCGTCGCCGTCGCCGCCGGCCGCGTCGTGCTGGCGCGCTCGTCCCGCGGGCTCGCGTGGGAGGCCGCCGACCGCGAGCCGGTGCGCCTCGTGTGCGCGGTCCTGTCGCCCTCCGAGTGGAGCGAGGAGACCCACCACGAGTGGCTGGCGCTGGCGGCCGGGTCGCTCCGGCTCCAGCGCACCCGCCAGCGGCTGCTCGACGCCCCCGACGCCGCGGCACGGCTCGCGCTGTGGCGGGAGGCGATCGGGTGAGCGGCGCACGGGCCCTGCTCCAGCTGCAGGACACGGACCTCCTGATCGCCGAATTCGAGGCGGGGGAGTCGGCGGCGCGGCTCGCGCGGCTCGGCCTCGCGGCCGCCGACCCGTCGGCGCTGCGCCGCCAGCGGCAGCGGCTCCTCGAGTCGGTGGACCCGCGCTGGCAGCGCCACTACGAGCGCGCGAGCGCGCGCTACGGCCGCGGCGTCGCCGCGGTGCTGGAGCGGGTGTGCCGGGGCTGCCGCGTGACCCTGCCGACCTCCGCGGCGCCCGGGCCGGGCGAGTCCTTCACGCTCTGCGAGTCGTGCGGGCGCGTGCTGTTCTGGGGCTGAGGCACACCCCGATCCCCGAAGCCCGCGACGTTCCGCGGCGTTTCTCGCGCTCGCGGCCCGGCGCCGGGCGATTTCCGCCACGAGCGTTCCGGCCGCGGCGGGCGGCCGCCGGGTGTCCCTCGTCGCCGGGATTGGGCTATGCTCCGGGCCACCGGGCGTTCCCGACCCACCCCCCGAGGAGGTTTCACGGCATGACTCGCCAGCGCGCCGCGTCCATCGCGGTGCTGACGGTCTGGTGTGCCGCGTCCGGGTGCACCACGCTCCAGGAAATTCCCCGCGGCGAGTACACCGCCGCGCCGGAACGGCGGGCGGTCCGCGTGCTCACGCGCGACAGCCTGCAGTACGAGTTCGACTACGCCACCTTCACCGCCGATTCCCTCACCGGCTTCCGGCGGCTCGAGATCTCGGGTCCGGCCCCCGAATACAACTCGCTTGCGATGCCGCTCGAGAACGTCGAGCGGTTGTCCTCGCGGCGGGTGGATGTGTACCGGACCGGGCTGATCGGCGGGATCGGGATCCTCGCGGTGATCGGCGCCGGGCTGGCCAAGAACGCGGCCGACAACCGCGGCCCGAACGAGGGCAGCGGCGGGGGCGGCGGCGGCCGGCTTCCCTAGCGGCCGAGCCGCGCGATGACGACGCCGGCCGCGAGCGCGCCCGCGAGGTCGGCGGCGAGGTCGGCGAGGTCGAAGCCGGGACCGCGGGCGTCGGCGATCTCCTTGGCGAGCCCGAGCGCGAGCGGCACCGCGATCGCGGCCGACGTCTCCCGCGTCGCGATCCCGGCGCCGAGCCCGAGGGTCAGGGCCAGCGAGGCGTGCTGGAGCCGGTCCGGTCGCAGGGCGCCGGTCTGCCAGGAGCGCACCGCGTCGGGAGGCAGGGCGCGCGCGGCGGACGGGTCGGGCTCGGCCGCGGCCGCGGTCGCGGCGAGCGCCAGCAGCAGCGCCGGCGCCAGCCGGCCGGCGGCGCGACGGGCGGAACCGCGGGAGGGTGGAGATGTTCTGGCGCAGGGCACGGGTGAAGGCTAGCACGGGGGACGCCCGGGCCGCGGCACGCGCGCGGCTCGCCGCCTTCCCGTGGCCCGCGCCGCTGCTCGAGGCGCTCGCCCGGCTGCGCGAAGGCGGCGGCACCGCGGTGCTGGTGGGCGGCAGCGTTCGCGACGTGCTGCTCGGGCGCGAGCCGCACGGGGTGTTCGATCTCGGCACCGACCTGCGGCCCGAGGCGGTGACCGGGCGGTTCCCGCGCGTCGAGCCGATCGGGATCGCCCACGGCACGGTGCTCGTGCTGCACGGCGGCCTGCAGCTCGAGTGCACCACGTTCCGGCGCGAGGGCGCCTACCCGGACGCCCGGCACCCGGAGCACGTGGAGTTCACGGGCGACCTCGAGGCCGATCTCGCGCGGCGCGACCTGACGGTGAACGCCATGGCCTACGATCCGGACTCGGACCGGCTGTGGGACCGCTTCGGAGGGCTCGACGACCTGGGCGCGGGGCTGCTGCGCGCGGTCGGCGACCCGGCCGCGCGCTTCCACGAGGACGCGCTGCGGCCGGTGCGGCTCGCCCGGCTCGCGGCGGCGCTCGAGATGACGCCCGAGCCCGCGACGCGCGCGGCGATGGGCGGGGTGCGCGAGCGGGCGAAACGGGTCGCGGTCGAGCGCGTGCGGGTGGAGCTCGAGAAGCTGATGGCGGCGCCGCGGCCGTCGGTGGGGTGGAACCTGCTGCGCGAGGCCGGGCTCCTCGAGCTGTGGATGCCCGAACTCACGCGTGGCTACGGCGTCACCCAGAACCGCTACCACGCGTGGGACGTGTGGGACCACGGGCTCCACACCTGCGACGCCGCGCCGCCGGAGAAGCCGTGGGTGCGATGGGCGGCGCTGCTCCACGACATCGGCAAGGTGGACACGCGCGTGGTGCGGAACGGCGAGCCCACCTTTTACGGCCACGAGCGGGTCGGTGCCGAACAGGCCGCGGCCCTCCTCGAACGCCTGCGCTTTCCCAACGACGCGCGCGACAGAATCGTCCACCTGGTGCGCGAGCACATGTTCGACTACCGGACCGAGTGGAGCGACGCCGCGGTGCGCCGCTGGCTGCGGCGGGTCGGGGTCGAGAACGTGGCCGACCTGTTCGACCTGCGGATCGCCGACGCGATCGGGAACGGGCTTCGTCCCCCGATGGTCGCGGGGCTCGAAGCGCTCCGGGAGCGGGTCGAGCGCGAGCTGGCGGCCGAGCAGGCGCTGCGGGTCGCCGACCTCGCGGTCGGCGGCGAGGACGCGATGCGCGTGCTCGGGATCCCGCCCGGGCCGGCGGTGGGCCGGACGCTGGAGGCGCTGCTCGACGAGGTGATCGAGGATCCGGCCCGCAACACGCGCGACGCGCTGCTCGCGCGGCTCGCGGCGATGAGGCCCGAGGGCCCGTCCGGTCCTTGACACCATTTTCACGGGCTACGTATCCTCCCGCGTCTTGACCCTCGTCCCCTCCCAGTCGGCACCGCGCGCCGCAGCACCTGCGCTCACCATGTCCGCGGTCCAACGACCGGTGCGGCGCGAGCTGGAGCGCGTCCAGGCCAGCCTGCGGGACGCCTTCCGCACCCCGGTCCCGATCCTGAACCAGGTGGGCGGGCACGTGCTGGCCACCCGCGGCAAGAAGTTCCGCCCGACCCTGCTGCTGCTGGTGGCCAAGCTCCGCGAGGCGGCGGGCGACGACGCGGTGCGCTGCGCCACCGTGGTCGAAATGGTGCACGCCGCGGCGCTCATCCACGACGATTCGGTGGACGGCAGCGACCTCCGGCGGGGCCGGCCGACCGTGAACGGGCTGTGGACCGACCAGATGGCCATCATCGTGGGCGACTACCTCTACGCCCAGTCCATGAAGATCCTGGTCGAGCACAAGCTCGAGCACGCCATGGGCGTGATGGCGCGGGTGGTGTCGGAGATGACGTGCGGCGAGGCCATGGAATTCCAGTACGCGCACGACCTCGACGTGACCGAGACCCAGTACGAGGAGCTGATCCGGGCCAAGACCGGGTCGCTGATCGGCGCCGCCACCGAGATCGGCGCCGGGCTCACGGGCGGCGCGCGCGACGCCAGGCGCCGCGAGAAGTTCCGGGTGTTCGGCGAGCGGGTGGGCGTCGCCTTCCAGATCGTGGACGACCTCTTCGACTACATGAGCGAGTCCGACGTGACCGGCAAGCCGGTGGGCTACGACCTCGCCGACGGCAAGGTCACCCTGCCGCTGATCGCGGCCCTGCGCGCGGCGGGCGAGGCCGACGCGGCGAAGCTGCGGAAGCTCGCCGGGCGCAAGCGCTGGACCGCGGGGCAGTGGAGCCAGCTCAAGAACCTGATCGAGCGCTGCGGGGGATTCGAGGCCGCCCGCGGCCGCGCGCTGGAACTGGCCTCCGAGGCGCGCGCCGCGCTGCGCGACGAGCCCGAGGGCGCGGCCCGCGCCGCGCTCGAGGCCGCGGTGGACTACTGCGTCCATCGTGACCATTGAGCCGCCGCGCGCGGCCTCTCCCGACGGACCCCCGATGACCGCACGTCCCCGCACCTCCGGCATGCCCGCGCTGGCCGTCCTCAAGATGGCCGCCGAGATCGCGCTTTCCAAGAAGGCCCGCGACCTGGTGGCGCTCGACCTGCGCGAACTGAGCGGGGTCGCGGACTACTTCCTCATCTGTTCCGCCTCGAGCGAGGTGCAGGTGAAGGCGGTGGCCGAGGCGGTGGACGACCGGATGCGCGAGGCGGGCGCCCGGCCCTGGCACGTCGAGGGCTTCGAGGGGCGCCGCTGGGTGCTGCTGGACTTCGTCGAGGTGGTGGTGCACGTCTTCCACGAGAAGACGCGCGAGTACTACATGCTCGATCGCCTGTGGGGCGACGCGCGGAGCGTGGATCTTGGTCTGGAACGAGCTGACTGAGGGGCTCCGCGCCGCGCTCGCCGCGTGCGGCTTCGGGGCCGCGGCCGCGAAGGTCGAGCTGGCGATCCCGCGCGAGACCTCGCACGGCGACTGGACCACCAACCTCGCGCTGACGCTGGCGAAGCCGCTCGGCAAGCCGCCGCGGGCGATCGCCGAGGCGGTGGCCGCCGCCTACCCCGCGGGCTCCGAGCTGTTCGAGCGCCCCGAGGTCGCCGGACCCGGCTTCCTGAACTTCCGCTACACCGCGACCTTCCTGCGGCGCCTGCCGGCGCGCGTCGTCCGGGAGGGCGCGGCGTTCGGCCACTCGGACTTCGGCGGCGGCGAGCCGGTGCTGGTCGAGTACGTGAGCGCCAACCCCACGGGTCCGCTCAACGTGGTGAGCGCGCGGGCCGCGGCGGTGGGGGCGGCGCTGGTGCGCCTGCTGCGCGCCACCGGGCACGCGGCCGAGGGCGAGTTCTACGTGAACGACGCCGGGATCCAGGTCGAGCTGCTGGGGGCTTCGCTGGCCGCGCGCTTCGGCGAGCGGGTGGGCGCCGGACCCACCTTCCCCGAGAACGGCTACCGTGGCGCCTACCTGCACGACCTGGCCGCCGAGCTCCCGGAGGCGGAAGCGCGGCGCGCGCTCGAGGCGAACGACACCGCGTGGTTCCGCGACCAGGCGCTCGCGCGCATCGTGGCGTGGCAGCAGCGCGACCTCGAGGACTACGGCGCCGAGTTCGCGCGCTGGTTCCGCGAGTCGTCGCTCCACCGCTCGGGCGCGGTGGAGGAGGCGCTCGCGGCGCTCGAGGCGCGCGGCGTCACCTACCGCGCGCTCAAGCCCGCCACCGACCGCAGCGGCGCCCCGGCCGACGGGCACGAGGAGGAGGCGGGCGGCGCCGAGGCCACGTTCCTGCGCACCACCGACTTCGGCGACGACAAGGACCGCGTGGTGCGGAAGAGCGACGGCGCTCCCGCCTACCTGCTCCCCGACATCGCCTATCACCGCGACAAGCACGCCCGCGGGTTCCGCCGCGCCATCGATCTCTGGGGCCCGGACCACCACGGCTACGTGTCGCGCATGAAGGCCGCCATGCAGGCGCTCGGGCTCGGTGCCGATTTCCTCGAGGTGCTGATCGTCCAGCAGGTGAACCTGATCGCGGGCGGCCAGCCCGTGAAGATGAGCAAGCGGGCGGGCGAGTTCATCACGCTGCGCGAGATGATGGACGAGGTCGGCGCCGACTGCAGCAAGTTCTTCTTCCTGATGCGCTCGACCGGGGCGCACCTCGACTTCGACATGGACCTGGCCAAGCGCCAGAACGACGAGAACCCGGCCTACTACGTGCAGTACGCGCACGCCCGGATCGCCGCACTGCTGCGCTACGCCGCCGAGCGCGGGCTCGAGCCCGCGGCCGGCGACGTGGCGCTCGACGCTCCCGAGGAGGTGGCGCTGGTGCGCAAGCTCGCCACCTTCCCCGAGGTGGTGCGCGGGGCGGCGTTCGCGCGCGAGCCCCACCGGGTGCCGGCCTACCTGATGGAGACCGCGGCCGAATTCCACCGCTTCTACCACGCCTGCCGCGTGGTGGGGGACGACCCGGCGGTCTCGCGCGCGCGGCTGCTGATCGCCGACGCCACCCGGCACGTGATCCGCAACGGCCTCGCGCTGATGGGGGTTTCGGCGCCGGAGCGCATGGAGCGCGAGGCGGAGGCCACCGCGTGAGCGGGGCGCGCGACATCCTGGTGGTGGGTTCGGTGGCGCTCGACAGCGTGCGCACGCCGTTCGGCACGGTGGAGGAGGGCCTCGGCGGTTCGGCCTCGTACTTCTCGATCTCGGCCAGCCACTTCGCGCCGGTCCGGATCGTGGCGGTGGTGGGCGAGGACTTCCCGGCCGCGCACCGCGAGGTGTTCGAGCGGCACCGGGTGGACGTGAGCGGGCTCGAGGTGGCCCCGGGCCGCACCTTCCGCTGGAGCGGCGAGTACGGCGCCGAACTCGGCCACGCCCACACCCTCGAGACCCAGCTCAACGTGTTCTCGAGCTTCCACCCCAAGCTCGCCGCCCAGCACCGGGGCGCCGCCTACGTGTTCCTCGCCAACATCGACCCGGACCTCCAGCTCGAGGTGCTGGGGCAGATGCGCCGCCCGCTGCTCTCGCTCTCGGACACCATGAACTACTGGATCGCGCGCAAGCCCGACCGCGTGCTCGAAGTGCTGCGGCGGGTGGACATCGCGCTCCTGAACGAGGAGGAGGCGCGGGCGCTGTCGGGCGAGACCCAGGTGACGCGCGCCGCCGACCGGCTGGTGGAGCAGGGGGCGCGCGCCGTGATCGTCAAGAAGGGCGAGCACGGCGCGCTGTACCGGAGCCGCGAAGAGCGCTTCATCACCCCGGCGTTCCCGGTCGAGGCGCTGCGCGATCCGACCGGGGCGGGGGACTCGTTCGCCGGCGGCTTCCTCGGCTGGCTCGCGCGATGCGGCCGCGAGGACGGCCACGCGCTCCGGCAGGCGCTCGCCTGCGGCACCGCGATGGCTTCGATCGCGATCGAGGACTTCACCCCGCGCCGCCTCACCGAGACCGGCCGCGAGGAGATCGCGGCGCGCGTCCGGCTGCTGCACCACATGGTGCACTTCGAGCTCGAGGCGATGGAGTAGGGGGGTCCCCCCGCCCGGCGCCGGCTTCCGGCCGGGTCTCCTTCCCGGACGGCGCGTTCCCGGCGGCAGCGCGCCTAGTTTTCCCTCGCTACACCCCCGCAGCCCTGTGCTACCATTGCCGCGCCTTTGTTCCGCCCTTTCGTCCCGCCCCCGAGGGTCGCGTGGAAACCACCAGCCGCAACTGGATCGCCGAAGCCGAGGAAAGCCTTCGCTCGCTCCGCGACATCCAGGGGGCGAGCATCCTCGCCGAGGACAAGACGATCCGCGAGATCCACATCCTCGCGAGCCCGGGGCGGAGCGCCAAGCAGATCGTGCGCGACGTCGAGACCTGCCTGCGCACCCGCTACTCGATGGGGATCGACCACCGCGTGGTGTCGGTGGCGTTCTCGAAGGCGCCCGCGCCCGGCCACGGGGGCCCACGCGCTTCCGGCGACGACGCGAAGCGCGACGCGGCGCCGGAGGCGCCTGCCGCCCCCGCGCCGCCCGCCGCCTCCGGGAGCCCGGCTCCCGGCGCCACGCGGCACGACGCGCCGGCGCCGCGGCCGTCCGCCTCCGCTCCGGCGCGCCACGAGAAGCCGGCGCCGGCCCCGCGCGCGGAGCTTCCCGTCGCCGAAGGCCGCATCCGCTTCGCGAGCGTGAACGTCTACGTCTCGGGTCCGCGCGTCCAGGCCCAGGTGGAACTGCGCTGGAAGGGCCTCTCGCGGATGGGCAGCGCCACCGGCTGGGCCAGCCGCGACAGCGCCCAGCGCCTGGTCGCCTCGGCGACCCTCGCCGCGGTTCAGGAGTTTCTCGAGGAAAACTGGGCCATGAGCTTGCAGAATATCGAGTTCGTCCGGATCGGCCGGGAGGACGTGGTGGTGGTGGGGCTGTCCCTGATCACCCACCGCCACGAAAAACTGCTGGCGGGTTGCTGCCCGGTGGAACAAGATGCGCAGCAGGCGGTGGTGCTCGCGACCCTCTCGGCGGTCAATCGCGTCGTGGGGGGCTTGCCGACGCGCGAGCCCACCGAGTATGTCCTGAGGCCGGCATCTCGACAGGAGGAGAGCGGAGCGAAGAAGCGCTGACGAGCGAAGCGGACGCACCTGTGGACAGCGGTTACCCGCAGAGTCCAATTCCCAAAAGGAGGTGGCGTTCGTGGAGACTCTCATGGAGCTCATCAACTTCTTCGGCAAGGCCGGCTGGTAAGCGGCCCGGTAGCGCCCCGCGTCTAGAGTGACGCGGTCCTGCCTCCCGTCGGTGCCGGTCCCAGGGCATCGCGACATTCCAGGGATGGAGCCTCGCCCCCAGCGCGAGACGACAGCGTGAAGGATCACCCGGCCGCGCGGCGGCCCCTCCAATTCCGCATCTACTACGCCGGCCTGATCGCCACGGCCGGCCTGCTGCTCGCGACCGCCACGCCCGCGAGCCCGGTCCCTTCGCCGTGGACGCTCGCGGCGGTCCTGGCGCTGATGATCCTCGTGGACCTGCGCCCCACGGCGCTCCCGAGCGGCGGCTCGGCCACCGCGAGCGGCGTGCTCGACCTGCCCGCGCTCGTGATCCTCGGGCCGGCGTGGACCTCGTGGATCGTGATCGCCTCGACCCTCGTGACGGAGGGCGCGATCCAGCGCCGCGGGGCCACGCGCGTGGTGCACAATCTCGCGCTCTACACCGTCACCTACTTCGCCGGCGCCTTCGCCTTCGCCGTGGCCGGCGGGCGCTTCGGCGAGTTCGACTTCCCGGGAGTGTTCCTGCCGCTCGCGGCCTGCGGGGCCGCCTACTTCCTGGTGAACTCGGCGCTGGTTTCGGTGGTGATCGGGCTCACCGCGGGGCCGAGCCCGTGGCGCGTCTGGCAGAGCAACTTCATGCGCGGCCTGCTCCACCACATCTCGTTCCTCGCGCTCGGCGCGCTGGTGGTGGTGATCTACGACAAGGTCGGGCCGTGGGGCTTCGTGCTGTTCGGGATTCCCTACCTGGTGTCGCGCCACTCGTTCGCGCTGTACATGGAGATCCGCTCGGACCTGAAGGAGTTCGTGCGCGCGCTGGCCGAGGTGCTCGAGGAGGTGGATCCCTACACCCGCCACCACTCGGTGCGGGTCTCGCAGTACGCGGTGCGCCTCGCGCGCGGAATGAAGCTGCCCGAGTCGCAGGTCGAGGAGGTGGAGTACGCCGCGCTGGTGCACGACCTCGGCAAGATCGGGCCCCAGCACCAGCACATCCTGCAGAAGCCGGGCTCGCTCACGCAGGAGGAGCAGCGCACGCTGCGCGCCCATCCGGCGGCCGGCGCCGAGATCGTGGCCAAGGTGCGGGCGCTGCGGCGCGCGGCGGAGATCGTGCGCAGCCACCATGAGCGTCCCGACGGGCAGGGCTACCCCTTCGGGCTCCGCGCCGAGGACGTGCCGCTCGGGGCTCGCATCCTCAACGTGACCGACGCCTTCGACGCCATGACCTCGGACCGGCCGTACCGTCGCGCCCTCTCGGTGGAAGCCGCGATCCAGGAGCTGAAGCGCGGCGCGGGCACCCAGTTCGACGCGGGCGTCGTGGGCTGCCTGCTGCGGCTCCACGAGGCCGGCGAGTTCCCGCTGATCCCGAGCCCGAGCAGCGAGGACCTGCTGATGCTCAAGCTCCGCCCGCTGCGGGCCGGCACCTGATGCGCTACCGCGACGCGGGCGTGGACATCGAGCGCTCGGACGCCCTCAAGGAGGAGATCGTCCGCGAGGTGCGCTCGACCTGGAATCCCGGCGTGCGCGCGATCCCGGGCGGCTTCGCGGGGCTCATGAGCTGGCCCGACCCGCGGGCCGGGGGCGCGCTGCTCGCGGCGACCCTCGACGGCGTGGGCACCAAGCTCCACCTCGCGATGGCGGCGGGGCGGATCGCCGACGCGGCGGCCGATGTGGTCTACCACGGCGCCAACGACCTGCTCGCCCACGGCGCCCGGCCGGTGGCGCTCCTCGACTACGTGGCGCAGGCGCGGCTCGACCCGGCCGTGGTGCTCGAGGTGGTGCGGGGCCTCGCGCGCGCCTGCCGCGAGGTGGGCGCGGTGCTGCTCGGCGGCGAGACCGCCGAGATGCCCGACACCTACCTGCCGGGCGTGGTGGACGTGGCCGGCTGCCTGATCGGCGCGGCGCGCCCCGAGGGGGTGCTCGACGGCTCCCGGGTGCGGCCCGGCGACGCGGTGCTCGCGCTCGGCGCGGCCGGGCTCCACACCAACGGCTTCTCGCTCGCGCGCCGGGTGCTGGCCGCCACGGCCCTCGGCCTCGGCGACCCGCTCCCGGGCGGGAGTGGCGAAACCGTGGGCGAGGCCCTGCTCGCGCCGCACCGCTGGTACGGCCCGGCGCTGGACTCGGCCCTCGACGCGGGCGCGCTGAACGCGCTCGCGCACGTCACGGGTGGCGGGATCGCGGGCAACCTGGTGCGGGTGCTGCCGGAGGGCTGCCGCGCCCTGATCCAGGACGGATGGGAGCGGCCGGCGGTGTTCCGCTGGCTGGTCGAGGCCGGCGAGGTTCCCGAGGAGGACGCGCGCACCGCGCTCAACCTCGGCGCCGGCATGCTGGTGGTGTGCGCCCCCGGGTGGCGCGAGCCGGTCGCCGCGTGGGCGCGCGACGCGGGCGAGCGCGTGTTCGAGATCGGTCGGATCGAGGCCGGCGAGCGCGGCGTGGGCTGGGCGTGAGGTTCGCGCCGCGGCCCGTTCGGACGGGCGCGGCGCGGCCGGCCGTCGCCGCGGCCGGAGGGAGGCGGGGATGGAGCGGGGGACGGAGTGGGGCGGTGCGGGGACGCTGGTCGGGAGCTCGCCGGCATGGCGTGAGGTGATGGAGATGCTGCCGCGGGTCGCGGCCAGCGACCTGCCGGTGCTGATCCGCGGCGAGACCGGCTGCGGCAAGGAACTGGTGGCGCGGGCGGTGCACGCGCTGAGCGGGAGGCGCGGGCGCGGCTTCGTGGCCCACAACTGCGGGGCCACGCCCGACTCGCTGATCGAGAGCGAGCTGTTCGGGCACGCGCGCGGCGCCTTCACGGGCGCGGTGGCCGACCGCGCCGGGCTCTTCGACGCGGCCGACGGCGGCACGCTGTTCCTCGACGAGATCGGCGACGCGAGCCCGCTCCTCCAGATGAAGCTGCTGCGGGTGCTGCAGGAGGGCGAGGCGCGCAGGGTCGGGGACACGCGGGTGCGGCGCCTCGACGTTCGCATCGTGAGCGCCACCCACCGCGACCTCGAGGACGGCGTGCTGGGCGCGGGCTTCCGGGCCGACCTCTACTTCCGGCTGAACGCGGTGCGCGTGACGCTCCCGCCGCTGCGCGAACGGGGGCGCGACATCCTGCTGCTGGCCCGGCACTTCCTCGCGGGCGCGGCCGCCGCGTGCGGGGCCGAGCCGCCCGGGATCTCGGCCGCCCTCGAGGCGCGCCTGCTCGCCCACCCGTGGCCGGGCAACGTGCGCGAGCTCGCCAACGCGTGCGCCTACGCGGTGCGGGTCTCGGGCGCGCGCGGGGTGGTGGAGTGCCGCCACTGGCCCGCGCCCGCGCTGTCCGCCGCGCGCGACGCCGGGCGCGGGCTCCACGCCGAGACCCGCGCGCTCGAGGAACGGCGGCTGCGTGAAGCCCTCGACCGGGCGCACGGCAACAAGACGCGCGCCGCGCGGAACCTGGGGCTTTCGCGGCAGGGCCTGCTCAAGAAGCTCAAACGCTACGGCCTGCTCGAGGAGGCGCTGGCGGGGGACGGGCTGCCGGGCGAGGCGTTCCCGGACGAGCCGGAAGGGGAGGAGGCGTTCGGGGCGCCGGACCTTCCCGCGGGCGCGCGGCGCGCCGCGGACGCGGGGGACGAGCCGCTCGCGGGCGCGGGGTCCGGGCGGAAGGCGGGCGCGTTCGCCGGGGCCGCCCCGGAGGTGGCGGGGCCCCGAACGTTTTAGGTAGAGTGCGGCGTCCCATCACGACAGGGGAGGTCGTCACGTGGCGCGAAAGCCGTTGCGCATCGGGCTGATCGGGGTCGGCGCCGCCGCCCAGATCAATCACATTCCGGCGTGGAAGAAGATCGAGGGCGTCGAGCTGATCGGGCTCTGCGACCGCGACCCCGAGAAGGCGGCGCGTGTGGCCCAGAAGTTCGGGGTGCCGCGCGTGCACGCGCGGATCGACGACCTGCTCGCCGACGACGAAATCGACGCGGTGGACATCTGCACGCCCAACTACCTCCACGCGCCGATCGGCACGGCCGCGCTCGAAGCGGAGAAGCACGTGCTCTGCGAGCGGCCGCTGGCGCGCAGCGCCGAGGAGGCCGAGGGCATGCTCAAGGCCGCCAAGAAGGCCGACCGCACGCTCATGTGCTGCGTGCAGCACCGCTTCCGCCCCGACGCCCAGCTGCTCCGCAAGTTCGTGGAGAAGGGCGACCTCGGCTCGGTGTTCTTCGCGAAGGCGGGCTGGCTGCGCCAGCGCACCGAGTGGGACTCCGACGAGTGGCGCGCGCAGAAGCGCGAGAGCGGCGGGGGCGTGGTGCTCGACCTCGGCTTCCAGATGCTGGACCTGTCGCTGTGGGTGCTCGGCAGTCCCGCGGTGACCTCGGTCACCGCCAGCGTGCACCGCACCAAGAAGGGCGACGTCGAGGACAGCGCCACCGCCTTCCTGCGCCTCGAGTCCGGCGCGACGCTGACCCTCGAGCTGACGTGGGGCCTCCTGATGGAGAAGGACTTCCACTACCTGAACCTGTTCGGATCGGGTGGCGCCGCGCTCCTCAACCCGTTCCGGCTCCACAAGGGCATGCACGGGACGCTGGTGAACGTCACCCCGACCCTCGACACCTCGCGCAACCAGTACAAGACCTCGGTGGAGACGCAGCTCGGCCACTTCGCGGACGTGCTCCGCAAGGGCGTGAAGCCGATGGGCCTCGGCGAGGAGATCGTGCCGGTCATGGGGCTCCTCGACGCCATCTACCGTTCCGCCGAGCAGCGGAAGGAGGTCCGGGTCGGCTGAGCCTCGCGGGCCCTGGCTCGCGCTCGCCGCGGGACTGCTGCTCGGCGCGACCTTCCTGCCCTTCGGGCTGGGCGCGCTCGGCTGGATCGCGTTCGTTCCGCTGCTCGTCGCCCTCGACGGGCACCTGCGTTCGGGCGGCTCGGTGCGGGGCGCCTTCGGCCTCGGCTACCGGTTCGGCTTCGTCTTCTTCCTGATCGGCACCCACTGGATCGCGCAGCTTTCCGAGGTGGCGATCACGGTGCCGTGGCTCAAGTACCCGGCGTGGCTCGCCGCGGCCGCCTACCTCGCGGTGTTCCCGGCGCTGGCCTCGGCGCTGGCCGTGGCGCTGGCCAGGCATTCGGGCGCGGGCCTCGCGCTCGCCTTCCCGCTCGCCTTCGTGGCGCTCGAGGAGCTCCGCGCCTCGGGCGAGATGGGCTTCCCGTGGTTCCAGCCGGGTTACTCGCAGTGGGCGTTCACGCCGCTGGTGCAGATGGCGAGCCTCGGCGGGGTCACGCTGGTGACGGTGTGGCTGCTGGTCGTGAACGTGCTCGTGTGGCGGGCGCTGCGCGGCGAGGCCCGCCTGCGCGCCGCGCTCGGCGTGCTCCTCCTGTTCGCGGCCCCGTTCGCGTGGGGGCTCAAGGCGATCGCCTCGCTGCCGAAGGGGGAAGGCCCGCGCGTGGCGCTGGTGCAGGGCAACATCCCGGGGCCGATCAAGTGGGCGGGCACCCACGAGCGGGAGATCCTCGAGACCTTCCTCGGGCTCTCGGAGCGGGCCGCGGCCGCGGAGCCCCGTCCCGAGATCCTGATCTGGCCCGAGACCGCGACCGGGAGCTGGATGCGCAAGCGCCTCGACCAGACGCTCGAGGTGTCGGCGCTCGCCGCGCGCACCGGGGTTCCGGTGTTCAGCGGCTTCGCCGACTACGACTACGGCCCCGAGGACCGCGTGCGGCAGCGCAACGCGGCCGGCCTGTTCGCCCCCGACGGATCGCTGGGCCCGGTCTACGCGAAGCGCCACCTGGTGCCGTTCGGCGAGCGCATGCCGTTCCAGCGCTGGATTCCGGCGCTGGGCCGGCTGCAGCTCGGGCAGGCGGAGTGGACTCCGGGCGAGCGCGCGGTGCTGTTCCCCTCGCGCGGCGGACCCTTCGGCTGCCTGATCTGCTTCGAGAGCATCTTTCCGGACCTCGCGCGCGACGCGGTGCGCGGGGGTGCGGCGTGGCTCGTCAACATCACCAACGACGAGTGGTTCGGGCGCAGCGCCGCCATCGAGCAGCACGCGGCGATGGCGGTGTTCCGCGCGGTCGAGAACCGGGTGCCGGTGGCGCGCTGCGCCAACACCGGGCTCACGTGGATCATCGACGCGCGCGGCCGCGTCACGGCGTCGGCGCCGGCCTTCACCGAGGCGGTGGTGAGCGGCCCGCTCTCGGCGCGCGGGCCGGAGACGCCGTTCACGCGCTGGGGCGACTGGCCGGGCCTCGCGTGCGGCGCGGGCGTGGCGCTGCTCGGCGCGCGCGCGCTGCGGCGCGCGTTGACAGCGCGCGCGCGCGCCTCCTAACATGCGCGCTCACCGCGCGTCACCCACCCTTTCGAGCGGAGTCGAGGACCCGTGAGTCCCCTGGGGTGCTGTTCGTGAGCGGCTGCGTCGCCGTCGTCGGCGCGACGGGCCTGGTGGGGCGCACCATGCTCGCGGTGCTCGCCGAGCGCCAGGTGCCGCTCACCCAGCTGCGGGCCTTCGCGAGCGCCCGCGACCCCGGCCGCACCGTGTCCTTCCGCGGCGCCGAAATCCCCGTCGAGGAGCCGAGCGAGCGCCGCTTCGAGGGCGTGGAGCTCGTGCTGTTCGCGGCCGGCAACGCGGTCAGCGAGCGCTGGGCCCCGGTCGCCATCGCGCGCGGGGCGCGCGTGGTGGACAACAGCAGCGCCTTCCGGTACCGCGACGAGATCCCGCTGGTGGTGCCGGAAATCAACGGCGCGGCGCTCGACGCGCTCCCTTCCCTGGTGGCGAACCCCAACTGTTCGACGATCGCGGTGGTGATGGCGCTGGCGCCGCTGGCGCGCGCCGCGGGGCTGCGGCGCCTGTGGGTCTCCACCTACCAGTCGGTCTCGGGCGCGGGCGGGCTCGCGCTCGGCGAGCTCGAGTCGGGGATCCGCGCCGGGCTCGACGGCGCCCCGCCGCTGCGGGAGGGGGGCGCCCCGCCGTTCGCGTTCAACGTGGTGCCGCAGATCGCCGCCTTCGAGGCCAACGGCTACACGCGCGAGGAAATGAAGATCGTGTGGGAGTCGCGCAAGATCCTCGGCCTGCCCGGCCTCGCCGTGAGCGCGACGGCGGTGCGGGTGCCGGTGCGCGTCGGGCACGCCGCCTCGGTGCGCGCCGAGTTCGACCGCCCGCTCGATCCCGACGAGGCGCGCGCCCACTGGAGGTCGTTCCCCGGGCTCGAGGTGGTGGACGATCCCGCGGCGGGCCGCTTCCCGACGCCCCTCGAGGCCGAGGGCCGGGACGCGGTGCTGGTGGGACGCGCGCGCCGCGACCTCGCCGACCCGCGGGGGCTCGAGTTCTTCGTGGCCTCCGACAACCTCCGCAAGGGGGCGGCGCTCAACGCGGTGCAGATCGCCGAGGTGCTGCTGGCGCGCGAGGCGGCCACGCGGCGATGAGCCTCGCGCCGGCGATGACGGAACGGGCTCCGGCCGACCCGGGGGCCGCCGCGCGCCGGGACGCGGCCCCGCTGCTGCTCGGCGCCCTGCTGGCGGCGATCCTCGCGGGCCGCGGCGAGACGCTCGCGCTCTCGGTGCTGGCCGCGGCGGCGGGCGTGACGCGCGCCGGGGCGGGCCTGCCGGGGGCGGCCTGGTTCCGGACGCTGCTCGGCAGCACGGCGTTCGCGGTCGGCGTCAACCTCTACCTCGTGCCGGGCCGCGCGCTGCCGCTGCCCGAGGTGCTCGGAACACCCGCGACCGCGGAGGGCCTCGCGCAGGGCGCGGGCTTCGCGACGCGGCTGATCGTGGCCGCGCTCGCGCTGCACGGGCTGCGCGCCGCGTGGCCGGGCGAGCGCGCCGCGGACGAGCTCGCCGACCGCGCCCGGCCGCTCGAGCGCGCCGGCGTTCCGGTGCGGAGGCTGCGCGCGATGCTCGGGCTCGCGATCCGCTTCGTGCCGCTGCTGCGCGACGAGACGGTGCGGATCGCGGCGATCCAGGAATTGCGTGCCGGCGGTCCGCCGCGCGGGCTCGCGGGCCGGCTCGAGCGGCTGCGCGCGGTGGCGGTGCCGGCCCTGACCGCGTCGCTCGAGCGCGCCGGGCAGGTCGCGCTCGCGCTCGAGGCGCGGCACTACCGGCTGCGCGAGCCCGGGCGGCTGCCCCGGGCGGGCGCGGCGTGGCGCCTCGCGGGGTGGGCGGTCGCCGCGCTGGGCGTGCTGTGGCGGTGAGGGTCCGCGACCGGTGGAGAAGACGATCCGGCTGGTGGTGGCCTACGACGGGACCGATTTCCACGGCTGGCAGGTGCAGCCGGGACGAAGGACGGTGCAGGGCGTGCTGCAGGACGCGCTGAGCGGGCTGCTCGAGGAGACGGTGGAGATCGCGGGCGCGGGACGCACCGACGCCGGGGTGCATGCCCGCGGCCAGTGCGCGTCGTTCACCACGAGCCACCGGCTCCCGGCACGGGCCTACGCGCCGTCGCTCGGCCGCCGCCTCCCGCGCGACGTGCGGGTGGTGGAGGCCGAGGAGCGGCCGGAGGGGTTCCACGCCCGCCACTCGGCACGCGCTCGCCGCTACGCCTACCGCCTGCTCGACCGCGACGACGTGCTGCTCGGCCGCTTCGCGTGGGCACCGCCCGCCCCGGCGGACCCGGCGGCGCTCGACCGGGCGACGCGCGTGCTCGAGGGCGCGCACGACTGCACCTCGTTCGCCTCGAGCGGGAGCCCGGCACGCACCAACGTCTGCCGCGTCCATCGCGCGCGCTGGAGCCGCTGGGAAGGCGGCACGCGCCTCGACATCGTGGCCGACCACTTCCTCTACCACATGGTGCGCACCGTGGTGGGCACCGCGCTGGCCGCGGCGCGGACCCGCGATCCGGAAGCGGCGATGGGCCGGGCGCTGGCGGCGCGCGCGCGCGCCGCGGCCGGGCCCACGGCGCCCCCGCAGGGACTCTCGCTCGAGCAGGTGTTCTACCCGGGCGAGGGGGAGGCGCGATGAGGCGCCGCCCCCGTCCGCGCGCGGCGGGACGCTCCGCACGGGCGGCCGCCGCCCTGCTCGCCCTGGCCGCCGC
>CAZIVR010000067.1:0-21169 GCA_964542745.1 uncultured bacterium
GCCCCGGCGGCCTCGCCGCCGTGCGCCTCGCCGGCGGCCGGAGCGGGAGCGGCGGCGTGCGGAACCGCCGGCGCGTCGCCGTGCCCGGCGGCCGCGGCGTGCGGCGCGCCCGTCGCGGTCGAATCGGCGGCCGCGGCGGCCTTCTTGGGCGAGGGTGCGGTCATCACGCCCACCGCGGTGCCCCCCGCCACCCCGAGGACCAGCGCCACGGCGCCGGCCACGATCAGCTGGATCATCCGTCCCTCCCGTCGTTCCTGCGTCGTTGCACGGTCTCGTCCACGTCCTTCTGCGCCTCGCGCGCCGAGGCGATCCGCCAGTCGTCGCGCCGGTTCTCGCGGAGCCGCTCGAGCGACTCGCGGTCGCGTTTCGCCGAGCGGAAGCGCTCGCGCTCGGATTCCGAGCGCGCCTCCGCGCCGCGAATCCGCGCGGCCGCCTCGCGCACCTCCTCGGCCGCTGCCCGCAGCGCTTCCGAGCGCACCTGCAGGGCGCCCGCGGGAACCGCCGTTCCGGGCGGGCCGCCGGCCGGAGTCCCGGCCCGTTCGAGCCGGCGTTCGGCCGCGGCGAGGTCTTCGCGCCGCTCCGCCTCCGCGCCGAGCGCGGCGCCCAGGTCCGCGGCGCGCGCCCGCTCGAGGCCGAGCCTCAGGCGCAGCACGCGGTCGAGCCGGAAGCGGAAGGGCGTCATCGCGGCCTCGCGGCCAGCGCGCGCAGGCGGGCGTCGAGCGCCAGCAGCCGGGCGCGCACCTCGCCGAGGCTGGAGGCGTCGTCGGCCCGCTGCCGCAGGAAGTCCTGCACCTCGGGACGCATCGCGATCGCGGCGTCCACCAGCGGATCGGCGCCGCCCTTGTAGGCCCCGACCGCGATCAGGTCCTCGTGGTGGCGCCACGCCGCCTCGAGCCGCAGCAGGGCGTTCGCGGCGTCGAGGTGCTCGCGGTCGGCCACCGCGTCGCGCACGCGGCTCACGCTCTCGAGCACGTCCACGGCCGGAAAATGCTTCGCGCTCGCCAGCTTCCGCGACAGCACGATGTGGCCGTCGAGGATGGAACGGGCGGCGTCGGCCACCGGTTCGTTGAAGTCGTCGCCCTCGACCAGCACCGTGTAGAGGCCGGTGATGCTGCCGCGCGCGGACGTTCCCGCGCGCTCGAGCAGCCGCGGGAGCGCGGCGAACACCGAGGGCGTGTAACCGCGCGTGGTGGGCGGCTCGTTGACCGCGAGCCCGACCTCGCGCCACGCCATGGCCACGCGCGTGATCGAGTCCATCATCAGCAGCACGTTGCGGCCCTGGTCGCGGAAGTGCTCCGCGATCGTGGTCGCCACCAGCGCTCCCGTGCTCCGCACCACCGCGGCCTGGTCGCTGGTGGCCACCACCACGACCGAGCGCGCGAGGCCCTCGGGCCCGAGGTCGCGCTCCAGGAACTCGCGCACCTCGCGCCCGCGCTCGCCGAGCAGCGCGATCACGTTGACGTCGGCGGTGGCGTGACGGGCGATCATGCCGAGCAGCACGCTCTTGCCCACGCCGCTGCCCGCCATGATGCCGATGCGCTGGCCCTGCCCGAGCGTCAGCAGCGCGTCGATGGCGCGCACGCCGGTGCCGAAGGGGGCGCGGATGCGCGGCCGGTCGAGCGGGGCGGGCGGCGGCGCCGACAGCGGGCGCCGGATGCGCGGGCCGAGGGGACCGCGCCCGTCCATCGGGCGGCCGAGCCCGTCGAGGATCCGTCCCACCAGGCCGTCGCCGACCTCGGCCTCGAACGTGTGGCCGAGCGGCACCACGACCGCTCCGGGGTGCACGCCCTCGCGCTCGCCGAGCGGCATGAGCAGCACGCCGCGTTCGTGGAAGCCGGCCACCTGCGCGAGCACGCCGGAGCGCGCGTCGAGCTCGATGCGGCACAGGTCGCCGACCGCCACCGGGAGCGAGGCCGTCTCGATCACCTGCCCGATCACGCGCGTGACGCGACCGCACACCGGGAAGCGCGGCAGGTCCCGCAGCTCCGCCACGGCGCGCTCCACCGCGAGGCCCGTGCCGTCACTCATGGCTCAGCCGCTCCGAGAGCTGCCGCAGCACGACGTCGAGCCGGCCATCCACCAGCCGCGCCGCGCTCTCCACCACGCAGTCGCCGCGCGACAGGCCGGGATCCGCCACCCAGTCCACCCGCACCCCGGAATCGGGCCGGGACGGAACGCCGCCCGCGGCGCGCATCACGTCGAGGTCGGCGGGGTGCAGCCGGACCTCGATCGGGGCCTCGTTCGGGATCAGGTCCACCGCGCGCATCGCGAGGCCCGTGACCAGCTCGGGGTCGTGCTCCACCTCGCGCTGGAACAGGTAACGCGCCACCGCCAGGGCCAGCACGATCACGAGCTGGGCGCGGTCGCGCTCGAACACGATCTCGGCGTGCTCGATCCGCTCGGCGGCGCGCTGGAGCGCGGCGAGCACCGGCCCGAGGTCCTGCTCGACCCGCCGCTCGCCCTCGGCGCGCCCGGCCAGCACGCCGCGCGCGAACGCCGCCTCGTGGGCGTCGGGCGGCGCGGGCCTCGCGGCGGGAACGCCGCCGGTCCACCGGGGCGGACTCCAGCGCCCCTCGCCGTCCACGTCGCCCTCGAGCCCCGCGGGCGCCTCGAGCGGCGGCAGCACGTGCGCGCCGATCGGCTCAGACCATCTCATCGCCGCCCCCTCCCGCGCCCTGGAGCGTGATCTCGCCGGCCTGCGCGAGCGCGCGGACCGATTCGATGATGTGGGCGTGCGCGGCCTCGACGTCCTTGACCCGCACCGGCCCGAGCATCTCGATCTCCTCGTCGAGCGCCGAGGCGGCCCGCTCCGACATGGCCTTGCGCAGGTGGGCCTTGAGCTCGTCGCTCGCGACCTTGAGCGCCATCGCCAGCTCCTTGCCCTCCACCTCGCGGAGCACGCGCTGGAGGCCGCGCGCGTCCACCCGCAGCAGGTCCTCGAAGGTGAACATGAGCTGCCGGACCCGGGCGGCGAGCCCCTGGTCGCGCTGGTCCATCGCCTCGAGCATGGGCTTCTCGAACGCCTCCCCGGCGAGGTTGAGCAGGCGCGCCACGCGCTCGGGCCCTCCGGCGGCCCGGCTCTCGCCGGCCGCGGGCGGCGCCGCGAGGCGCGACAGCAGCTCGCGCTCGATGAGGCCGAGCGTGTCGCCCGCCACCGGCCCGAGGTGGGCCAGGCGCCACAGCACCTCCTGCCCGCGTTCGGCATCGAGGGAGCGCATCAGGGCGAGCGCCGCGTCGTCGTCGAGCTGCGCCGCCACCACCGCCACCGTCTGCGGGTGTTCGTCGCGGAGCAGGCCCGCCAGCGTCTGGGGCGCCGCCTGCCGGAGCCGGCCGAGGGCCGAGTCGTCGGGCCGCCCGAGCCGCTGGAGCAGCGGGCGCGCGCGGGCCGCGCCGATCGCCTCCTCGAGCACCTGGCTCGCGAATTCGGGACCGCCGCGCGGGCCAGGCGTGCGGCGCGAGGCGTCGCGGTACTCGTCGAGCACGGCGCGCACCAGCTCGGGATCGGGCGAGGGCATCGCGGCGATCGCCCGCGTCACCTTCTCGACGTCCTCCGGCGGGAGCTGCCGCAGCACGCTCGCGGCCCCCGAGGCCCCGAGCGCGATGCACAGCACCGCGCACTTCTGGGCGCCGCTCAGCCCCTCGCCGCGCGTCTTCGTGGCGGCCGCGCTCACGTGCGCTCCGCCAGCCAGGCCCGCACCACGTCGGCGGAGATCTCACCGGTCCCGTGGCCCGTCCCGTTCCCGTCGGCCGCGCGCAGCCGCGCCGCGGCCTCGCCGCCCGGAAGCGTGGCCGGCACCGCGACCGGTTCGGCCACTCCCGTCGCCGCGCGCGGCGCGCCGGCGCCACGCAGCCCGGCCATCGCCACCAGCAGCACCGCGACGATCGCCACCACGCTCACCGCGGGACGGCTCGCCCGCTCCACGATCCGCATCGGGTCCAGCTTCGGCGCGGCGGAGGTCGCCGGGTCCACGCTCGCCGGCACGGCCACCGCTCCGAAGGGGACCGCCAGCACGCTGACGCGGTCGCCGCGCGTGCTGTCGGCGCCCACGGCGTCGCGCACCAGCGCCTCGAGCTGCGGCACCTGCACGCCGCTCTTCGCGCGCACCGAGGCCAGCGCCTTCTCGTCCACCAGCACCGCCACCGTGAGCCGGCGCACCTGGCCGGCCGCGGTCGTGCTCTTCTCGACCTGCCGAGAGTTCTGGTACGCGTTGCTGACGATGGTCTGGGCCTCGGCGCCGGTGGCGGCGCCGGTCTCGCTGCGCTGCTCGGTCTGGATGACCTGGCCGTCGGGATTGAAGGTCTCGGTGGTGCGGTCCACCTGGTCCACGCTGAGCGTGGCGCTCACCCTCGCCCGCGCGCCGCCCAGGCCCACGACCGTGGCGAGCAGGTCCTCGACCTTGGCCTCGAGCCGCTCCTCGAGCGAGCGCTGCAGCTCGACCTGCCGGCTGCTGGCCGCCTCGCCCGCGCCGCCCGACGCCGGAACCGAGAGCAGCTTGCCCGCGTCGTCCATGACCGCCACGCCCTCGGGGGTGAGCTGCTCGACGCTGTTGCTCACGATGTAGACGATGCCCTGCACGGTCTCGCGGCTCAGCGAGGCGCCGGCCTGGAGGCCGAGGACCACCGAGGCCGAGGCCGGCCGCTCGAGGCGGCGCAGCGGGCTCGAGACCGGGAGCACGAGGTGGACCTCGGCGCGCTCGACGCCGCGGATCCCGGCGATGGTGCGCGACAGCTCGCCCTCGAGCGCGCGCTGGAACGTCACGCGCTGGGTGAAGTCGGTCATCGCCCACGAGGCCTTGTCGAACAGCTCGAGCCCGGGCTTCCCGCCCGAGGGCAGGCCCTCGCGGGCCAGCGCCACGCGCGCCGTGGCCAGCTCGGCGACCGGCACCTGCAGCTCGGTGCCGCCCGCGCCCAGCCGGTGGGGAATGTCGGCCTTGCGCAGCTGGTCCGCCATCTGGCCCGACTCCTTGAGCTCCAGGTCGCGGTACAGCGTCACGTAGGTCGGGGCCGAGCCCCAGTGGGCGGCGAAGCCGATCGCGACCAGCGCCGCCACCGCGGCGGCGATCACCATCACGCGGCGGCGCGAGTCCATGCGGGCGAGGGGTTCGAGCAACGACGCTCCGGAGCGGCTCACGTGCGGTTCCTTTCGGGCGTCACTGGAGGTTCATCACCGAGCGGTAGGCCTCGGCCAGCTTGTTGCGCAGCTCGACCAGCAGCTCGAGCGACAGCTGGGCCTCCTCGCTGGCGGCCATCACCTGGTGCAGCTCGACCGGCTCGCCCCTGAGGAAGGCGCCGATCAGGTCGCGGGAGCTCTCCTGGAGCTCGCCGGCGTCGTTGAGCAGCTTCGTGAACACCTCGCCGAAGCCGCCCTCGCCCGGGGCCGCGCCGCCGAGCGGCCGCGCGACGCGGTCGAGGTCGAGGGCCCGCGAGGGGATGAAGTCCGTGCGCAGGGGGCCGGTCACGCTCAACCCCGCACGTCGAGGCGCTGGCCGGTCGGGGCCGCGGGCACGGCCGCGCGCGCCGCGCCCGGCCGGTAGGTCAGGGGGCCGAGCGACTCGAGGCGCGCGAAGAACTCGCGCTCGGCGGGCGTGAGCAGGTCCTGCAGGGCGGGCGCGTCGGCCGCCTCGTGCGGACGGGCGGCCTCCGCGGCGGGCGCGCCGGCGTCGCGGGCGCGCGTCGCCGGCGGAACCGGCGCCGGGATCGAGATCGGTCTCAGCTCCATGAAGATCTCCGGGTCAGATGTCGAGGGCGCGGCGCAACATGCTCTTGGCCGCCTGGAACACGGTGGCGTTGGCCTCGAAGGCGCGGCGGGCCACCATCAGGTCCACCATCTCGGTGTTGAGGTCCACGTTCGGGTACTCGACGAACCCGTCGGCGTCGGCGTCCGGATGCCCGGGGTCGTAGAGCTTGCGCCCGGGCCGCGGATCGGCGGACACCTCGGCGGTCCCGTCGCCGGCGGCGGTGGCCACCTCGCGGCGGTAGGGCCCGCCCTCGGGCGTGCGCGTGGTGTTGGCGTTCGCGATGTTCTTCGCGATCACCTCGAGGAAGCGCTGCTGCGTGCTCATCCCGGTCGCGCTGGTTCCGAGCGGCTTGAGGAGCTGCCGGATCGGGCGCGGCCACGCGGGGAACGAGAGGCGATCAGCCACGGTCGCGCATCGCCGAGCGGAGGCGGTCGTACGCCTCCCGCAGCAGGCGGGCCTCGGCTTCGTAGCGGAGCTGGGTGTCGGCGAGCAGCGTCATGTCGCGCTCGAGGTCGGCCTCGGCCGCCTGCGA
Source organism: uncultured bacterium (assembly GCA_964542745.1). GTDB lineage: Bacteria > Eisenbacteria > RBG-16-71-46 > RBG-16-71-46 > RBG-16-71-46 > DATKAB01. The sequence continues at coordinate 6,271 of CAZIVR010000067.1, forward strand.
CCGCGCGAGCTCGCCCGGAAAATCCGCGCGGCTGCTGGCGTCGATGGCGCCCGCGACGCGCGCGGCGATGCCGCGGTGCGTGGCGCTGGTCTCCTCGAGCCCGCCCCTCAGCATCGCGGGCAGCGACGCGGGGCCGAACAGTCCCTTGAGCATGGATCCTCCGGGTGATGGTCCGGAGGGGCTCTCAGCAATCCGCGTACCGCGCGGCGCCGAGGTCCGCGCGCGGCGGGAGTCGCGCGTCGAAGCTCAAGCCGTCGCGCGAGTTCGGTTCGGCGCCCGCTCCCGCAGGGGGGCCCGCGCGCGGAGCGCGGCCCATCGCCGGCGCCCGGCGGCCAGGAAGAAACTTCCGGGGAAGCGGCGAAGCCTGCCGCACGCGGTTCCGCCCGCCGCGGCGCCGCGGGTGAGGCGGGCCCGCAGGCGCGCACGGGAATCCCGCCGCGGGCGCGAGGCTTCCGGAGCGGATCTAGGCGGGTTCGGTCGTGCGCGGGTTGAGCTTGTTGCGAAGCGTGCGCTCGCTGATGCCGAGCAGCCCCGCGGCCCGGCTGCGGTGCCCGCCGGTCTCGCGCAGCGCGCGCTCGATCGCCTCGCGCTCGAGCTCGCGCAGGTTGAGCGTACCCGCGGCCGCCCCGGCGGCCTCGGCGCCGTTGGGCGACGCCGGCGCCGGGGCCGGAGTGGCCGACGCCGCGGGCGCGCGGGCCGCGGACAGCGCCCCGGGCAGCGGCCCCACCACCGCGGCGACGCTCAGGCGCCCGTTGCGCTGGAGGATCACCCCGCGCTCGATGGCGTTGGCCAGCTCGCGTACGTTGCCGGGCCAGCTGCGCTGGCGCAGCGCCTCGAGCGTCTCCGGCCCCACCGCGGGCGGGCGCGTGCCGAGCTGCGAGGAGACGCGCGCCACGAAGTGCTCGACCAGCCGCGGCAGGTCCTCGAGGTGCTCGCGCAGCGGCGGGGTCCGGATCGGCACCACGCTCAGGCGGTAGTAGAGGTCGCGGCGGAAACGGCCGGCCTCGACCTCGGCGAGCAGGTCGCGGTTGGTCGTCGCCACGATCCGCACGTCCACCTTGAGGGTCTGGCTGCCTCCCACCCGCTCGAACTCCTGCTCCTGGATCGCGCGCAGCAGCTTGGCCTGCAGGTCGAGCCGCATCTCCGAGATCTCGTCGAGCAGCAGGGTGCCGCCGTGGGCGCGCTCGAAGGCGCCGGCCGCCCGCGCGGTGGCCCCGGTGAACGCGCCGCGCTCGTGGCCGAACATCGCGCTCTCCACCAGCCCCTCGGGGAGGGCCGCGCAGTTGACCGTGATGAAGGGACCCTCGCGACGCGGGCTCTGCTCGTGGATCGCGCGCGCGAACAACTCCTTGCCGGTGCCCGACTCGCCCTCGAGCAGCACCGTGGCCCGGCTCGGGGCGACCGCGGCCACCGCCTCGAGGACCTCCCGGATCGCCGGGGAGTCCCCGATCACGGCGCGCTCGCCGCGGAGATCCGCCAGCTCGCGCCGGATCGCGTCGTTGGTCCGGCGCAGGCGCTGCTCCTCGATGGCGTGCCGCACCGCGATGCGGAGCGCCTCGGTGCGCAGCGGCTTGGTCAGGTAGTCGGCCGCCCCCTGCTTCATGGACTCGACCGCGTGCTCGACCGAGGAATAGCCGGTCATCACGATGACGGGCACGCCGAGACCCTGCTCGGTGACGTGCCGGAGGAGGTCGAGCCCCGAGGACTCGCCCAGCATGAAGTCGGTCAGCACGAGATCGAACGGCTGGCGCGCGAGGTCGCCGATCGCCTCGGCGACGCCGCCGCGCAGCGTGGTTTCGTGTCCGAGCTCCCCGAGCGCCTGCTCCAGCACCACGAGGACCCCCGGATCGTCGTCCACGCAAAGGATGTGCGACATCGCGTCCTCCGTGGCCGGGCCCGGCGAGAAAGGGAAGCGCCGGGGCTCAAGCGGGGGACAGACTAGACGATACTCGGGGCACTGTCACCACCCGGAGGACTCTCATGCGCGTTTCGGATCAGGGAATTCGGCTGGCGATGTCCCGCGACCTGCAGTCGCGGCTCTCGGCCGTCTCGTCGGCCCAGCGCCGCGCCGCCACCGGGCTGCGCGTGGAAACCGCCTCGGACGCCCCCGCCGACGCCGCCCGGCTGGTGGGCATGGACTCGCAGCTGCGCGACGTGGAGCGCTTCCGCCGCGCCGGGACGCTGGCGGGCACCCGCCTCGACATCGAGGAGGCGGTCATCCGGCAGGCCCGCGACCTGGTGCGCCAGGCCAAGGAGCTGACCTCGAGCGTGACCGGCACGCCCGCCGGCGACCCGCTGCGCCAGGCGGTCTCCGACCAGCTGCGCCTGATCCACGACCAGCTCGTCTCGCTCGGCAACACCCGCATCGGCGACGAGTACCTGTTCGCGGGCGGCCTCACCACCACGCCCCCGTTCCTCGCCGACGGCACCTACGTCGGCGACTCGACGGTGCGCCGCGCCGTGGTGGACGACGGCGTGACGGTGGACACCAGCCACACCGGCAACACGCTGTTCGGCTCGGCGTTCGCGGCGCTCCAGTCGGCGCAGGCCAACCTGATGGGCGGCACCACTCCCCAACTCCAGGCCTCGCTCGGCGCGCTGCACGCGGCCGGGCAGGACCTGCTCACCCGCGAGGCGGAGAACGGCGCGCGGCAGTCCGCGGTCGTGCGCGCGCTCGATTCGGTGGCGCGCCGCGGCGTCGAGCTGGTCGGCTCGCGCGAGCGCGTGGCGGGCGTGGCCCCGGCCGAGGCGGCGCTCGAGCTGGTGAGCGCGCAAAACGCGCTGGAACGCGCCTACGCCTCGGTCGCGCGCATCCTTTCCGGCGGGCTGACCGACTTCCTGCGCTGAGCGCATCCGGCTCGCGGCACAGCGCCCCGCCCGGCGAACCGCCGGCGCGGGGCGCCGTGCTTTTGCCCGCTCCGAAGCGTTGCGCGGGCGGAATCCGGGCGGGGCATTTGGCGCACCCCGTGCAGGACGCAAGGCGGGTCCTGGCCGCGCGGGGCGCGGCCTCAAGTCGCGTGACCCGCGACCGAAGCTAGGACCAGCCGGCACGACGCCGGCCGCCGGGTATGGAGCCCGCGCGAACCTCTCCAGCGTGAGAAGGGGGATTCGAACCATGGGTGTCAACGACATCACCCTCGCGGGTGGAATGCGCGGGAATCTGCTCAGCCTGCAGATGACCGACGCGCTGATGCAGCGCACCAGCGAGCGACTCGCGACCGGCCTCCGGGTGAACAGCTCGGTGGACGACGCGGCCGCGTACTTCGCGGCTCAGGGCCACCGCTCGCGCGCGGCCGACCTCAACGCCCGCAAGGACGCGATGGGCGAGGCGATCCAGACGGTGAAGGCCGCCGACCAGGGCATCAAGGCCATCAACTCGCTGATCGAGCAGGCGAAGGGCCTCGTGGCCGCCGCCCGCAGCGCTTCGACGGCGGATCGCGCCACGCTGGCCGGCCAGTTCGACGATATCCTCACCCAGATCGACAACCTGGCCACGGACTCGGGCTACAAGGGCACGAACCTGCTGGACGCCGACACGCTGACCGTGGACCTCAACGAGGACGCCACGTCCTCGGTGGACGTGGTCGGATTCGACGCCAGCTCGAGCGGCCTGAGCATCGCGGCCGCGGCCAACGCGTGGGCGCTGGACGCCAACATCGACGCGGCGCTCGCCGACCTCGATGCGGGCCTCGCCACGCTGCGCGTCAACGCGAAGAGCCTCGGCGCCAGCAACGGCATCATCACCGCCCGCCAGGCGTTCACCGCGGGCATGATCAGCACGCTCACCACCGGCGCGGACCAGCTCACGCTGGCCGACCCGAACGAGGAAGGCGCCAACATGCTGGCCCTCCAGACGCGCCAGCAGCTGGGCATCGTGTCGCTCAGCCTGTCGTCGCAGTCGCAGCAGTCCATCCTTCGGCTCTTCTAGACGCCGAAACCGCCGGCCCTTCGTGTCCTCGGCTCGAGGCGCGAAGGCTCCGGCGCCGGGCTCGGGCGGGACCGGCGAAGGCCGGTTCCGCCGCGATCCCGACACCTGCCGTCCGTCCCCACGACCGAGAAGCCGTCCCGCCGCGCCCGCGCACTCCGCCGGCGGGCGAACCCACCTTCGACCATCCCGGAACCGCCATGTTCGGCAGCCCCCGCAACGCCTACGACTCCGCCGCCAAGGCCTCGGTCTCGAACCGGGAGCTCGAGGCGCACGCGCTGTTCAAGGCGGCCCAGCTGCTCGAGTCCTGCCGTCACGGCTGGGACGCGTCCGACCGGCCGGCGAGGCTGGAGGAGGCGCTCGACTACCACCAGCGCCTGTGGACCTTTTTCCAGGCCGAACTCTCGGACCCGGCCCACCCGCTCGACCCCGAGCTGCGCTCGCGGCTCCTGAGCCTGAGCCTGTTCCTGGACCGGCGGGTCCTCCAGGTCCGCCAGCAGCCCGATCCGGCGAGCCTCGAGCCGCTGATCCGGATCAACCGCGAGATCGCGCTCGGCCTGTCCTCGCACGCGGGCGGCGCGGAGCGTCCCAAGGCCGCCTAGGACAAGAGGTTGCCGGCGACTTCGCGGGCGGGGCGCGGCACCGCGGGGCCCGGGGCTCATCCCGCCACGCTCCCCCCCCTCAAGCTTTTCGGGTAGCGGCCGAGACTTCCTGCATCGGCCCCCGGCCCATGCCCCCCTGACGGAGGACGGCCGGGAGCGAAACGAGGAGCACGTCATGCCGATCCAGCCCGCAGCTTCAGGCCCGTCGAACCCGAGCGACCGCCTCTCCGGAAAGTCCCAGGTCGAGCGTTCCGCCCGTCCCGCCCCGCAGGATCCGGGCGCCGGCGCGGCCGGCGACCGGATCGAACTCTCGGAAGCCGCGCGCGGTCTCGTCGAGGAGTCGCTGTCCATCCCGATCGGGGAAGTGCCGAGCGACCGGCTTCGCGAGTTCTCCCGGCGGCTGCTCGACGGGCACTACGAGCGCCCCGAAGTCCGCGACGAAGTCCTGCGCCGCATCCTCTCCGGGCTCTAGTTCCGGTCCGGCCCGGGTCGCCACCGTGAACTGCCTGGTGGTCGAGTCTTCACCCGGCGTGCGCCGCGCCGTGGTGCGCGCGCTGGACGGCATCCCCGGCAGCGTGATCCGCGCCGTGGACGATCCGGCCGAAGCCACGACCGGCCCCGACGAGATTCCCGACCTGATCGTGCTCGGCTGGTCCGCCGAGGACGACCGCGGGCTCGAGCTGCTGCGCGAGCTCCGCACCCGCACCGAGTGCGCGACCACGCCGGTCGTGATCGTCTCGGGACGCACCTCGGCCGCGGACGTCCGCCGCGCCGCGGAGGCGGGCGCCACGGACTACGTGCTGCGCCCGTTCGCCCCGCCGGTGCTCGCCGAGCGCCTGGCGCGCCACGCGCCGGAAACCGGCGCGGCCGAGCCCCAGGCCGCCTGAAGCGCGAAGCCGCCCCGCCGCGCGAGGCGGCGGGGCGGCCCGAGCTTCCCGGAACCTATCGCCCCTGCAGCAGCAGCATCGCGGCCGCGGCGACCGCGACCACCCCCGCCACCGCCCACGGCAGCCAGCCGGGGAGCGCGGAACGCGAAGGCGCCGGGGTCGCCGCCGGGACCGGCGCGGTCTCGCGGCTCACCACCGCCAGCTTCGGCTTCGCCGCCCCGCCGCGCGCCTCGGCCACCATCTGCCGCACCTCGGCCGGGGACAGCATCATCGTGGCGCCCTCGGCGACCGAGTGGGCGCGCGGGCCCGCGGCCTCGTCGCCCACCAGCTCGTCCACCTGGAACTTCACCGAGTACTTGCCGAACTGGATCACGTCGCCGTCGCGCAGCGTGCCGACCTTGACGGGGCGGTCGTTCAGGTAGGTCCCGTTCGAGCTGCCGAGGTCGGTGACCCGGAACTCGCCGGTGTCGCCGCGGGAGATGCGGAAGTGCTGGCGGGAGACCCCGGGGTTGTCCACGTACACGTCGCAGTACGGGTCGCGCCCCACCGTGATCTCGGACTTGTCGAAGTTGAAGGTCTGGACCAGCTGGCCCTTGAGCGACAGGGCGAGCCGGACCTCGGCCGCGTACCGGGGGGCATCGCCCCGGACGGGATCGGGCATCGAAGCCATGGAGCCATCCTCGTGCGTCGAAGACCGGTCCATTCCGGCCTTGCGGTTCGCACGAGTCATCGGCCGGAGGGGGCGGGGAACTTGAGGCTCCGGGCCGGACCTGCGAAGTTGCGCCCCCATGCCGCTCCCCGTCCCGGTTCCTCTCGACGCCTTCCTGCTGCCCGCCGGCTTCGACGCCGCGGGGGTCGCCGCCGGCCTCAAGCCGAGCGGGCGCCCCGACGTGGCCCTGCTGGCCGCGGACCGCGGCTGGAGCGCGGCCGGCGTGTTCACCACCAACCGCGTGGTGGCGGCCCCGGTGACCTGGGACCGCGCGGTGCTCGCCGCCCGCGCCGGCGACGTGCGCGCGGTGGTCGCCAACTCGGGGTGCGCCAACGCCTGCACCGGCGAGCGCGGCGAGCGCGACGTGCGCCGCACCGCCGAGCACGTCGCCGCCCGGATCGGCTGCGGGGCGGACCAGGTGCTGGTGCTCTCGACCGGGGTGATCGGCGTGCCGCTCGACCTGCAGCGCCTGCTGTCCGGGGTGGACGCCGCGCACGCGCGGCTCGGCGGCCCGGAGCGGGAAGCCGGCGGCGAAACCCGCCACGCCTCGGCGGTGCGGGCGATCCTCACCACCGACACGGTGCACAAGACCGCGCGCGCCGAGGCCATGGTGGGCGGAGGCCGCGTCGCGATCGCGGGGTTCGCCAAGGGCGCCGGCATGATCCACCCGGGCATGGCCACGATGCTGGCGGTGGTGGCCACCGACGCCGCGGCCGAGCCCGCGCGGCTCCAGCGGCTGCTCGCCGAGGCGTGCGAGCGGAGCTTCAACCGCGTCTCGGTGGACGGCGACATGAGCACCAACGACACGCTCCTGCTGCTCGCCTCCGGGGCCTCGGGCGCGCGCGTGGAGGCGGCCGACGAACCGGCGTTCGCCGCGGCACTCGAAGCGGTGTGCGTGTCGCTCGCCCGGCAGGTCGCGGCCGACGGCGAGGGGGCGACGCGGCTGGTCGAGGTCACGGTGAGCGGGGCGGCCAGCGAGCGCGACGCGCACCGGGTCGCCGACGCGATCGCCCGCTCGCCGCTGTTCAAGACCGCGGTGCACGGGGGCGATCCCAACTGGGGCCGGGTGCTGGCCGCCGCCGGTTCCTGCGGGGTGGCGTTCGACCCCGGCATCGCGCGGCTCCGCTTCGGGGCCGGCGAGCGGGCGGTGGAGGTGGTGCGCGGGGGCGTGCGCGCGGACTACGCCGAGGCCGAGGCCGCGGCGCGCCTGCGGGAGAACCCCGTCACGGTGGCGCTCGACCTCGGCGGAGGCGCGGGCCGGGCGACGGTCTGGACCTGCGACTTCAGCGCCGAATACGTCTCCATCAACGCCGACTACACGACGTGAGCGAGTCGGGCGTCCCGGCGGGCCCGGTGCCCGCGCCCGCCGCGGCGGCGCCTCCTCCCCCGCCGCGCGCCGCCGATCCCGCCCCGCTCGCGCTGCCCGAGGTGGCGCGCACCTGGTGGCCGCTCGCCGCGAGCTGGTTCCTGATGGGGCTCGAGCTCCCGGCGGTGAGCGCGGCGATGGCGCGGATGCCCGACCCGGAGCGGAGCCTCGCGGCCTACGGCGGGCTGGTGTTCCCGATCGCGCTCATCATCGAATCGCCGGTCATCATGCTGCTGGCCGCCTCGACCGCGCTGTCGCGCGACCTCGCCTCCTACCGGCTGGTGCGCCGGGCCATGCTCGGGCTCGGCATCACGTTCACGGCGCTCCACGCACTGGTCGCCTTCACGCCGCTCTTCGACCTGATCGCGCGCCGCGTGATCGGCGTGCCCGAGGCGGTGGTGGAGCCGGCCCGGCTCGGCTTCCGCCTGATGGTGCCGTGGACCCTGTCGATCGCCTACCGGCGCTTCCAGCAGGGCGCGCTGATCCGCTTCGGCGCCTCGCGCGCGGTGACGGTGGGCACCCTGTTCCGCCTCGGCGCGCTCACGGCGGTGCTGGGGCTCGGGCTCGCCGCCGGGCGCTGGCCCGGCATCGTGGTGGGCGCCACGGCGGTGATCGCGGGGGTGGTGGCCGAGGCCCTCTACTCCGCGTGGCGGGTGCGGGCGGTGGTGGCGGGCCCGCTGGCGCGCGCGCCGGCCGTGGTGCCCGCACTCGACGCGCGGCGCTTCGCGCGCTTCTACCTGCCGCTGCTCGTGACGCCGCTGTTCCTGTTCCTCACCCTCCCGCTCGCGAGCGGCGCGATGAGCCGGCTTCCCCGCCCGCTCGACTCGCTGGCGGCATGGCCCGCCCTCAACGGGCTGGTGTTCGCGCTCCGCAGCGGCGGCTTCGCCTTCAACGAGGTGGTGGTCTCGCTGTGGGACCGGCCCGGCGCGCCCGCCGCGCTCCGCCGCTTCGCGGGGCTGCTCGCGGGGAGTGTGACGGCCGCGATCGCGCTGCTCGCGCTCACGCCCCTCGGCGTCGGCTGGTTCTCGCGGGTCTCCGGGCTCCCGCCCGCGCTCGCCGCACTCGGCGCGGCCGGGCTGTGGGCGGCGCTCCCGCTGCCCGGGCTCGCGGCCTACCAGAGCCTCCACCAGGGCGCGCTGGTGGGCGCCCACCGCACGCGCGGCGTGACCGAGGCGATGGTCCTCAACCTCGCCGTGGCCGCCGCCGCGATGGGCGCGGGCGGCGCGCTCGCGCCCGGAGCGCCGGGACTGTGGGTGGCGGTGGCGGGACTCGCGGCGGGGAACGCCGCGCAGTGGGCGTGGCTCGCGTGGCGCGCGCGGGGACTCGCGGAGGCGGTCCCGGCGCTCTAGCTGTGGAGTCTCACCGGGCGGTGCGCGCTCCGGGACTTCCGCGCCGGCCGCGGCTCACCAGAGGCCGGGCACCATCCGGAAGCGGTGTCCCGCGCCGTGCGCGGGAACCTCCGCGGCCGCTGCGGCGCGCTCGGCGCGCAGGCAGACGACCACCGAGGCGGCGCACGCGGGCAGGCTCAGCGCGAGCAGGCCCCACGGCACCCCGACCGCGATCGGCAGCGCGACATAGAAGAGGCTGCGCGCCCCGAGCTCCGGGTAGCGCACCGGGGCCTTCGCCCGGAGCAGCATCGCGACGCCGACGAGCAGCACGCCCGCCAGGTTCCCGTAGCCCCGAGCGAGCGGCCCGCCGGTGGGCCCGATCAGCAGGTAGTAGGCGGTGACCGAGGTGAAGATCAGCGCGTGCATCCAGTGCGGCGTGGCGCGGCGCGGGGCGGCCGGGCGCCGGCGCCGCACCCCGGCGTCCACCAGCATGTAGAGCAGGATCAGCGTTCCCGAGAGCGAGAACCGGAACAGCGCCTGGTCGAGCAGCGAGAGCATGGGCGGAGCCTACCCCACCTGCGGCCGGTCGTGCTTCGAGACGATCCGGTCGAGCGGGCGCCCGATCACGAACAGCACCGCGCCCGCCACCACGCCGATCCCGAGCAGCATCGTGAAGAACTGGTTGCGCGGCATCTTCTCGTAGAAGGTCCCGAGGTAGCCAGTCATGTAGTTGCCGATGAAGTTCGCGAGGAACCACACGCCCATCATCATCGAGACGATGCGGGCCGGCGACACCTTGGTGACGAACGAGAGGCCGATCGGCGACAGGTACAGCTCGCCCACCGTGTAGATCACCGTCGAGCCCACCAGCCACAGGATGCTGCGCTGGGCGTCGGACTGCATGCCGGTCGAGGCGACGATCATCACCAGGAAGCCGAGCCCCAGCATCACGCAGCCCATCGCCATCTTGGTGAGGCTCGAGGGCTCGCCCCCGCGCCGCGCCTGCACCGCCCACAGCGTCGTGAGCGCCGGCGTGAGGAACCAGATCATGAACGGGTTGAACGCCTGGTACCACGTCGAGGGGATGGTGAAGCCCAGCACGGTGGGCCAGCGCGTGTTCTGGTCGGCCCACAGCTGCAGGGTGTTCCCCTGCTGCTCGTAGACCGCCCAGAAGGCGGCCACGATGAAGCACGCCACGCAGATCGCGATCACGCGCGGCCGCTCGTCCTTCGGGAGCCGCGCCAGCCACCACGCGATCGCGATCGCCACGACCCCCGCGAGCGAGAGCGGAATCGCCCGCGGCAGGGTGAGCAGCGCCAGCAGCGCGAGGATGCCGAGCGGGATGCCGACCACGAACGCGAGCAGCCCGAGAAGCGGCGTCTTGCGCGAGCGGGTCGGCGGCGGCTCGACCGGCAGCTTGTCCTGGTTCAGGAGGTAGAAGATCAGCCCGAGCAGCATGCCGACCCCGGCCGCGCCGAACCCCCAGTGCCAGCCCACGCGCTGCCCGAGCGTGCCGCAGATCAGGGGCGCGATGAACGCGCCGATGTTGATGCCGACGTAAAAGATCGAGAAGGCGCTGTCGCGGCGCGTGTCCCCCGGCGCGTAGAGCCCGCCGACCTGCGTGGAGATGTTGGGCTTGAAGCAGCCGTTGCCGAGGATCAGGAACATGAGCGCCGGGAAGAACAGGCTCTCGACCGCCATCAGGAAGTGGCCCGCCGCCATGAGCGCGCCGCCCACGATCACGGCCTTGCGGCGGCCGATCAGCCGGTCGGCGAGCAGGCCGCCGAAGAACGGGGTGAAGTAGACGAACCCCGTGTAGAGGCCGTAGACTTGCGAGGAGAGCGCCTGGGTCGCGAGCGGCCCAAAGGCCGCTTCGAGCGCGCCCTTCAGGGCGGTGAAGCCGAGCACGCGCTGGCCCACGTCGGGCTGCACGAACAGGTGGTTCACCATGTAGAGCACGAGCAGCGAGCGCATGCCGTAGTAGCTCATGCGCTCCCACATCTCGGTCATGAACAGGACGAACAGCCCGCGCGGATGCCCGAGCCAGGTGGCCTCGGGCGCCGCCGGTGCCGCGGTCTGCTGGAAGGCGTTCATGGCGCCGGGCAGCCTAGCACGAGCGGGCGCCCGGGAGGGGGTGGGGCGGAGCGCCGCGCGCCCCCGGGGCGGGCCGGGCCATGTCGCACCGGCCGCGGCGGACCGTTGCTAACGCGCGGGCTCGTATGGTGGCGCCTCCTCCCTTGCGACCACCGTGTCGTAGAGCCCGTAGTGCGTCAGCCCCGGGTGGCTCTCGATGCCGGTGTATCGGAGCGAGGCGTCTTCGTACCGGCGGAACGCGAACACAGCCTGATTCATCTGCTCTGTGTTGAACACCTTGAGGCGCACGAGCAGGTGGAAGTCCTTGACCGTCAGACCCGTGACGGCAAGGAACAACTCCGGTTCGAGCTTGGTGATCACATCCTGCAGCGTGTTCTCGCGGAAGTCGGTCAAGTACATGAACGCAGGGATGCGCGTCGCAAACTTGATGAGCTTTTCTTGGACGAGCTTGCGTTTGGACTTGTACTCCTTCTCCGCCTCGGTGAGCTGCTTCTTCTGCCGCTCCGTCAGTTCCCTGTCCTTGGCCCTGTTCTTCAGCTCCTTGACCGTCTCGCTCTTGTTGATGATGGTCTCGATGATGTTGTCGCCGAGCGAGCGCCAGCCCTCGATGCGTTCCACGGCGGCCATCGCCTCGGGGTTGTTCAGGACGCGGCGGAGGGTGTCGTTGTCCACGTTCACGAGCAGCGCGCTCTCCCACTTGCGGGCCAGCAGCGTGGCCGAAGTGCCCGCCATCGCGATGTCGAGAATGCCGCCCGCGTCGATCTGCGTCATGTTCGCGCCGTCATAGGCCAGCACGGGCAGGAACGACACCAGGTCCCTCACCGCGTTCTCAGGGTTCGGCTCGTTGGGCGACAGCCCGATCCCGTATTCGGAGATCTGCCGCAGCGCGCGCGTGGGTGCGAAGTCGAACACGAAGCAGATGGGCTTGAGGACTTCCTCCTCGTGCGGGTTGTCGCCATTGGGGTTCCTGATGGACCAGGGCGACTGCACGCGGAACGCAGCCTGAAAGTAGGTCTCCGGCGACTTGAGGTTGCGCAGCATCAGGATGGATGACCACTGCGGCACCGTGACGCCGGTGGTGAGCTTGCCGCACGAAAGCGTGATGGTCTTGGTCTTGAATCCGCTCCCAATGGCCTTGCGCACAGGTGGCAGCGCATCCAGTCCGATGCCTGCAGCGGCGCCCGCGGCGACCACGACCTGATAATCGTGCCAGACGGTGTTGTGCTTCTCGGCAAGCAGGTTGGCCATCGCGTGGCAGGCCGCGACATTGGGCAGGAACCAGAACGAGTGCTGAAGGTAGGGCAGCAGCCGCACATCCGAATACGGATAGGGCGGCCTTGTGCCCGTCTTCAGATACTCGACCGCCTTTGGGGAGTACCCGCCACGGATGATGTCCAGCCACTTCTGGACGTCGCTCTTGTGTTTGAACTGCGCCTTCGCGCCCGTGCCGACGGCCTCAAAGAACGCGTTGAGATCAAACTCGTCGAACTCCCCTGCGCTCGCGATCGCCAGCAACTCGTCCGGCATCCGGTAGGTGAGCAGGCGCAGCTGCGGCAAGGCGCCATAGGGGTTCCACTCCTTTGGGTTCGTCGCCGCGAACTCTTCCTTGGCGCGCTGCTCGTCGGTGTAGGTCCAGTTGAAGATTTGCTCCTCGATGAACTCGCCCGTAGCCAGCGCCCGGAACGGCGTGCCCGAGAGGTAGAGGTAGGCCTTGGTGGTGATCGGGAGAAACTCGGTCTCCTTCTCCGAAAGGACGGTGAGGTCTTCGTTCATTGCTTCCAGCCCGGTGGCGTATTCGAGCTTGGCCTCCCTTCTGGAGACAGCCTCCTCCTCCCCTTCGAATAGTTCTTTCGCAGTCTCGCGCCATGCGCCGAAGTGATACTCATCGAACACCACGAGGTCCCACTTGACCTTGTGGAGCCACTCGTTCTTGGGCTTGATGTTCCCGGCCGAATCGCGGCCGAGCAGGTCCTGGAAGGATCCGAAGTACACGACGGGCTTCCGTGCGCTGATCTTCCTCGGATCGCCGTCGGAATTGCGGGAGAGGTACTGCCAGCCGTCGAAGTCCACGTGGCTCTCGAGATCGGTCTGCCATGCATCCTCGACCGCGGGCTTGAAGGTCACAACGAGCACGCGCTTGGCGCCGAGCCTTTTGGCGAGCTGGTACGTGGTAAACGTTTTGCCGAACCGCATCTTCGCGTTCCACAGAAAGCGCGGTACGGCGTGCATGTCCTCCTTCCATATGGAGTGGAAGTACGCGTGCGTCTTGTTTACGGCCTCGGCCTGCTCACGGCGCATGGCGAACGTTTCGTGATGCGTGCCGGTGAACCGCTGGCCCGTTCGCAACTCAGCGAGCACGGTCTTCACGTCCTTGACCGTGCAGCGCACCCACTCCAGCTCGGTGTTCTGGAATCGCTTCCTGGCGAGTGCCGCGCGCACCTGGTGATCGGTGATGATCGTGCCGTCCTCGCGCTCGGCTGGTTCGTCCAGCTCGATCCTGTAGTTCTTGATCGCGGCGGTCTTCAGTTGCTCGCCAACACGCCGCATTACGTTCCGCGTGGTCTGGCCCACCTTGAGGAGACCCGCGTGCGCCTTGTCGGCGATGGAGTATGCGTAGATGCGCGGCCGGACCACCGGCTTTGGCGCAAGGATCTCCTCGATGGTCTTACTCATCGCTCTCGACCATCGCACGAATCATCTTCTCAATGAACGCAACTTCTTCCTTTGTAATCTTGTACTTCTTGTAGAGGGTTGCATCGGTCCATTCGCAGTCCCATTTCTGCTGAGGCACCCATGAATAGGTCGCCCGTGGGAGGTCTTGCGTAATCTTTCGCAACGAGATGAGGAAGCGCGCCAATCGAGTGCGAAGATACGAGTTGCAACTCACTGCCTCCGCTTTGGAAGAGAACGGACCAGCAACGACGTAAGTCTGGGTGCAGACGGAGCCAGGACCGGCAACAATGCCGGGGCCTAGGACATTCGCAGGAATGGCACCACGCTCGCCGTACGCTTTCGGCAGAAACAGCTTCCAAACGGGAATGAGGTGCCTGTTCTTGGTGACCCCCAAGTCTTTCATCCAGCCGATGACGCGCTTTTGATTTACGGAGACATACAATTTGAGAGCGCCCTTGAACGACTTCTCAACAAAGTCGCCGAAATTCGTGGCAAGGCCAAATGGCGTGTCGCCACTCAGGAGGTCACTCATGGAACGCTCGCCCAGGGCCTGGACCTTCTTCAGGATGCCCACCGCGCGCGTATCGCGCACAAAAATGTCAAACTCATCGAGCCTGCGAACAACCGCGGGCTGTTCTTCATCTCCTAGCACGAGCGTGTAGTCACAGTCGCCTTGGTGATCCCTGTCCCACAAGAAGTAACCGACGCCGCCTTCGAAATCGACACCAGGGAACGCCGTTGACATCTTCGTGTAGTCGACCAAGGTTCTCATGTGCTTGCCCGTTAGCATCGCCTTCCGGAACTCGTCCATACCCCGGCCACCAGCCAGCCACCTAGACGGAATCACGAACACCGCGTATCGCGGATCAAGGTTCAGAGCCTGTTCGACGAACAAATGGTAAATCGACGAGTCACTCGAACCACCTGCACCGCCCTTCATCTGATACGGCGGGTTCCCAATGATCACGTCGAACTGCATGTCGCCTCCAAACAACTCGGCCATCCGAGTCTTGATGTCGTCAGTGTGAATGAATGCATATGCGTGGGTCTCAAGCCCCTCGCCACGATCAAACGTCTTCCGGCCTACCCCGCAATAGGTGCACCTGCCATCCACCCATGTGTGCTCCGTGCGCTCGAACCAGATATTGCCGTCGTCGCTCTCGAAACTCATCGCGATCGAGTGCGTACCGTTGGCCTGCTTCGAGCAATACACGCTTCGCCGCGCCAGCAGGCTCGTGAGATGCGTGATGCCGATGCCGAACACTTGCTTGGTCAGGATGTGATTGACCCGCGCTTCAAGATCGGGCATTGCGTC
>CAZIVR010000068.1:0-20882 GCA_964542745.1 uncultured bacterium
GCCGCGCCGCCGGCGCGCGGGCCGCGTCGCGTTCCCGTGCGCGCGCTGCGGGCGGCCGGTGACGCGTACCGAGGGCGAGACCCCGCGCAAGATCGGCTGCCCGCGCTGCGGCTACCTGATCTACGACTACCCGCGCCCGTGCGCCGGGATGGTGGTGGTGAAGGGCGACGCCACGCTGGTGTTGCGCCGCGCGCATCCGCCGAGGGTCGGCTGGCTCGACATCCCGGGCGGGTTCATGGAGGCGGGCGAGACGCTCGAGGGCGCGGCGCGGCGCGAGTTGCTCGAGGAGACCGGGCTCGAGGTGGGACAGGCGGAGTGGCTCGGCTTCTACTGGGACGAGTACCTGCTCAAGGGCTTCGGGCGGTTTCCGACCATGAACTTCTACTTCATCGCCCGCTGGATCTCGGGGACGCCGGTCGGCGGCGACGACGCGGCGAGCGCCGAGTGGGTGCCGTTCGCGAAGCTCGGGCGGGCCGGATCGCGCTTCGCCTGGAGGCACATGCGGGCCGTGTTCCGGGACGCGCGGCGGTGGACCCGGGGCCGGTAGGTCCGGCGCGCTTTCACCGCCGGGACCGGTCTCGGCGCCGCGGTGGGCCGGGGTCCGGCGGCCCCGGGCCGGGGAAGCGTTCCTGCGGATTCCCGGCGCGTTCCGGTGTATGCTCCCCGCGACCTCATCGCCACCATCCGCAGGAGGCAGCCCCATGAACACGCCGAACGAAGACACCCTGACCGCCCCCGAGGCGGCTGACACCGAGCGCAGCGTCCGCGTCGTCCACAACTTCATCGGCGGCCGCTGGTCGCGTTCGGATTCGACCGAGTTCGGCGACGTGCGCAACCCGGTCACCGACGAGGTGCTGGCCCGCGTGCCGATGGGCGCGGCGAGCGACGTGGACCGAGCCGTCGAGGCCGCCCAGAAGGCCTTCACGCTGTGGCGCCAGACGCCGCCCGTGAACCGGGTGAAGCCCCTGTTCACGCTCAAGCACCTGCTCGAGCGGCGCTTCGACGACATCGCGAGCACCGTGACGCTCGAGCACGGCAAGACGCTCGAGGAGTCGCGCAGCAGCGTGCGGCGCGCGATCGACAACGTGGACCTCGCGATCGGCACGCCCGACCGCATGATGGGCACGTCGCTCGAGGACATCGCCTCGGGGATCGACTGCCACACGGTGCGCCAGCCGCTCGGCGTGTTCGCCGCGGTCACCCCGTTCAACTTCCCGGCGATGGTGCCGTTCTGGTTCCTGCCGCACGCGATCGCCTGCGGGAACACTTTCATCGTGAAGCCCAGCGAGCGGGTGCCGCTCTCGCAGGTGCTGATGTTCGAGCTGCTGCACGAGGCGGGATTCCCCGACGGCGTGGTGAACCTGGTGCACGGCGCGAAGCCCGCCGTGGACGCGATCCTCGACCACCCCGGGATCGCCGGCGTGTCGTTCGTGGGCTCGACCCCGGTGGCGCACTACATCTACAAGCGCGGCGCCGAGAAGGGGAAGCGCGTGCAGGCGCTGGGCGGCGCCAAGAACTTCGTGGTGGTGATGCCCGACGCCGACATGGACCGCACCGCGCAGATCTCGACCGAGTCGTGCTTCGGCTGCGCCGGCGAGCGCTGCCTCGCCAACAGCGTGGTGCTGGCGGTGGGCGACGCCTACGACAAGATCAAGGACCGGCTGGTGAACGAGGCGAAGAAGATCGTGGTGGGCGACGGCCTCGAGCCGGGCGTCACCATGGGCCCGGTCATCACCCGGGCGCACCAGGAGAAGGTGCTCGGGTACATCGAGAAGGGCCTGGCCGAAGGGGCGAAGCTGATCCTCGACGGGCGCGGCTACCGGAACGAGAAGCACCCGAACGGCTACTGGGTGGGGCCGACGATCTTCGACGGCGTCACGCCCGAGATGACGATCGGCAAGGAGGAGATCTTCGGACCCGTCCTGAGCGTGATGCGCGCGAAGGATTTCGACGACGCCGTGGCGATTGTGCGCAAGCACGAACTCGGCAACGCCACAAGCATCTTCACGAGCAGCGGCAAGTGGGCGCGCGAGTACCGCTACCGCGTCGAGCCCTCGATGCTCGGGGTCAACATCGGGGTCGCCGCGCCGATGGCGTTCTTCCCGTTCGGCGGGGCCAAGCACAGCTTCTTCGGCGACCTCAAGGCCCACGGCCGCGACGCGATCGAGTTCTACACCGACAAGAAGGTGGTCATCACGCGGTGGTTGTGATTCGTTAGCCACAGAAGGCCGCCGGATGGTCCCCGACGCTTGGACCCCAAACGAAAGTGATGAGCTAGCCAGGCGCGCTGGTGGGAAGGCGCTGCTTGCGGGCTGGCTCTGCTTCGGCACGAGTTTGGCGATGATGGTGGTCTCATTGGCCCTCATCTTCGTCTACGCGCCGCTAATGATCGCGGCCTTCGTCCTCAGTATCGTGGCCTTGGCTCAGCGCCGTATCGTCGGCGGAGTCATCCTGCTCCTGTTGGTCTTGGTCATGGGGCCACTGTTCTGGATCGGCACCACGGCGATGCACGTCGGGGGTGCTCTCCATAAGCAGGAGACGGAGAAAGCCAATGCCCTTGCCCGGGTGGAGCTCGAAGAACTCAACGGGCACATCGATGGCTCGTACATGTACTGCAAGGGCAAGGTGAGAAACTTGGGCACGAGCTCCGTCAAGTTCGTCAAAGTCCAAGTAGAGTGGCTCGACAAGTCCGGCAACATTCTCGACACGGATTTCACCTACGCGGTTGGTGGAGAAGAACTCGCCCCAGGTGCTGCGAAGTCATTCAGCATGATGACTCCGGCAGATCACCGCATGAAGCGCTACCGATGCGTGGTGCTCCGCAACTAGCTGTGAATAACGGGTGCCCATTTCTGCGCCGTCGAGTTTGTGCCTGATGTTCCTCGCGATCTTCCTGCTTGGCGCGCGCACCCCCGGGCGCGTAACCTTCCGGCAACGCTGATCTCGCAGCTCGATCCGCCGCCCCGCTCGCGGCTCGACCCATTCGGAGACCTCCATGCCTCGCAAGCTCATCGGCGGACTGATCCAGTGCGCCAACCCGATCAACGACGAGTCCCAGCCGGTCGAGAAGATCAAGCAGGCGATGTTCGACAAGCACGTGCCGCTGATCGAGGAGGCGGGGAAGAAGGGCGTGCAGGTGCTTTGCCTGCAGGAGATCTTCAACGGTCCCTACTTCTGCCCGGGGCAGGACAAGCGCTGGTACGAGGCGGCGGAGCCGGTGCCGGGACCGACCACCGAGGCGGTGGCGAAGCTCGCGGCGAAGTACAAGATGGCGGTGGTGGTGCCGGTCTACGAGAAGGACATGCCGGGCGTGCTCTACAACACCGCCGCGGTGTACGACGCCGACGGCAGCTACCTCGGCAAGTACCGGAAGAACCACATCCCGCATACCTCGGGCTTCTGGGAGAAGTACTTCTTCCGCCCGGGCAACCTCGGCTACCCGGTGTTCCAGACGCGCTACGCCAAGGTCGGCGCCTACATCTGCTACGACCGCCACTTCCCCGAGGGCGCGCGCGCGCTGGGCCTGAACGGCGCCGAGATCGTGTTCAACCCGAGCGCCACGGTGGCGGGGCTGTCCCAGTACCTCTGGAAGCTCGAGCAGCCGGCCCACGCGGTCGCCAACGGGTACTTCGTCGGAGCGATCAACCGCGTCGGCACCGAGGCACCCTGGAACATCGGCAAGTTCTACGGCTCGTCCTATTTCGTGGACCCGCGCGGCAACTTCCTCGCGCAGGCCAACGAGAACGACGACGCGCTGGTAGTGGCGGAGATGGACTTGGACCTGATCGACGAGGTCCGCGCGACGTGGCAGTTCTTCCGCGACCGGCGTCCCGAAACCTACGAGGACCTGGTCGAGCTCTAGCCTCTCGCGTCGCGCCGCCCCGTACTCCCCCGCGCGGATCCGGCCGACGGAATGGAGTGGTCGCATGGCCGATGAGCCGCGGGACGAGCGGCGTCCCACCCGGGGCGAACAGGTCGGGGGCATCGTGGGATGCCTGGCCCTGCTGCTCGCCCTCGCCCTGCTCGCGTGGCTCGGAATCCGGGGCTGGATCAGCCGCGGGGGGTTCTGAGCCGGAGCGGTGCGGTCGCGGGTTTCCGCCTGAACCCGGGGCGAGCCCCTCAAGTCGGTCCGGACCGCGCCGACACTCTCCACGGTCCGGAATCGCCGGTTTCGCCATGGAGGGTGAAGCGATGCTGACGTCGCTGGGTGGATGGCCGCAGCCGAAGGCGTGGGGATGGGGCCTCGGCCGGCCGGGTGAGGGCTCGCTCGCGGGCAGGGATGCCCACGGCGTCCGGACCGATCAGCGGCTGTTCGCGCTCCAGCGCACGAACAGCCTCGGCGTCGAACTCACCGTGCGCACCGACGAGGGCGATACGGTGACGCTTTCGTTCCAGCGCGAGACCGAGTCCCTGGCGCTTCGCTACGGCGCGAAGTCTCGGGGCCCGGAGGGCCGCGAGGCCGCCTCGCTTTCGCTGCGCTCGGCCAGCGTCTCGCAGGAAGTCTCGATGCAGGTCGAGGGCTCGCTCAGCGAAGCCGAGCTCGCCGACATCGAGCGGCTCGCGAGCCGGATCACGGCATCGCTCGCCTCGGGCCGCGGCGCCGGCGCCGCCGCCTTCGCCGCGGGCGACGCCTCGGAGTTCGAGAGCCTGGCCGGCTTCTCGCTCGACGTGACGCGCGAGCGCTCGCTCGAGCTGACCATGATCCGGCTGCGCGAGCAGCGCCTCGCGGCGCCCACTGTCGCGCCGCTGCCGGTTCAACCCGCGCCTTTGGAGCCCGTGGCCGGGCCGACCGTCGCGCCCTCGCCGTTCCAGCCCGCGCCCGAACCCGTGCCGCTCGAGCCGGTGGCCGACGCCGGCGAGACCGGCGGCGACTGCCGCTGCGAGCCGGGAGAGTCGCCGCTCCGCTGACAGTCCACGCGTTCCCCGCCTATACTGCGGACGCCGAATCTCGTTCAGCGCTCCGACAGTGCCCCGACGGGAGAAACGCCATGGGCCTCCTCATCAAGAACGGTGAAATCGTCACCGCCGGTGACCGCTGCGTCGCCGACGTCTACTGCGACGGCGGCACCATCGCCGCCCTCGGCCGCAACCTCGAGAAGCGCTCCGCCTCCGACACCGTGATCGACGCGTCGGGGGCGTTCGTGTTCCCGGGCTTCCTCGACCCGCACGTCCACATGGAGCTGCCCTTCATGGGCACCGTGTCGGCCGACGACTTCGAGAGCGGCACCGCCTCGGGGATCGCCGGCGGCACCACCTGCATCATCGACTTCTGCATCCCGAACCGCGGCCAGCCGCTGCTCGAGGGGCTCAAGCTCTGGAAGGAGCGCGCCGCCAAGGCGGTCGCCGACTACACCTTCCACATGGCGATCACCGGCTGGGGCGACCGCACCGCCGAGGACATGCGGAAAGTGGTCGAGGAAGAGGGCATCACGTCCTTCAAGGTGTTCATGGCCTACAAGGGCGCGATCATGGTGGACGACGGCGAGCTCTACCAGGTGATGAAGCAGGCCGGGAAGCTCGGCGCGGTGGTGAACGTGCACGCCGAGAACGGCGAGGCGGTGTGGCACCTGCAGCGCGAGCTGGTGGCGCGGGGCGACCTGGGCCCCGAGTTCCACCCGGTGTCGCGCCCGAGCAGCGTGGAGGGCGAAGCGACGAACCGCGCGCTGATGATGGCGCGGCTTCACGGCGCCACCGCCTACATCGTGCACATGACCTGCCGCGAGGCGGTCGAGGCGCTGGTGCGCGCCAAGCTCGCCGGCCAGCACTGCTACGGCGAGACCTGCCCGCAGTACCTGTTGCTCGACGACACCGTGTTCACCAAGCCCGACTTCGGCGGCTCGGCCTACGTGATGAGCCCGCCGATCCGCCCGGCGGGGCAGGGGCACCACGACGCGCTGTGGCGCGGGCTCTCGAACGGGATGCTCGACACGGTCGGCACCGACCACTGCCCGTTCACCCACCAGCAGAAGCTGATGGGCAAGGACAACTTCACGATGATCCCGAACGGCGCGGCGGGAATCGAGGACCGGCTGCCGGTGATGTACACGTACGGCGTGGGCGGCGGTCACTTCGACCTGCAGCGCATGGTGGCGCTCGGCGCCACCAATCCCGCCAAGGTCTACGGCCTGTTCCCGCGCAAAGGCGCGATCGCCGTGGGCTCGGACGCCGACCTCGTGATCTACGACCCGGCCGCGAGCGGTGTGCGCAGCGCGAAGACCCACCACTCGAAGGCGGACCGCAACATCTTCGAGGGCTTCAAGATCAAGGGCGCCGTGGCCAAGACCATCGTGAACGGCCGCGTGCAGTACTCGGACGGCAAGCTCGACGTCCAGCGCGGCGCGGGCCGATTCCTCGCCCGCAAGGTGAGCCCCGAGCACCTCGCGCACCCGACCGGCACGCGCGAGATGGGGCGCATCGGGTGAGTTGGAAGGCGCGGCTCGCCACGCTCCCGGCGCTGGCGCTCGGGGCGTTGCTCGCTTTCGCCCAGCCCCCAACCGGGCCCGCACAGCCGGGCCAGCCCGCGCGCCCGTCCCAGCCCGCGCGGCCGCAGCAGCCGTCCACGCCGTGGGCCGCGGGTCCCGGCGAGCCGGAGCGCCGCGTGCGGCCGATGCCGCCGTTCGAGGAAATGGTGAAGCTGCCGGTGGTGCTGCCGATCCCCGCGGGCGACAGCGCGGTGGTGCGCCGCGATCTCATGTACCGGACCGTCGAGGGCCGCGCGCTGCGATTCGACCTCTACCTGCCCGCGGGCGCGCGATCGCCGCGCGGCGCGATCGTGTTCGCGAGCGGCGCCCCCGACACGCGCGACTGGCGGGTGTACCGCGACTACGGACGGCTGGCCGCCGCGCACGGGCTCGCCGGGATCGTCTACGAGAAGCGCTACGAGAGATCGCAGCTCTTCGAGGGCCTCGCCGACACCGAGGCGCTGCTCGACCACCTTCGGGACCACGGCGCGGCGCTGGGTGTGGATCCGAGCCGGCTGGTGTTGTGGGGCTTCTCGGCGGGCGGTCGGCTGCTCGGCACGGGGATCAACCCGCGGCGCCCGGAGGTCCGCGCGATCGTCGGCTTCTACCCGGTGCTCGAGCTGGGCGGCCTGCTGGCGTTCTACCCCGACAGCCTGCGCCGCCGGGCCGAGGAAACCGGTTCGCCGTGCGACGTGCTCGAGCGGCGGCCCATGGCGCTGCCGCCCACGCTGCTGGTGCGCGCCGGGCGCGACGAGCCCGGGCTCAACGCAGGGATCGCGCGCTTCGTCCGCATCGCCCTCGAACACGATCGGCCGCTGGAACTGGTGAACGTGGCCGGCGCCCGCCACGCCTTCGACATCCTCGACGACACCGACGAGTCGCGCGAGGCGATCCGGAGGGCGCTGGAGTTCGCGGTGAAGCACGGGGGAGCGCCCGCACGCTGAGCCCGTTCCCCCCGGCCGCCGAACGTGGCAAGATGCGCGGCCACGATGCGGCCTTCCCACGTGCTGGTGTTTCTGCTGCTGTTCGCGCTGTTCGTCGTGGCCGCGCTGGAGATCACGGCGCTGGCCGGGGCGTGGGGGCTGCGCCGCGACGGGCGCTTCGACCGGGAGATCGCATGGCTGGAACTCTGGGAGCCGGTGCGGGTGTGGGAGCCGGGGCGCCACCGCGCGCTCGACGACCGCTACCGCGAGCGGGTGCGCGGCGAACTGCTGGCCGGGCGGCTCGACCGGGCGGCGCAGGCGGCGCGGCTCGCCCGCCAGCGCTTCCGGGCCTCGGGCCGCTCCGGCGACCCGGAGCTGCTCTCGCTCGGCGTCGAGGTGTGCACGCGCGCGGCCGATCGGCTGGAGCGCGGCGGCCGGCTGCTCGCGGCCGCGGACTGGAACGACAGCTTGTTCGTGCTGGCGGTGAGGGCGGAGGAGCCGCGAATGCGCCAGGCGGCGCTCGCGGCGTTCGTCGAGGGGCTGGACCTCCGCGTGCGAGCCGGCAAGCCGTGTGCGGCGCTGGCGCGAGTGCGGTGGGCGAAGCAGGGGCTCGGCGGCGAGATTCCGGACTTCTCGCCGCGCACCGAGCGCGAGATCGAGGAGCGTTGCGCGAAGTCGCGCGCGGGGTCGAGGAAACGATGAGCGGCCGGGCCCGAGGGCCGGCGATCTCGGAGGACATGAATCGATGAACGGCACCTTTGGATCGCTGATTCCCGTGAACCGGCTGGAGTCGCGCATCGCCGACGCCAAGCCCACCTACACGCCCGGCGAGGCGGTCACCGAGGCCAACCGCTGCCTCTACTGCCACGACGCGCCGTGCGTGGCGGCGTGCCCGACCGGCATTGATATCCCCGGCTTCATCCGCAAGATCGGCACCGGCAACGTGCGCGGCTCGGCCAAGGCGATCCTGTCGGCCAACCTGCTCGGCTACTCGTGCGCGCGGGTGTGCCCGGTCGAGGTGCTGTGTGTCGGGGCGTGCGTGTACAACGCCTGGGATCGCAACCCGCCGATCGCGATCGGGCGGCTCCAGCGCTACGCGGTCGAGACCGCGCTCGGCAACGGCCAGGGGCCGGGGCTGCTCCCGAAGGCGCCGGGCACGGGCAAGAAAGTCGCGTGCGTGGGTGCCGGGCCCGCGTCGCTCGCCTGCGCGGGGTATCTCGCGCTCGAGGGCGTGGCGGTCACGCTGTTCGAGAAGCGCGCGCTCCCGGGCGGCCTGAACGCGACCGGTGTCGCGCCCTACAAGATGCACGCCGAGGGCGCGTTCCTCGAGGTGGACTACATCCGCTCGCTCGGCGTCGAGTTCCGCGGCGGGGCCGAGGTGGGCGTCACGGTCCAGCCCGCCGACCTGCTGCGCGACTTCGACGCGGTGTTCCTCGGGATCGGTCTCGGCGCCGACGCCGCGCTCGGCATTCCCGGCGAGAAGGGCACGGGCGTGCTCGGGGCCACGCAATGGATCGAGCGCATGAAGCTCGAGGCCGGTTACAACGGCCCGGGAGTCGCGCGCGCGGTGGTGGTGGGCGGCGGCAACACCGCGATCGACGCGGCGCGCGAGCTGGCGCATCTCGGGGTGGCCGAAGTCACGCTCGCCTACCGGCGCACGGCAGCCGAGATGCCGGGCTACGCCCACGAACTCGAACACGCGCGGATCGAGGGCGTGCGGCTCGCCGAGCGCGCGGTGCCGAAGGAGTTCGTGCGCGACGCCTCGGGAGCGCTCACGGCGCTCCGGCTCGCCGATGGCCGCGAGCTGCCGTGCGAGCTGGCGATCGTGGCGATCGGCCAGTCCAAGCTGCGCGAGACGGTCGCCCAGTTCCCGGGCGTGGCGCTCGACGACAAGGGCCGCGTGGTGGTGGACGAGGCCACCGGGCGCACCGGCAACCCGAAGGTGTTCGCGGGCGGGGACGTGCTGGGCGGCGAGCTGGTGGTCACCGCCGCGCAGGAGGCGAAGCGAGCGGCTCGCGCGATCTGCGCCGCCCTCGGCGTGCCGGTGCGCGCCGACGCGCCGATGCTGGCGGGAAGGAAGTAGCGGGCGGAGCCCCCGGTGTACCGCCCGGCGCTCTCGTCCCCGGCGCCGAGACTCCTCGAGCCGCGCCTACTCGCGGCCGCGGATGCGCGGGTCCAGCGCCCGGTAGAGCAGGTCCACGAGCAGGTTCGCGACCACGATGAACACCGCCGAGAACAGCACGGTGCCCATCACCATGGGCAGGTCGCGCTGGCGGATCGCGCGCCACGCGAGGCCGCCGATCCCCGGGATGCCGTAGACCGACTCGGTGAGCACCGCGCCGCCCATCAGGTAGGCGATGTCCATGCCGAGCATGGTGACGATCGGGAGCAGCGCGTTCCGCAGCACGTGCTTGCCGATCACCTGCCCGGGCGGCAGGCCCTTCGCGCGCGCGGTGCGCACGTAGTCGAGGCGCAGCACGTCGAGCACCTGCGAGCGCGTGAGCCGCGCGTACCACCCGGCGTAGAGCAACGCCAGCGTGAGCCACGGCAACACCAGGTGGTTCGCCCAGCCCGCGAACCCGCCGTCGGCGAGCGTCGCGTAGTCGCCGACCGGGAACCAGCCGAGGCGGTCCGCGAAAACGTGCAGCAGCACGAGTCCGAGCCAGTAGACCGGCGCCGAGACGCCGACCAGGGCGCCGACCGTGGCCAGCCGGTCCCAGAGCGAGCGGGGCTTGAGCGCGCTCACGATCCCGAACGGAATGCCGATCAGGAGCCAGATCGCGACCGCGCCCGCGGTGAGCGAGAGGGTCTTCGGGAACGCGGCGAGGAGGGTGGGCAGCACCGCCTGCTGGCTCACGTACGAGAAGCCCCAGTCGCCGACCGCGGCGCGTCCGAGGAAGGTCGCGAACTGGAGCAGCTTCGGCTGGTCGAGCCCGAGCCGCCGCTCGATCAGCGCCACGGTCTCGGGCGTGGCGTACTTGCCGGCGATCAGGCGCGCCGGATCGCCCGGCACGGCGAAGAAGATGGCGAACGTGACGCCGGTCACGATCACCAGCACCACCACGCTCCAGAGCAGGCGCTGCGCGAGGTTCGCCGTCACGCGTCGTCTCCGCCGCCGCCCACCGCGCGGCGCACGCCGTCGCCCACCAGGTTGAGGCTCAGCACCGTGAGCAGCAGGGCGAGCCCGGGGAAGAGCGTGATCCACCACGCCACGTTGTAGAGGGGCACCCCCTCCTGGATCATGTTGCCCCACGAGGGCGTCGGCGGCTGGATGCCGACGCCGAGGTAGGAGAGCGCGCTCTCGAGCAGGATGTTGCCGGCGAGCGACAGGGTCGCGAACACGATGACCGGCCCGAGCAGGTTGGGGAGCAGGTGGCGCGCCAGCACCGCCGCGTCGGTGGCGCCGAGCGCGCGGGCCGCCTCCACGAAGTCGCGCTCGCGGAGGCTCAGCACCTCGGCGCGCACGATCCGGGCGAGGTACGTCCAGTTCACGAGCGCCAGGATCAGCACCATCATCCACACGCTGCCCTGGCGCAGCACCGCGGCCAGCGCGATGGCGAGCAGGAGCACCGGGATCGCCATCATCGCGTCCACGAAGCGCGACACCAGCAGGTCGGCGGCCCCGCGGTAGTAGCCGGCGGCGAGTCCGGCCGCGAGCCCCACCGCGAGCGCGAGCAGCGTGCCGAGCGCCGAGACCAGCAGCGACACGCGCGCGCCGTAGAGGATTCGGGAGAGCACGTCGCGGCCCAGCAGGTCGGCGCCGAGCGGGTAGCGCGCGCACGGGCCGACCGGCAGCCCGACCGCCGAGACCACGTCCACCTCGGCGCCCGCCACCACCGTGCGGTCCATGATGCCGAGCCGGAACGCCGAGTGGCGGAAACCGTGCTCCACGATCCACGGCGCGAGGATCGCCGAGAGCACGAGCGTGCCGAGCACCGCGAGCCCGGCCACCGCCCACGGATCGCGGGCGAAGCGCCGCCAGGCGAGCCGGCGCGCGGGGGCGGAGGTCACGGCGCTTCTCCCGGCGGGCCCGGCGCGGCGCGCGCCCGCTTCACGTAGAGCGCCTCGAGCTTGAGGATGCGGGTGACGTGCCGGTACCAGCCGCCCACGCGCGGGCCCCACAGCCGGCTCTCGAGCTGGTGGATGGTGACCGCGACCGGCGCCAGATCCATGATGCGCTCGTCCACGAGCCGCCAGCGCGCCGCTCGCTCGGTGGGGTCGGTGACCGGCAGGGCGGCTTCGATCATCGCGTTGGTGAGCGAGTCGTCGAGCAGGCTCAGGTTCAGGTTGTTGGTGGCGGTGATGCGGCGGCCGTTGAAGAGCACGTCGAGGAAGTTGGACGGGTCCACGTAGTCGGCGTACCAGGAGTAGATGCCGAACGCGACGTGGTTCGCGGTGTCCTCGGCCATCGAGGTGTAGCCGGCGGCCTCGCCCAGGTCGAGCTCGGCCTCGATGCCGGCTTCGGCGAGCTGCTGCTGGATCACCTGCATCTCGCGCGGGCCGGGTTCGGTGGTCCAGCCGTGGAGCCTGGTCTTCAACCCGCGCGGGTGGCCGGCTTCGGCGAGCAGGCGCCGGGCTCGCGCCACGTCGCGCGGCATGTAGCGGCCGAGCCGCGCCGCGCCCGGCATGCCGGGCGGCAGGAACTCGCCCGCCGGCTCGGCCTTGCCCGAATAGACCTTGGTGAGCGCGTCGCGGTCGAGCGCCCAGCACACCGCCTGCCGCACGCGCACGTCGTGAAAGGGCGGCTGGCGCACGTTCATGAAGAGGTATTCCACGTTGAGCCCGTCGGCGACCTGGATCTGGCGCTTCCACAGCGAGTCGCCGAGCATGCGCGCGAACTCGCCGGGGGGCACCTCGAAGATGCCGCCGTCGGCGAGCCCTCGCCGGATCAGCGCCGCCGCGTTGTTGGTGGAGACTCCGAGCCGCAGCTCGATGGTGTCGGCCCACGCCGGCCGGCCCCAGTAGGCCGGGTTCCGCACCAGCAGCACGCGGTGGCGCGGCGTGAATTCGGCGATCCGGTAGGGCCCGCTCGGCACCGTGTGCTGGGAGTAGTCGTTGGGGTGGCGCTCGCCCACCTCGCGCGGAATCGGGCTCGAGAACGACATGCTGAACGCCTGCAGGAACATCGGGTCCGGTTTTTCGAGCCGAACGTAGAGCGAGTCGCCGCGCGCGATCACGCCCGCCAGCACGCTGTCGCGGCCCGCGATCACGTCGCGCGCCCCGACGATGCCGCCGTAGAACGACACGCCGGGCGAGCCGACCTTGAAGAGGCGCTCGATCGCGTACTGGAAGTCGGCCGCGGTGATGCGCCGGTTCACGGGCGGCCCGAAGCGGGCCTCGGGGCGGATCTTGAACGCGTAGAGCGTCCCGTTCTCGCGCACGTCGGGCAGGCTCCCGGCGATCTCGGGGAGCAGCGTGGCCCCGGCCGTCCCCGGCGCGTCGGCGTACTCGAGCAGCGTGCGGAACACCGCCGAGATCAGCGGCGCCGAGTAGGTGCCGTAGGAGAGCGCGGGATCGAGAAAGTCGGGATCCTCCTCGCGCGTGAGCACGATGCGCCCGCCGCGGAGCGGCGTGCCGCCGGGGCCGGGCTCGTAGGCCGCGAAGAGATCGGGAGCTCGGCGGGCGCAGCCCGCGAGGAGGGGCGTCGCGAGCATCGCTAGCGCGGCCACCGCCAGGCGCGCGGCGGCGCGGATCGGTTGCGGCCTGCGGTCGCGTTGGGGCATGGAGGAACGGGAGTCTAGTGGCGGCTCGTGGAGCGGACAAACCGGACGATCGGCCGCGGGCTCTGGAAGGGCGACGGAGCGTGCGGTAGGGTACCCGTCCTCACGCCCGGAACGACGATTCGAGGAGAACGCGCGGTCATGAATCCGAACAAGGCGCTGTGGGAGAAGGGCGACTTCACGCGCATCGCGGAGTGCATGCGCGAGAGCGGCGAGGAGCTGGTCGGCCGCCTGGGGATTTCGAAGGGGCTCAGGGTCCTCGATCTCGGCTGCGGCGACGGCACCACCGCCCTGCCCGCCGCCCGGCTCGGCGCGGAGGTGCTCGGCGTGGACATCGCCGCCAACCTCGTGGCGGCCGGCAACGCCCGGGCCCGGGAGGCCGGGCTCTCGAACCTGCGATTCGAGGAGGGCGATGCGTGCGAGCTCGCCGGCCTCGGCGACGCCAGCTTCGACCTGGTCGTGACCGTCTTCGGCGCGATGTTCGCCCCGCGGCCGTTCGACGTGGCGAAGCAGATGGTGCGCGTGACGCGCCCCGGCGGCCGCATCGTGATGGGCAACTGGATCCCCGGCGACCCGACGCTGGTCGCCCAGATCCTCAAGATCAGCTCCGCCTACTCGCCGCCGCCTCCCGAGGGGTTCGTGAGCCCGATGACGTGGGGGATGGAGGACAAGGTGGTCGAGCGGTTCACCGCCGCCGGCCTCCCCGCCGAGCGGATCGGCTTCGAGCGCGAGACCTTCGTGTTCGCCGCGCCCGAGCCGCCCTCGGCGTTCCTCTCGAGGTTCCGCACGTACTACGGCCCGACCATGAACGCCTACGCCGCGGCCGAAGCCGCCGGTCGCGCCGACGACCTGCACCGCGAACTGGACGCCCTCTTCAACGCGCAGAACCGGAGCGGCGATCCGAACACCACCCGCATCCCGGCGACCTACCTCAAGGTGAGCGTGACGCGGTAGCCGCGCGGAGGCCCGTGACCGACCCCGCCTTCGCCCCGCGATCCGCCCGCCACTTCGACGACCGCTCGCACCTGCCGCGCGAGGCGACGGTCCGGCTCGAGCCGGGCGCGCTCATCGTCGAGCGGGGCGAAGGCTTGCCCGCGCGCTGGCCGCTCGAGCGCGTGAAGGTGGTGAGCGCCGACCGCTCCGGGGTGCAGCTCGAGATGTCGGGCGAGCGGATCGAGGCGTTGATCGTGCCCGATCCCTCCTTCCTCGACGCGCTGCGGGTCGCGAACGGCGGGCGCGGCATGGGCCGGATCGCGCGGGGCGGCCCCCCGGTGATGCGGCTGCTGTTCGCGGCCGGGCTGGCGTGCCTGCTGGCGCTGTTCGCCGCGTGGCGCTGGGGCATCCCGGCGCTCGCCGGCGTCGCGGCCGGGCAGGTGCCGCCCGAGTGGGAGCGCCGCTTCGGGCTCGCGGTGGTCGAGGGAATGGCCCCGGCGCGCGACCGGGTTCGCGACGAACGCGTGGTCGCGGGCGTGGACGGGATCTTCCGCCGTCTGGTGGCGGCGCAGGCCTCTCCGCGCGACTCGTTCCGCCTGATCGTGGTGCGCTCGAAGACGGTCAACGCCTTCGCCGCGCCGGGCGGGTGGGTGGTCGTCACGACCGGGCTGCTCGGCGCGCTGCGCGGCCCGGAGGAGCTGGCCAGCGTGCTGGCGCACGAGATTTCGCACGTCGCCCGCCGCCACACCACGCGCGGGCTGTTCGCACGGCTCGGCGTGCGCGCGCTGTTCGCGCTGCTCGCGGGGGACGCCGGAGGAATCGGGATCGCGCTGGACGCGGCGGGGCGGCTCGGCGAGCTGTCGTACAGCCGGGGCGACGAATCCGACGCCGATGCCGGCGCGGTCGAGCTGATGGCCCGCGCCGGGCTCGACCCGGCGGCACTCGACGGCGCGCTCGAGAGCATCGCCGGAGCCGCCGGGGGCGCGAAGGGTCCCGAGCTCACGTTCCTCTCGACCCATCCCTCGACCACGGGGCGGCGCGAGCGCGTGCGCGCGCTGGCGGCGGCGCGGCCGGTGGCGGGCGCGCCGGTGCTCCTCGACGCGGCGTCGTGGCGGGCGATGCGACGGGCGCTGGAGGGCGACGAAGGTCGACCGCAGGCGATCCCCGGGACCCCTTGACGCCCCCGCGATCCCCGGTTCAGCATGCCGCAGCTTCGGGGTTCCCTGCGTGGCCGCATGCGACGGGTGGTCCCCGATGGCGTTCCGACGGCGCGCCTGCCGCGGCGGTCGCCCCGCGCGCCGCGAGGTCGGCATTCGCTCCGCGGTGAGACGCGTTCGGGGTGGGGGACCATGGCTCAGGTGATCGGGATACCGGCGGAGGTGGCGGACGGCGAGCGGCGCGTCGCCACGGTCCCCGAAGTCGTCGAGAAGCTGATCAAGCTCGGCTTCGCGGTGAAGGTGCAGAGCGGTGCGGGACTCGGCGCCCAGTGCGACGACGAGGCCTATCGCGCGGCCGGGGCGACGATCGCCGCGACCGCGGACGAGCTGTGGGCGGGTTCCGACGTCGTGTTCAAGGTCCGCCCGCCGACGATGGACGAGGTCGGCCGGATGAAGCCGGGCGGCACGCTGGTCTCGTTCGTGTGGCCGGGACAGAATCCCGACCTCATGCAGGCGCTGGCCGCGAAGCGGGCGACGGTGCTGGCCATCGACTCGCTCCCGCGCCAGCTCTCCCGCGCGCAGAAGATGGACGCGCTCACCTCGATGGCGGGGATCAGCGGCTACCGCGCCGTGATCGAAGCCGCCAACGCCTTCGGCCGGTTCTTCAACGGGCAGGTCACGGCCGCGGGCAAGGTGCCCCCGGCCCGTGTCTTCGTGGCCGGCGCCGGGGTCGCGGGCCTCGCCGCGATCGGCACCGCGGTGGGGCTGGGCGCGGTGGTGCGCGCCAACGACACGCGTGCCGAGGTCGCGGACCAGGTCAAGTCCATGGGCGGCGAGTTCGCGCCGGTGGACTACCACGAGGAGGGCTCCGGCGGCGGCGGCTACGCCCGCGTGATGAGCGAGGGCTTCCAGAAGGCCCAGCGCGAGATGTACGCGAGGGAAGCGAAGCAGGCGGACATCATCGTCACCACCGCCCTGATCCCGGGGAAGCCCGCGCCCCGCCTGTTCACGGCCGAGATGGTGCGGAGCATGAAGCCGGGCAGCGTGATCGTGGATCTCGCCGCCGAGCAGGGCGGGAACTGCGAGCTGACCGAGCCCGGCCGCGCGGTGGTGAAGCACGGCGTCACGATCCTCGGCTACACCGACCTGCCGAGCCGCATGGCGCGGCAGTCGTCCACGCTCTACGCCACCAACCTGTTCCGGCTCGCCGAGGAGCTGTGCAAGAAGAAGGACGGCGCCTTCGACGTGGACATGGACGACGAGGCGATCCGCGGCCTGACCGTGATCCGGGAGGGCACGATCACCTGGCCGCCTCCTCCGCCCAGGCCCGCGGCCGCTCCGCCGCCGGTCCCCGCGGCCGCCGCCCGGCCGGCCGAGAAGCCGCGCGGCGCCCACGGGCACGGCGCGCCGGGCGCCCCGCCCTCGGCGGGACGCACGGTCGTGATGTTCGGGGTCGCGCTGGCGCTCCTCTACGTGATCGGCTCCGGCGCGCCGCCCGCGTTCCTCTCGCACCTCACCGTGTTCGTGCTGGCCTGCTTCGTCGGCTACATGGTGGTGTGGAACGTGACGGCCGCGCTGCACACCCCGCTCATGAGCGTGACCAACGCGATCTCGAGCATCATCATCCTCGGCGCGCTGGTGCAGGTCGCGCCGCCGCTCGGATGGGGCGGGATCTTCATGAACCGCCCGACGGGCTGGATCCTCGGGCTCTCGGTGGCGAGCATCGTGATGGTGACCATCAACATGTTCGGCGGCTTCGCGGTGACGCGCCGCATGCTCGACATGTTCCGGAAGTGATCGGGCGGCCATGACCCTGACCCCGAGCCTCGCCACCGCCGCCTACATCGGGGCCATCGTCCTGTTCATCCTGAGCCTCGGCGGGCTCTCGCATCCCGAGACGGCGCGCCGCGGCAACCTGTACGGCATGCTCGGCATGGCGCTCGCCGTGCTGGCGACGGTGCTCGGCCCCCGGGTCACCCCCGAGGGCTACGGCTGGATCGCCGGCGCGATGGTGGTGGGCGCCACGATCGGCCTCTACGCCGCGCGCGTCGTGAAGATGACGCAGATGCCCGAGCTGGTGGCGCTGATGCACAGCCTGGTGGGCCTCGCGGCGGTGTTCGTGGGCTTCGCGAACTACATCGATCCCGCGGCCGCCGGCTCGTACCGGGGCGCCGAGCGGACCATCCACCACATCGAGATCTACCTCGGCGTGCTGATCGGCGCGGTCACCTTCTCGGGCTCGCTGGTCGCGTTCGGCAAGCTGGCGGGGAAGATCAGCGGCAAGCCGGTGATCCTGCCCGGGCGGCACCTCCTGAACCTCGCGGCGCTGGTGGTGGTGATCGGCTTCGGCGTCCGCTTCGCCGGCGCGCACGACGCGGCCGAGGGGATGCTGCCGCTGTTCGGGATGACCGCGCTGGCGCTGCTGTTCGGCGTGCACATGGTGATGGCGATCGGCGGCGCGGACATGCCGGTGGTGGTGTCCATGCTCAACAGCTACTCCGGCTGGGCCGCGGCCGCGACCGGCTTCATGCTCGGGAACGACCTGCTCATCGTCACCGGTGCGCTGGTGGGATCGAGCGGCGCCATCCTTTCCTACATCATGTGCCGCGCCATGAACCGCAAGTTCCTCGCGGTGATCTCGGGCGGCTTCGGCACCGAGGGCGGCGCCCCCGCCTCCGCGGCGGCGGCTCCGGCGGGCGAAGCGACGCCGATCAGCGCGGCCGACACCGCGGAGCTCCTGCGGGAGTCGAAGCGCGTCATCATCGTGCCCGGCTACGGCATGGCGGTGGCCCAGGCGCAGCACACCGTGTACGAGATCACCAAGCACCTCCGCGACCAGGGGGTGGAGGTGCGATTCGGGATCCACCCGGTGGCGGGCCGCATGCCCGGGCACATGAACGTGCTGCTGGCGGAGGCCAAGGTGCCCTACGACATCGTGCTCGAGATGGACGAGCTGAACGGGGACTTCCCGGAGACCGACGTGGCGATGGTGATCGGCGCCAACGACATCGTGAACCCCGCGGCCGAGGACGACCCGGCCAGCCCGATCGCCGGCATGCCGGTGCTGGAGGTGTGGAAGGCGAAGACCTCGGTCGTGATGAAGCGCTCGATGGCCTCCGGCTACGCGGGGGTGGACAATCCCCTGTTCTACAGGGACAACAACCGGATGCTGTTCGGCGACGCCAAGAAGATGCTCGACGAAGTGCTGGTGGCGCTGAAGAACGGCGCCCGCTGACGCGGGCGAGGAAGCGGGAGGACGGCCATGGCCCCGACGATCCGCCGAGTGGAGTCCTACACCACCACGATTCCCGACCGGCCGGGGCAGGCCTGCGAGCTGCTCTCGCAGTTCGCGAGGCTGGGCGTGGATCTGGTCGCGCTCACCGCGATCCCCATGGGGCCCGAGTCCACGTGGCTGACGCTCTACCCGGCGGACTCGAACCTGCTGCTGAGCGCGGCCCGGCGCCTGAACGTGCCGCTCAACGGCCCGCATCACGCGCTGCTGGTCCAGGGTGACGACGAGATGGGCGCGCTGGCCGGCGTCTTCACCCGGCTCGCGGAGGCCGACGTCAACATCCTGGGCTCCTACGCGGTCGCCGACGGAGGGGGCCGCTACGGGAACATCATCAACCTGAAGCCCGAGGACTTCGAGCGGGCGGCGAAGGCGCTCCACGTGTAGACGGGGACGGACGCCGCCCACGCCGGGCGCCGCCCCGAGGCGAACCCTCCGCCCGAACTGGACCGCACCCCATGCCCCTTCCCGAATCCCCCGAACCCGAGGCCTTCCGCCACTTTGAGCACGATCGCTGGCAGTCGGCCGCGAGCGCGTACCACGGCGCGTTCGGCCGGCTCACCTCCCAGATGGCCGAGCCGCTCCTCGATGCGGCGGGCGTCGCGGCGGGAACCCGACACCTCGACCTGGCGAGCGGCCCCGGCTACGTGGCGGCGCGTTCCCACGCCCGCGGCGCGCGCGTCACGGGGGCCGACTTCTCGGGCGCGATGGTGGCGCTCGCGCGCTCGCTGCACCCCGGACCGGACTTCCGGGAGGCGGACGCCGAGGCCCTGCCCTTCGCGGACGGCTCGTTCGACGCCGTCACCATGGCCTTCTTGCTCGGCCACCTCGGGCGGCCGGCGGCCGCGGTGGCCGAGGCGTTTCGCGTGCTGCGGCCCGGCGGCCGGTTGGCCCTGAGCTGGTGGCTGCCGCCCGAGCGCACGGCGGGTTTCGCGATCGTGCTGGAGTCGGTCCGGCGCCACGGCCGGATGGACGTGGGGCTGCCGGCCGCGCCGCCCTTCGAGCTGTTCGGCGATCCCGCGATGCTGCGCGCGCTGCTCGGGGAGGCGGGTTTCGAGGGGATCGAGGCGCGCGAAGTGGCGATGACGTGGCGCGTGGCCACGGCGGACGAGCTGTTCGAGGCCTACCGGGACGGCACGGCGAGAACCGCCGGATTGCTGCGGAAACAGGCGCCCGAAGCCCTCGCGGCAATCCGGGCCGAGGTCGGGTATCGTAGCCGCGACTTCGTGGGAGAGGGCGGGCTGGCGCTGCCGATGCCCGCATGGTTGGTGTCGGCCGCCAAACCGTGAGCCATCCGGGGCTCGCGTTCGAGGGACAGGTCGTGCACGGATTGGTGATGGTGCAATTCCGGAGTTTTGTCGAGGCGCAACTCGGTCCCGGAAGCTGGGAGGCGCTGGCGGCGCGCGCGGGGCTCGCGGGCCAGTCCTACTTTCCCGACCAGGCCTACCCCGACGAGGAACTGGGGCGGCTGGTGGCCGCGGCCCGCGAGCAGACCAAGATCCCCTCTCCCGAGCTGATCGAGTCGTTCGGGGAGTTCCTGGTGCCCGCCCTGGTCCGGGCCTACGGGGAGCACTTCCGCCCGGAGTGGACGGCCCTCGACGTGATCGAGCACACCGAGGAGGCCATCCACCGCATGGTGCGCCAGCAGAGCGCGGGGGCGGCCCCGCCGCCCCTGCGCGCCACGCGGGTCTCGGGCGACGAGGTGCGGGTCAGCTACACGTCGGCGCGCCGCCTGTGCGCGCTGGCGCGCGGCATCTGCCGCGGGCTGGGCCGGCATTTCGACGAGCCCCTCGAGATCGAGGAGCCGAGCTGCATGCTGCGGGGCGAGCGGACCTGCGAAATCGTGGTGCGGAGGGCGGCGCGGCGCTAGCGGGCCGGGGATTCGCGGGCTAGAATCCGGCCCGGCTCGATTCCCGCCCCGCGCCGCCGGAGGATCCGGCGATTTTCCGAGGATTCCATGGCTGACCTCTCGATCAACTTCGCCGGCATCAAGAGCCCCAATCCCTTCTGGCTCGCCAGCGCCCCGCCCACCAACTCGGGCGACCAGGTGATGCGCGCCTTCGACCTGGGCTGGGGCGGCGCGGTCTGGAAGACGCTCGGCGACCCGATCGTGGACACCTCGAGCCGGTTCGGCGCCATCCACCTCGGCGACCAGCGCATGGTGGGGTTCAACAACATCGAGCTGATCACCGACCGGCCGCTCGAGGTGAACCTGCGCGAGATCGCCGCGGTGAAGAAGAAGTACCCGGACCGCGCGGTGATCGTGTCCCTGATGGTGGAGTCCAAGCAGGACTGGAAGGACATCATCAAGGCCTCGCTCGACACCGGTTGCGACGGGCTGGAACTCAACTTCGGCTGCCCGCACGGCATGTGCGAGCGCGGCATGGGCTCGGCGGTGG
>CAZIVR010000069.1:0-20407 GCA_964542745.1 uncultured bacterium
GAGCACCTGCCTTTTAAGCAGGGTGTCGCTGGTTCGATCCCAGCACGGGTCACCAGCCCTCGAGCTTCCCGCGCCGAATTCGGGCCGGTCAGATTATTGTAAAACCGCATTCGCCCCCCGCCGCATCTAGAGCCCGCGTAAGGGCCGCTCGGCCGAGAGCACCACCTACCGAGAGCGCCGCGGGAGACGGCAGAAAACCTGGCCTGAGGGAGCCACCGGGAATGAAGTGCGAGGAATTGATCGAGCAACTCGGCGAGTATCTCGATCCGGACGCCCAACAGCAGCTGTGCCGCGAGATCGAGGAACACCTGTCCCGCTGCCGGGACTGCAGCCTGAAGGTGGACTCGGTGAAGAAGACCATCGTGATCGTGCAGGGAGGCCCCGCCGGCGAGCCGCCGGTGTGGATGAACGACCGCCTGCAGCAGGCGCTGGCCCGCGCCTACGGGACGCCGCCCGCGAACGATTGACAGCGCGCGCGCCCGCTCAGTAGCTTCCGGCCTCGATTCGCGACCGCTCGCCCGCGGGGATTCCCCCCGCGGGCGGCTCGCTTTGCAGGAGCGGCATGCACCGCGTCGGCATCCTCGGGCTTCCCGGCTCGGGCAAGACCACGCTGTTCGAGATCCTCATGCAGGGCGCCGGGGCCTCGCCCTCGGGGGGTGCCTCGCGCGAGTCCGTGGGGGTGGTGCGCGTGCCCGATCCGCGCATCGACCGGCTCTCGGAGCTCTTCCGGCCGAAGAAGACCACCTACGCGCAGGTCCAGTTCACCGACACCGCCGCGGCCGGGCAGGCCAGCGCGCGCGCGCAGGCCAAGGGGCAGGACCTGTTCGCCTCGGTCCGGAACTGCGAGGCGCTGCTGGCGGTGGTGCGGGACTTCGAGAACCCCGCCGTTCCGATCGAGGGCGGCGTGAACGCGGAGCGCGACCGGGCGAAGCTCGAGAGCGAGCTGGTCTTCAACGACCTCGTGATCGCGGAGGGCCGGATCGAGAAGCTCGAGAAGGAGCTGCGGGTCGGCAAGAAGCAGGGCGAGCGCGAGCACGCGCTGCTGCTCCGCTGCAAGGAGGCCCTCGAGGCCGGCCGGCCCCTGCGCGGCGAGACCTACGGCCCCGAGGAGGAGAAGCTCCTGCGCGGCTTCCAGCTCCTTTCGCGGAAACCGCTCCTGCTGGTGTACAACCGGGACGAGCGCGAGGCGGCCGCGATCCCCGACCCGGGGCCGCGGGCGATGGCGGTGTCGCTCAAGGCGAACCTGGAGCGCGAGGTCGTGGGGCTTCCCCCGGGGGAACGCGAGGCGTTCCGCGCGGAGCTGGGGGTGGGCGAGGACGGGCTGTCGCTCATCATCCGCGCGTGCTACGACCTGCTCGGGCTCCTCTCGTTCTTCACGGTGGGACCGGACGAGGTGCGGGCCTGGACGATCCGGCGCGGCGAGACCGCGGTGGACGCGGCCGGCGAGATCCATTCGGACCTGGCGAAGGGCTTCATCCGGGCCGAGGTGATCGGCTGGCAGGCGCTGCTCGAGTGCGGGGGCGAGGCCAAGGCGCGCGAGAAGGGCCTGCTGCGGCTCGAGGGCAAGGACTACCGGGTCGAGGACGGCGAATGTCTCGAAATCCGCTTCAACCGCTCGTGACCGCGGGCCCCGGCCCGCGCCGCTTCGCGGGCGCGGCCGCCGCCGCGCTCCTGCTTGCCCTGGCCGCCGCGCCCGCGCGGGCCGAGTTCTCGTTCTCGCGCGTGCAGGGGCACCTGGGCTTCGGCTACGGCCGGGTCATGATCGGCCACGCGCCGGCGGGCTCGATCGGGCTCACCGCCGGTTTCGACCACCCCGTGCACCCGCGCCTCGATCTCGGCGTGGACCTCGGTTTCTACCTCTACGGCAACCGGAACGTCGAGCGCGGCTCCCTCAACGCGACCGTGGACTACGGCTCCTTCGAGGCGATCGCCTTCACGCACTGGAAGGTGCCGTTCGGCCCGCTCTCGCGCGTCTCGTTCGGTCCCGGCCTGACCAGCGCCCGCGCCGAGCTCTCCGCGTCCGCGGGAGGGGCCGCGTTCCTGGACCTGCCGGTGGACGAGGTGGCGCCGACCCTCGCCCTCGACCTCACGGTCATGCCGCGGCGCCCCGCGCCGGTGCGGGTGGCGGCGATCGCGGGCTGGCGCTCGGCGTTCCTCGAGCGCGAGGACTGGCACCAGTTCTCGGTCCGCCTCGGCTTCCACTACTAGTTCCCGTCCGGAAGCGCCGTGCGATCGCGCGGCGTGCTCGACCGGAGCCCGGCGTCGCGTCCGCACGGAGCCTCCCGCCCCGGCCCCGGGCATTTTCCCGTTGACCTTGCCGGCGGCCTTTCCTAGTTTCGGTCGCACGCGGGAAAGGAGGTGGTCCATTGAGTCAGTCTCGAATGTGGATCGCGGAGGTGGCTGTCCGCTAGGACGGCTCGTCGCCGAAGGCTTTTGAAGCGTCCGGCGAAATCCCGACAGTTCACCGGTGGCGCGGGGGGTGTGGACACACGCCCCCCGCCCGCGTTTTTTGACCCCCGCCCGCGGCACCCCTTATCCTCCCCGGCTGCGTTTCCTTCGGGGCGGGGTGCGAAGTCCCCACCGGCGGTAGAGCCCGCGAGCGGAAACGGCAGGTCCCGGCGGCCCGTGAGGATCCGTGGACCGGCCGCTCCCGCAGATCCGGTGAGATTCCGGAGCCGACCGTGACAGTCGGGATGGAAGAAGGAGCGGGGCGTTCGCGTGTCCGGCGGGCGCCCGAGAACCGCTTTCGCCCCGTGGCGCACCGCCACGGGGTTTTTCGTTCCGGGACCAGGAGGTCCGCCATCGCGCGCGACGACGACGAGCGGCACATGCGCCGGGCCCTCGCCCTGGCCGAGCGCGGCCGCGGGCGCACCCGCCCGAACCCGATCGTGGGGGCGGTGCTGGTGCGCGGCGGGCGGGTGGTCGGCGAGGGGTGGCACCGCGCGGCGGGGGAGGACCACGCGGAGGTGGTCGCGCTGCGGGCCGCCGGCCCGCGCGCGCGCGGCGCCACGCTCTACGTGACGCTCGAACCCTGCGCGCACCGCGGCCGCACCGCGCCCTGCGCCGACGCCCTGATCCGCGCCGGGGTGCGCCGCTGCGTGGCGGCGATCCGCGACCCGCACGACATCGTGGACGGCCGGGGCTTCGCCGCGCTGCGCCGGGCGGGGATCCGCGTCGAGACCGGCCTGCTGGCGGGCGCCGCCCGCGAACAACTGGCCGGCTACCGGCTCTCGCACACCGCCGGGCGGCCGCGCACGGTGTGGAAGGTGGCGGCCACGCTCGACGGCAACACCGCGGACCGGGCCGGGCGCTCGCGCTGGATCACGGGCCCGGCCGCGCGGCGCGAGGTCCACCGCCTGCGCGCCGCCTCCGACGCCGTGCTGGTCGGCGCCGCCACCGCCCGCGCCGACGACCCGCGCCTCACCGCCCGCGGCCGGCGCGGGGCGCCCCAGCCGCTGCGCGTCGTGTGCGACACGCGCCTCGCGCTGCCCGCCACGCTGCGGCTGTTCTCGCCGCGGCTCGCGCGCGGCACGGTGGTGGCCTGCGGGCGACGCGCCCCGCGCGCGGCGCGCCTCCGGCTCGAGGCGAAGGGCGTACGCGTCTGGGCGCTTCCCGAGGCGCGCGGCCACGTGTCGCCGCGAGCGCTCGCGCGCCGGCTCTCGGCCGAGGGCTGCCACGAGGTGCTGATGGAGAGCGGCGGCGCGCTGGGCGCGGCGTGGCTCTCGGCCGGGCTCGTGGACCGCGTGGTGCTCTTCGCCGCCCCCGACCTGCTGGGTTCCGGGCGGCGCTGGACCGACGCGCTCGGCGCGCGCGACCTGGGCCGCAGGATCGTCGGGCGCCTCGCGGGCGCGCGCCGGGTGGGGCGCGACCTCGAGCTCACGCTCGATCTCGGGAGGGCGGATGTTCACCGGGCTGGTTGAGGAGCGCGGGCGGATCGCCCGGATCGAGGAACGCCCGGGCGGACGGCGCTTCCGCATCGAGGCCCCGCTCGTCGCCTCGGACGCGGGCGTGGGCGACAGCATCGCCGTGAGCGGGTGCTGCCTGACCGTGATCGAGGCGGACGCGGGAGGCTTCTCGGTGGAAGCGGTGCCCGAAACGCTGGCGCGCACCACGCTCGGCGCCTGGCGCGAGGGCGACGCGGTCAACCTCGAACGCTCGCTACGGCTCGACCGGCGCCTCGGCGGGCATCTCGTCCAGGGCCACGTGGACGGCGTGGGCACCGTCACGGACGTGCTCCCCGAGGGGGAGGGACGGCGCATGCGGCTCCGGATCCCCGCGTCCCTGCGCCCGCTGGTCGCCGAGAAGGGATCGCTGGCCGTGGACGGCGTCAGCCTCACGGTCGCCGCGGTCGGCCCCGACGGCTGCGAAATCGCCTACATTCCCCACACCCTCGCCGTCACCACGGCCGGCGGCTACGCGCCCGGCCGGGCGGTGAACCTCGAGGGCGACCTGCTGGCCCGATACGTCGCGCGGCTGCTCGAGTTCGGCGGCCTGCCCGAGAGGAAACCATGACGCCCGTGACCCCAGGCGCCCGCCGCTCCGCGGGCCCGCGCCCTTCCGGCGTGTTCCTGACCCCCGAGGAGGCGGTGCGCCGCATCCGGGCCGGCCGGATGATCATCGTGGTGGACGACGCCGAGCGCGAGAACGAGGGCGACCTCGTGTTCGCCGCCGAGAAGGCCACGCCCGACCACGTGAACTTCCTGGTCAAGCACGGCCGCGGCATCGTCTGCGCGCCGATGGACCCCGAGACCGCGGATCGCCTCGGGCTCAAGCTGATGGTGACCAAGAACACGGCGCGCTACGGCACCCCCTTCACCGAGTCGGTGGACGTGCGGCGCGGCACCACCACCGGCACGTCGGTCTTCGACCGCGCCCGGACCCTCCGCGCCCTCGCGAGCCCGCGCACCCGTTCCGAGGACCTCGACCGGCCCGGCCACGTCTTCCCGCTGCGCGCGGTCCCGGGCGGGGTGCTGCGCCGCGCGGGCCACACCGAGGCGGTGCCCGACCTGTGCCGCCTCGCCGGGCTCCGCCCGGTCGGGGCGCTGTGCGAGATCCTCGACGCGGAGGGCGGCATGATGCGGCTCCCGGAGCTCGAGCGCTTCGCGAGGAAGCACCGGCTCGGGATCCTCACCATCCGCGACCTGATCGCCTACCGGCGGCGCCGCGAGGTGCTGGTGCAGCGCGTGGTCTCGGTGCCGCTCCCGACCGCGCACGGAACCTTCAAGCTCCACCTCTACCAGAGCCTGCTCGAGGGGGATCACCACGTGGCGCTGGTCAAGGGCAACGTGGGCCGCGGGGGGCCGGTGCTGGCGCGGGTCCACTCGCAGTGCCTGACCGGCGACGTGTTCGGCTCCCAGCGCTGCGATTGCGGCTCCCAGATGGAGGCCGCGCTCAAGGCCATCGCCGCGCGCGGCCGCGGCGTGTTCCTCTACCTCCGGCAGGAGGGCCGCGGCATCGGGCTCGCGAACAAGCTGCGCGCCTACGCGCTGCAGGACCGGGGGCTCGACACGGTCGAGGCCAACGTGCGGCTCGGCTTCCCCGCCGACCTGCGCGACTACGGCATCGGCGCCCAGATCCTCGCCGACCTCGGCGTGCGCGAGATCGAGCTGCTCACCAACAACCCGCGCAAGATCGTGGGGCTCGAAGCCCACGGGCTCCGGATCGTGAAGCGCGCCGCCGTCCAGCTCCCGGCCACGCGCCACAACCGGCGCTACCTCGCCACCAAGCGCGACAAGCTCGGGCACCTGCTCGACCTCAAGCTGGGGGAGACGTGATGCGGGAGATCGTTCCGGACGCCGACGCGTCCGGGCTGCGGTTCGCGCTGGTCGCCGCCCGCTTCAACGAGGCGTACGTGCGCCGGCTCGCCGACGCGGCGGCCGAGGTCCTGCGCGGCCGCGGCGCGCGCGACGCCGACCTCGAGCGCTGGTGGGTGCCCGGCTCGTTCGAGCTGCCGCTGGCCTGCCGGTGGGCGGCGGCGAGCGGCCGCTTCGACGCGGTGCTGGCCTTCGGCGTGGTGATCCGCGGCGAGACCGAGCACTTCCGGCTGGTGGCGGACGCCGCCTCGGACGGCCTGCTGCGCGCGGGGCTCGACACCGGCGTGCCGGTGCTGAACGGCGTGCTGGCGGCCTACGACGCGGAGCAGGCCGCGGCCCGTTCCGGTGGCGAGCTCGGAAACCGCGGCGCCGAGGTGGCGCTGGCCGCGGTGGCGATGGCCCGGCTGCGCCGCCTGTCGGAGGCGCCGTGAACCGGCCCGGCCCGGCGGGGGTGCGATGACGCGCGCCACCGAGAGCGGCCGCCGCCGCGCCCGCGAGGCGGCCTTCCGCGTCGCCTACCAGGCCGACGTGGCGGGCGACCGCTACGCCGACGCGTGGGGCACGCGCCGGGACGACGAGCGCCTGAGCGAGGACCAGTCCGAGCTGGTGGGCGACCTGGTCCGCGTGCTCGACCAGCGCGGCCCCGAGGTGGACGCCGCGATCGCGGAGGCCGCGGCGCACTGGCCGCTGGCGCGCATGGCCGCCACCGACCGCTCGGTGCTGCGCCTCGCGGTGGCCGAGCTGCTGGGCCGTGCCGGGACCCCGGCGCGCGTGGTGCTCGACGAGGCGGTCGAGATCGCGCGCCGCTACGGCAGCGAGGGCTCGCCGGCCTTCGTGAACGGCATCCTCGACACGCTGGCGCGCCGCCTGCGCCCCGCGGAGTTCTGACGTGCGGCTCGCCATCGTCTCGGACATCCACGGCAACCTCGAGGCGCTCGACACCGTGCTCGCCGACCTCGACCGGCGCAAGCCCGACGCGGTGGTGTGCCTCGGGGACTTCGTGGGCTACGGAGCCTCGCCCAACCCCTGCATCGAGCGGCTCCGGCCGCGCATCGAGGCGGCGGTGATGGGCAACCACGACGACGCGGCCCTCGGCCGCGCCTCGATCGAGGGCTTCAACCACGAGGCGGCGCGCGCCGCCCGCTGGACCGCCGAGCAGCTCACGCCGGAGCACCGCGACTACCTCACCGCGCTGCCGATGGTGGTGCGCTGGCGCGGCGCGCACCTGGTGCACGCCTCGCCCAGCGAGCCCGCGGCGTGGCACTACGTGCTCTCCCCGGCCGAGGCCGATTTCGAGCTCCGGAGCTTCGAGGAGGCGCTGTGCTTCATCGGGCACTCGCACTACCCGGGCACGTTCGTCTCGGACGGGCGGCGCTCGCTCTACACTCGGCAGTCGCGCGTGCCGCTCGAGGCCGGCCGGCGCTACATCGTGAACGTGGGGAGCGTCGGCCAGCCCCGCGACGGGGACCCGCGCGCGGCGTACCTGATGTGGGACGACGCGGAGCGGACGCTCGAGCACATCCGGCTCGACTACGACGTGGAGAGCGCCGCCGGCCGGATCCGGGCGGCGGGGCTGCCGTCGTTCCTCGCGGAGCGCCTGCGGTGGGGGGAGTGACGTGAGCGCCGGACCCGGAACGCCTTCGCGCGCCTCGACCCTCG
This sequence comes from uncultured bacterium, assembly GCA_964542745.1. Lineage (GTDB taxonomy): Bacteria > Eisenbacteria > RBG-16-71-46 > RBG-16-71-46 > RBG-16-71-46 > DATKAB01. The sequence continues at coordinate 7,473 of CAZIVR010000069.1, forward strand.
AGCACTGGGAGTCGTACTGGAAGGGGCACGCCGACGTCGCCGACACCTATTCGACCGGGGGGCGTCTCGCGCGCGAGGTGCTGGCCGACGGCGGCGTGGATGGCCGCGTGGTGCTCGAGGTCGGCGCCGGTTCGGGCCGCGACACGCTCGAGCTGGTGCGCGCGGGCGCCGTCGGCGTGGTGCTCGACTACTCGCCGGCCTCGCTGGAGCTGGTCGCGCGGCAGGCGCGCGACCAGGGACTCCCGGTGCACCTGGTGCGCGCCGACGCGCTCGCCATGCCGTTCCGCACCGGGAGCGTGGACGTGGTGCACCACCAGGGCCTGCTCGAACACTTCCGCGACCCCATGCCGCTGCTGCGCGAGAACGCGCGCGTGACCCGGGCCGGAGGCCGTGTGGTGGTGGACGTGCCGCAGACCTTCCACCTCTACACCGCGATGAAGCAGGTGCTGATCGCCATGAACGTGTGGTTCGCGGGCTGGGAAACCCAGTTCCGGCCGGGCGAGCTGGAGGGGCTGCTGGCGGCCGCGGGGCTGCGCGTGCGTCGCACCTACGGCGACTGGATGGTGCCGGGGCTCGCCTACCGGGTGTTCCGCGAAATCCTCAAGCGCGGCCTGCGGGTGTCGCTCCCGCTCGAGCCGGCCGCGCTGCGGTGGTGGTGGCGCGGCACCGCGGGGCTCCGCGGCGCGCTCGCGCGCACCCGCTTCGGGCTCCACCTCTGTCACGTGATCGGCACGGTGGGCGAAAAGGCGTGAGCGGGCCGCGCCTGCTGGCGGTCAACTTCCGCGACCCGCACCATCCCGAGGCGGGCGGGGCGGAACTGCACCTCGAGGAGATCCTGCTCGAGGCGGTGCGGCGCGGCTGGCAGGTCACGTGGCTGGCCACCGGGTTCCGCGGTGGTCCCGCCGAGGCCGAGCACCGCGGCATGCGCCTCGTGCGCCGCGGGGACTGGTACGACTTCAACCTGGTGCTCCCGGGCGTGCTGCGGCGCGAGTTCTCGGATCCCGCCCCGGACCTCGTGATCGAGGACATCAACAAGGTGCCGTGCTTCACCCCGTGGTGGACGAAGGCCCCGGTCGCGGCGATCGTGCCGCACCTCTTCGGGACCACCGCGTTCCGCGAGGCCTCGTTCCCGGTCGCGGCGTACGTGCAGCTGCTGGAGGCGCTGATCCCCTCCGCGTACCGCCGCGCGCCGTTCGTGGTGATCTCGGAGAGTACGCGCGACGACCTGGTGCGGCGCGGCATCTCCCGCGAGCGCATCCAGGTCGTGCACTGCGGGCTCGACCACGGGCGCTACGTGGCCGACCCCTCCGTGCCCAAGTCCGCGAGTCCCACGGTGCTCTACATCGGCCGGCTCCGCCGCTACAAGGGCGTGGACTGGGTGATGCGCGCGTGGCCCGAGGTGCGCCGCCGCGTGCCCGGCGCGCGCCTCGTCGTGATCGGGGACGGGCCCCATCGCGCCGCGCTCGAGCGCGCCGCGGCGCAGGGAAACCACGACGGCTCCGTGGAGTTCCTGGGCTTCCTCGGGGCCGCCGAGAAGGTGCGCCGGCTGCGCGAGGCGTGGGTGCTGGTGCAGCCCTCGCCGAAGGAGGGCTGGGGGCTCACGGTGGTCGAGGCGGGCGCCACGGGCACCGCGGTGGTGGCGGCCGACAGCCCGGGCCTGCGCGACTCGGTGCGGCGCGACGAAACCGGCCTGCTGGTTCCCTACGGGGACGACGCGGCCCTCGCCGGCGCGCTGTCCCGGGTGCTGTCCGACGCGCCGCTGCGCGAGCGGCTGGCCGCCGCCGGGCTCGCGTGGGCGGCCCGCTTCACGTGGCCCGACTGCGCGCGGCGCTCGTTCGACGCGCTGCTGGCGGCGACCGGGAAGGAGGGCGCGTGACCCTGCCGCGCCTCGCCGCGATCGGAGCGAAGGTCGCGCTCAGCGTCGCGCTCATGGCGTTCCTGTTCTCGCGCATCCCCGCGTCGTCGGTGGCCGAGGCGCTGCGTGCGACCGACCGCCGCTGGCTGCTCGCGGCGGGGACCCTGATGCTCGCCAGCAACCTGCTGGGCGCGTTCCAGTGGTCGCGCCTCCTCGGCGCGGTGGCGATCCGCATCCCGCTCTGGAAGGTGTGCGCCTACTACCACGTCGGGCTCTTCTTCAACAATTTCCTGCCCGCCAACGTCGGGGGCGACATCGCCCGGGTGGTGGACGCCTCGCGCTACAGCCGCACGCGGGCCTCGGCGCTCGCGACCGTGGTGATGGACCGGGCGCTCGGGACCCTGGCGCTGGCGGGGCTCGCGCTGGTGACCACGGTTCCGGCCATCGACCGCTTCCACCTTTCGCTCGTGTACCTGGCGCTGGTCGGCTTCTTCGCCGCGAGCTTCACGCTGGTGTGGGCGCTCCTGCGGCCGCGGTTCCTCGCCCTCGTGGAGCGCCTGCTCAGCCGCGTCGGCCTCGGACGCCTCAAGCCCCACCTCGACGAGCTGGCCGCCGACCTCGCCGGGTTCCGCGGACGGCGCCGGCTGCTGGGGGAGGTGTTCGCCATCGCGCTCGTCGTGCAGGTGATGCGCATCGGCGTGCACACGCTGGTGGCGCGGGCGTTCGGGCTTCACATCGATCTGACCTACTTCTTCCTTTTCGTGCCTCTGCTCGCGGTGATAGTCTCGCTGCCCATCTCGTTCAACGGCATCGGCGTGCGGGAAGGCGCCGGGATCGTGCTGTTCGGCTGGGTGGGCGTGAGCCGCACGGCCGCGTTCTCCCTGCAGTTCACCACCTACCTCGTGGCGGTCGCGGTCAGCCTGCTCGGGGCCCTCGTGTTCCTGGCGCGCATCCCGCGCCGGCGGGCCGAGGCCCGAATTTCAGGGAGGTCCTCGTGATGTTGCGTCGCCCGACGCCATGGCTGGCGTTGGCCGTCTTCCTTCTGGCGTGCGGCATCTACTTCATCACCCTGACCCCGACCGTGCCGTTCTGGGACTCGGGCGAATTCATCGCCGTCTCCTACATCCTCGGCATCCCGCATCCGCCCGGAACGCCGTTCTACGTCCTGCTCGGACGGCTCGCGACGCTGGTGCCGATCGGCAACATCGCGCAGCGCGTGAACGGGCTCTCGGCCCTGGCCTCGGCGCTGGCCGCGCTCTTCAGCTACCTGGTGATCCTGCGGCTGAACCGGCTGGTGCTGGCGCGCGAGGCGGCCCACGCGCCCCCCGCCGACGGCGGCCACATCGTTCCCGAGGATCCGCGCCGCGAGTGGATCGCGCAGGCCGGCGCCCTGATCGGGGCCGCGATGCTGATCTTCTCGGACAACTTCTGGGAGAACTCGATCGAGGCCGAGGTCTACTCGCTCGCGAGCCTCGCCCAGATCGGCGCCCTGTGGCTCGGGCTCCGCTGGTGGGAGGCGCACGAGCAGAAGCCCACCTCGGGCCCGCTGCTGGTGGCGGTCTACCTGATGTGGCTGTGCGTCGGGCTCCACCTCGGCGTCGGCATGATGGCGGCGCCGCTGTTCGTGCTGGTGTGGCTGGTGGACCGGCGCGCCGCGATCGTGTTCGCGATCCCGCTGCTCACCGCGCTGTGCGTCACCTTCGGCATGGAGAAGATGCTGGGGGCGGTGCTCGCGGGCTTCGTGCTGGTGACGATGGTGTACGCGTTCCAGCGCAAGCTGAGCTTCGGAGTCTGGGCGGTCTCGGCCGGCGCCTGCGTCGTCGCCATGGTGCCGGCGTTCTCCGACTCGGCGTTCACGCCCACCACCGGCCTGCTCGCGATCGCGGGCGTGGTGGTGCCGCTGGCGGTGATGTGGCGCCGGGTGCGGGAGGCGCGCATCCTCGGCCTCGCCCTGCTGCTGATGGTGGTCGGCTACTCCACCCACCTCTACCTGCCGATCCGCGCCGCCCAGCATCCCGCCATCAACGAGGGCGATCCCTCGAACTGGCGGAGCCTGCGCGACCTGCTCGAGCGCAAGCAGTACGGCCAGACCAGCATGTTCGTGCGCCGCGGCACCTGGGAGAGCCAGCTCGACAAGGAATTCTGGCGCTACTGGAAGCGGCAGTGGGCGCTCACCGAGAGCCCGCCCCTCGACCAGGCGGGGTCGCTGCGCGCCGAGCCGCGCTGGTTCCAATACCTGCTGCCCCTGTTCCTCGGGCTCGCCGGGCTGTGGTGGAACCGGAGGGACCGCGTCTCGTTCCTCACCATGCTGTGCCTGTTCCTGTTCTCGACCGCGGTCATGATCCTGTTCCTCAATTTCAGCGACCGGGAGGTTCGCGACCGCGACTACTTCTTCACGACGGGCTACCACGTCTTCTCCCTGTGGATCGGCATGGGCGCGGCGTGGATGATCCGCTGGGTGAGGGACTCGTTCCCGGAGGGCCCGCAGCGGCGGGCCGCCTCGGTCACCGCGGCCGTGCTGCTCGCGATGCTCCCGCTGATGCTGGCGCGCGCCATGTGGTTCACGCACGACCGGCGCGGCAACTACGTGGCGCGCGACTACGCCTTCAACATGCTCGCGCCGCTGCCCCCCAACGCCTTCCTGTTCACCAACGGCGACAACGACACCTTCCCGCTCTGGTACATCCAGGAGGTCGAGGGGGTGCGCAAGGACGTGCGCGTGGTGAACATGAGCCTGCTCAACACCGACTGGTACATCAAGCAGCTTCGCGACCAGGAGCCGAAGGTTCCGATCCGCTTCGACGACGAAACGATCGACCGGAGCCTGGCGACCGGCGCCCTCCAGATCTCGTCGCGCCGCAGCGCGGCGATGGAGTCGCTGCTGGTGGAGCTGGCGGCCGAGGGCGCCGGGATGGCCGAGCAGGGCTACGTGGTGGACCGCGACGGCCAGATCATCTACACGAACGTCGCGATGGTCCGGCACATCATGAGCGCCAACCGGCAGGGCACGGGCGGCTGGAAGAAGCCCCCGTACTACGCGGTCACGGTGCCGGAGCACGCCGGGCTCGAGCCCTACTTCTCGCTCGAGGGCCTCGTGTACCGGGTCAACCGCGACACGCTGCAGGACCCGGTGGACGAGCCCGCCACGCGCAAGGCGCTCTACCAGACCTTCCGGTACCGCGGGCTCTTCAACCCCGACGGCTCGTGGGATCCGACCGTCTACAAGGACGAGAACGCCTCGACCCTGTCGCGGAACTACGCGGCCGCGCACCTGCAGCTCGCCTTCTGGCACCGCAAGCGCGGCGAGCACGACCGCAGCATCGCCGAGCTCGAGCGGGTCTCGCGCATGTTCCCGGACTACGTGGAGGTGGCGATCCCGCTCGGCGGCGCCTACATGGACCGCGGGGACACGACGCGCGCCCTCGAGCTGTTCGAGCGGCTCGCGAAGTTCAGCCCCGGGCATCCCGAGGTGCGCTACTACTACGGCGTGACGCTCATGGCCAAGGGCCATCTCCAGCCCGCGATCGCCGAGTTCGACGCGGCCATCCGGCTCGACCCCAACTACAACCTCCCGTACTACGCCGCGTACCTGTCGCTGTGGGAGGCGGGCGAGCGCGAGCGCAGCCTCACCTACCTCCAGCGCTGGGTGGACCTCCACCCCGACGACGCGCAGGCGGCGGCGCTGCTCGGCTCGCGGCGCGGGGGAGGGGGCCAGGCGCCCCCCGCGATGCCGAGGCTGCCGAACGTGCCGGGGCTGCCGTGAGCGCGCCGGGACGCCGATGACGCACGCGCTGGTGACCGGGGCCGCCGGATTCATCGGCTCGCACCTCTGCGAACGCCTGCTCGCCGAGGGCGTGCGCGTGACCGGCGTGGACGCGTTCACCGACTACTACGACCCCGCCCTCAAGCGCCGCAACCTGGAGGCGGCCCTCGCGCACCCGTCGTTCACGCTGCTCGAGCGGGATCTCGGGCGCGACGACCTCGCCTCGCTTCCCGACGTCGCGGTGGTCTTCCACCAGGCGGCGCAGGCCGGGGTGCGGGCGTCGTGGGGCGCCGAGTTCGCGGCCTACGTCCACCACAACGTGCTCGCGACCCAGCGGCTGCTCGAGCGCTACCGCGGCGCGCGCCTCGAGCGCTTCGTCTACGCGTCGTCGTCCTCGGTCTACGGCGACGCCGAGAGCTACCCGACCCCCGAGACCCTGCTGCCGCGCCCGTTCTCGCCCTACGGGGTCACCAAGCTCGCCGGGGAGCACCTCACGCTGCTCTACGGGCGCAATTTCGGCCTCCCGGTCGCCGCGCTCCGCTACTTCACGGTGTACGGGCCGCGCCAGCGGCCGGACATGGCGTTCCACCGCTTCTGCCGCGCGCTGCTGCGCGACGAGGAGATCGTGGTCTACGGCGACGGCCGGCAGTCCCGCGACTTCACCTACATCGCGGACGCGATCGAGGCCAACCTGCGCGCGTGGGCCTCGAGCGCGCCGCAGGGCGTCTACAACGTGGGGGGCGGCTCGCAGGTCGAGGTGCTCGAGGCGATCGCGGTGCTGGAGCGCGAGCTCGGCGCCCGGGCCCGCGTGCGCTTCGAGCCCCGGCCGCCCGGCGATCCGCTCCGCACCCGCGCCGACGCGGCGCGCATCCGCGCCGACCTGGGCTTCGCGCCCTCCACGCCGGTCGCGACGGGCCTCGCCGCGGAGGCGGCGTGGGCGCGCGGGCTGTACGCGGGGAGCCGGGCGTGAGCGGGGCCCCCGACCTCTCGGTCGTGATCCCGGCCTACGACGAGGCCGAGAGCCTGCCCCGGCTCGTGGAGGAGCTGCGCCCGGTGCTCGAGGCGCGCGGCGGCGCGTGGGAGATCCTGCTGGTGGACGACGGCTCGCGCGACGGCACCGGCGAGGCGATCGCGGCGCTGGCCGCCGCGGACCCGCGCGTGAAGGGCCTGTCGTTCCGGCGCAACTTCGGCAAGTCGGCCGCGCTCGCCACCGGCTTCCGCGCCGCGCGCGGCCGGCTGGTGGTCACGATGGACGCGGACCTGCAGGACGACCCGGCCGAGCTTCCCGGACTGATCGCGAAGCTGGAGGAGGGCTACGACCTGGTCTCGGGGTGGAAGCAGAACCGCCAGGACCCGATCTCCAAGACCCTGCCCTCCCGGCTCTTCAACGCGGTGACCTCGCGGGTGGCGGGGGTACGGCTCCACGACTTCAACTGCGGCTTCAAGGTCTACCGCCGCGAGGTGACCGAGGCGCTCGAGGTGTACGGGGAGTTCCACCGCTTCATGCCCGCGCTCGCCCACTGGGCCGGCTTCCGCGTCGCCGAGGCGCCGGTGCGGCACCGCGCCCGCCGCTTCGGGCGCAGCAAGTTCGGCGCGGCGCGCTTCGTGAACGGCTTCCTCGACCTGATGAGCGCCGCGTTCATCTCGACCTCGGCCCTCAAGCCGCTCCACGTGTTCGGCCGCATCGGGCTCGGCTGCTTCACGGGCGGCTTCCTGCTCGGCCTCTACTTCGTGGCGCAGTGGCTGCTCGGCGAGCCGATGCGGGTGCGGCCGATGATGCTGCTCGGGGCGGGCCTGGTGCTGCTCGGCATCCAGTTCGTGCTGATGGGCCTGCTCGGCGAGATGATCGCCCACCTCGGGGCGCACCGCGTGTACCCGGAGCGGCGCCGCTACAACCTGGACCCGGACGCGTGAAGGCCTTCGTGCTCGCGGGCGGCCTCGGCACGCGGCTGCGGCCCCGCTTCGGCGAGCTGCCCAAGTCGCTGGCCCCGGTGGCGGGACGGCCGTTCCTGTCCCGGCAGCTCGACTGGCTGGCGTCGCACGGGGTGCGCGACGCGGTGATCCTCGCCGGCTACGGGGCCGGAGCGCTGCGGGAGGCCGTGGGCGACGGCGCGGACTGGGGGATGCGCGTGGCGTGGTCGGTCGAGGACGAGCCGCTCGGCACCGCCGGGGCGCTGGCCCGGGCCGCGGCGCACGTGTCGGGCGCGGCGCTGGTGGTGAACGGCGACACGCTCGCCGACTGCGACCCGTGGGCGCTCGAGGCCCGGCGCTGGACGCGCGGGGCGTGGGGCGCGATCGCGCTCTACCGGGTCGAGGACGCGGCGAGCCGCGGCCGCGTGGAGTGCGGCCCCGACGGCCGCATCGCGCGCTTCGTCGAGAAGGACGCCGCGCATCGCGGCGCGGCGTGGGTCAACGGCGGCGTGTACGCGTTCGCGCCGTGGCTGTGGCGCCGGCTGCCCGAGGGGCCCGGCTCGCTGGAGCGCGACGTGCTGCCGGCGCTGGCGCGCGAGGGCGCGCTCGAGGGGCTCGAGCTGCCGGGCGGTTTCTGGGACATCGGCACGCCCGAGGAGTGGGCGCGGGCCGAGGCGCACTTCGCGTCGTGAGCGCGACCCCGTACGTCCGCGCCCGCGCGCCGCTCCGCCTCTCGTTCTGCGGGGGCGGCACCGACGTGTCGCCCTACCCGGAGGAGCACGGCGGCATGGTGCTCTCCGCGACCATCAACCAGTACGCCTACGCCTCGCTCCGGCCGCGGCGCGACTCGCGGCTCACGCTCGCCAGCCTCGACTACGACGTGGTGGCGCGCTACGACCACCCGCGGCGCATGCGCTTCGACGGCCAGCTCGACCTCATCAAGGCGGTGGTCAAGGCCATGAAGGTGAAGCGCGGCGCCGACCTCTGGGTGCACTCGGACGCCCCGCCGGGATCGGGGCTCGGCTCCTCCTCGACGCTGGTGGTGGCGCTGATCGGGGTGATCCGCGAGTGGCTGGGCCGCACCCTCGAGAGCTACGAGGTCGCCGAGCTCGCCTACCGGATCGAGCGCGAGGACATGGCGCTGGCGGGCGGCCGGCAGGACCAGTACGCGGCGGCCTTCGGCGGCTTCAACTTCATCGAGTTCTTCGACCGGCAGACCGTGGTGACGCCGCTCCGCATCCGGCGCGACGTGCTGCAGGAGCTCGAGTACCGGCTGCTGCTCTGCTACATGGGCCAGACCCGGCAGTCGGCCAACATCATCGACCGCCAGACCGCCTCGTACCGCTCGGGGAAGCGGCCGGTGGTGCAGGCCCTGCACCGCCTGAAGCAGGAGACGGTGGAGATGAAGAAGGCCCTGCTGCTCGGCGACGTGAACGGCATCGGCGAGCTGCTCCACGAGGCCTGGGAGAACAAGAAGAAGCTCGACGAGGGCATCTCGACCTCCCACGTGGACAAGCTCTACGAGCTGGCCCGCAAGGAGGGCGCGATCGGCGGCAAGATGCCGGGCGCGGGCGGCGGCGGGTACTTCCTGCTGCTCTCGCGTTTCGACCGCAAGCACCGGGTGGCCGCGGTGCTCGAGAAGCACGGCGGGCAGGTGGTGCCCTTCCAGTTCGAGTCGCGCGGCCTGATGAGCTGGTCGTACCGCGCGCGCTGAACCCGCCCCGCGCGCCGGGCGCGGGCGCGATCCTCGGGAGGACCATGAAGCGGCAGCGGAGCGGCGGCGTGCCGGGAGGCGGGCGTTGAGCGCGGACCGCCGGATCGCGTTGCTCGGGCCGCTCGCGCCGTGGCGCGGCGGGCTGGCCCAGTACCTGGCGCTGCTCGGCGAGTCGCTGCGCGCGGACGCCGAGGTGCGCGGCTGGACCTTCACCCGCCAGTACCCGGAGTTCCTGTTCCCGGGCACCTCGCAGCGGGACCCCGAGGCGCCGCGCCCCTCGTTCCCGGTCGCGGCCACCCTCGACTCGATCGCGCCGTGGAGCTGGCGCGCCACGGCCCGGGCGCTCGAAGCGTTCGCGCCCGGGGCCGTGATCCTCAAGTGGTGGATGCCGTTCTTCGGGCCCGCGTTCGCCTCCGCGGTGGGCCCGCTGCGCCGCCGCGGCACCCGGGTGCTGCTGGTGTGCGACAATCTCGTCCCGCATGAGAAGCGCCCGTTCGACGACGCGTTCTCGGGCTGGATGCTGCGCAACTCCGACGGCTACCTGGTCATGTCGGACAGCGTCGAGCGCGACCTCGACCGCATGAAGCCCGGAGCGCCGAGGCGGCGGGTCCACCACCCGCTCTACGCCCAGTTCGACGCCGGCCGCGTGACGCGCGACTCGGCGCGCGCCGCGCTCGGCATCGCGCCGGAGGCGGAGGTCGCCCTGTTCTTCGGCTACGTGCGCCACTACAAGGGGCTCGACGTGCTGCTCGACGCCTGGCCGCGGGTGCGCGCGCGGCGCCCGGTGGAGCTGGTGGTGGCGGGGGAGTTCTACGAGGACCCCGCACCCTACCGCGCCCGGGTCGCGGCGGCGGGCGGCCCGCCCGCGGTGCGGCTGCTCGACCGCTACCTGCCGGACGCCGAGGTCGAGACCGTGTTCAAGGCCGCCGACGTCGTGGTGCTGCCCTACCGCTCCGCGACCCAGAGCGGGGTGACGCACGTCGCCTACGCGATGGGCCTGCCGGTGATCCTCACGGACGTCGGCGGGCTGGCCGAGACCGTGTCGCCCTCGGGCTCCGGGCTGGTGGTGCCGCCGGAGGATCCGGAGGCGCTCGCGCGCGCGGTGGTCGCCTTCTTCGCCGACGGGCTCGGCCCGCGGCTCGCCGAGGGCGTGCGGCGGGTTCGCCGCGAGCACTCGTGGGAGGCGCTCGCGGCGGCGACGCGGGACCTGGTCGCGGAGCTGGCGCCCGCGCGGGGCTGGGCGTGAGCCCGGGAGGCGCGGGCCCGGGCGCGGTGACGCCCGCCACCCGCCGCACCGCCGGCTGGATCGCCGCCGCCTTCGCGCTCCTCTACCTCGCGACCGGCGGGGGCCGGATCGTGGGGAGCGACGAGGTCACGATGGCCGAGCTGTCGCGCGCCCTCGCCCGCGGCGGGATCGCGGTCCCGGAGGGCGCCACGGTGCCGGGACCCGGCGGGCGGCATTACTCGAAGAACACCGCGGGGCAGGCGGTGCTCGCGCTGCCGTGGACCCTGGCCGGCGAGGCCGCGGCGCGCGTCCTGCCGTTCCCGCCCGCGCGGCGCGAGCTGGTGTCCCGCGCAATGGTCTCCACCTTCAACGCCTTCGTGACCGCGCTGCTGGTCGGGATCTTCTACGCCGCCGCGCGCTCGCTGGGCGCGGGCGCCGGCGCGGCGCTCGCCGCCACGCTCATGCTCGGCCTCGCCACGCCGCTCTGGGTCTATTCCAAGAGCTTCATGGCGGAGCCGCTCCAGTCGCTGGGCCTGCTGCTCGCCCTGTGGGGCGCGTCGCGCGCGGGGGCGGCCGATCCGCGGATCGGCGACCGCGCCGGCTCGAAGCTCGCCGCGCTCGGGGCGTTCCTCGCGGTGTCGGCCAAGCTGAGCCAGCTGCCGCTGGTCCTCGCGGCGCTCGTGCCGCTCGCCGGGGCGCCGCCGCGGCGCTGGGCGTGGCCGCTCGGCGGCCTGCTGCTGGCGCTGGCGGGGCACGCCGCCTACAACGCGGCCCGTTTCGGCACGGCCCTCGAATCCGGCTACGGCGCGCAGGCCTCGGCCGCCGCCTTCGGCACGCCGATCGCGGTCGGGCTCTACGGGCTGCTGGTCTCCTCGGGCAAGGGCGTGCTGTGGTTCGCGCCGGCGCTGTGGCTCGCGCCGTGGGGGATCGCGGCGATGCGCCGGGCGCGCGCGCACGGGGCGGGCGTGCCCACGCGGCGCGAGCTGCCGGCGCGCGCGGCGCTGGGCGTGCTCGCGGCGTGGTCGGTGGCGCTGCCCCTGTTCGGGACGTTCGAGCACTGGGCGGGCGACGGATCGTACGGCCCGCGCTACCTGATCCCGGTGCTGGCCCCCGGGCTGCTCGCGGTGGCGTTCGCCCTCACCGGCGCCTCGCGGGCGCGCCGGCGCGTGGCGTGGGCGCTGGCGGCGGCCGGCGTGCTGGTGCAGGTCGGGGGCGTGTCCATCTACTTCGGGGCGCAGATGCGCGAGGCGGGCGACTATCCCTACACCCGGCCGCTCTCGGATCCGCACTTCATGAGCGAGAGCCACTTCCATCCCGCCTTCTCGCCGATCCTCGGCCACTGGCGCATGCTGGCGCGCAACGCCGAGGCGCACCTGAACGGCGACCTGCCGCGGCTCGGCGCGGGCGGCGCGCCCGACCCGCGGCTCGGGATCGGCGCGGAGGACCAGCGCGAGATGCTGCGCGCGCTCGACTTCTGGTGGAGCTACGCGCGCTACGCGGGGCTTCCGGGCGGGCCGGTGCTGGCGCTCCTCGCGCTGCTGCTCGCCGGGCTCGGCGCCGCCGCCTTCCGGGCGCGCGCCGCGTTCCGGGCGGAGGCGCGCGCCGGTTGAAGACCGTCACCGCCATCGTGCTCAACTGGAACGGGCTCGCCGACACCCGCGCGCTGCTGCCCACCCTCACGCGCTGCCGCCTCCCGGGCGGCTGGCGCCTGCGCGTGATGGTGGTGGACAACGGATCCACCGACGGCTCGGCGGCGCGGATCGGGGCGGAGTTCCCGGGCGTTGAGGTGCTGCCGCTCGGCGAGAACCGCCGGTTCGCGGGCGGCAACAACGAGGGCCTGCGCCGGGCGCTGGCCGCGGGCGACGACGCGGTCCTGCTGCTCAACAACGACACCGAGTGCGACCCCGGGCTGCTCGAATCCCTGCTCGGCGCGCTCGAGGCCGACCCGGGCGCCGCGGCCGCCGCGCCGCTCATCTACTTCGGCCCGCCCTCCACGCGGATCTGGTACGCGGGGGGCGTGTGCGTGCCCTGGCTCGGGCTGGCGGCGCACCGCGGCCTGCGCGCCGAGGACCGGGGACGCCACCGGCGCACCGAGGCGACCGGCTACCTCACCGGCTGCTGCCTGCTCGCGCGGCGCGAGGCGTGGGTGCAGGTGGGCCTGCTCGACGAGCGCTTCTTCATTTACGCCGAGGACGCCGACTGGTCGCTGCGCGCCCGCGCGGCGGGGTGGCGGCTGCTGTTCGTGCCGGAGGCGCGGCTCTGGCACAAGGTCTCGGCCTCGAGCGGCGCGGCGAGCCCCTGGAAGATCTACCACCGGCTGCGCGCCAACCTGTCGCTGTTCGCGCGCCACGCGCGCGGGGCGGGGCGGCTCACCTGGCTGCCGTGCTTCCTGGCGCAGCAGGCGGCGCTCGCGGCGTGGCTCGCGGCGCGCGGGCACGGCCGCGCCGCGTGGGCCGTGCCGCGCGCG
>CAZIVR010000070.1:0-20127 GCA_964542745.1 uncultured bacterium
GCCTCGGTGAGGGCGCCGCCCTCCTCGTAGCCGACGTAGCCCGGCGGGGCCCCGATCAGCCGCGCGACGGTGTGCTTCTCCTGGTACTCGGACATGTCCACGCGCACCATGGCGCGCTCGTCGTCGAACAGGAACTCGGCCAGCGCGCGCGCCAGCTCGGTCTTGCCGACGCCGGTGGGGCCGAGGAACAGGAACGACCCGATCGGCCGGCGCGGATCCTGCAGCCCGGCCCGGGCGCGCCGCACCGCCTCCGAGACCAGCCGGACCGCCTCGTCCTGTCCCACCACGCGCCGGTGGAGCCGCTCCTCCATCTTCACGAGCTTCTCGATCTCCCCTTCCAGGAGCCGCGAGACCGGCACGCCGGTCCACTTCGCCACCACCTCGGCGATGTCCTCCTCGTCCACCTCCTCCTTGAGCATGCGCCGCTCGAGCTGGATCTTGGCGAGCCGCGCGTTCTCCTGCTCGAGGTCGCGCTCGATGCGCAGCAGGTCCCCGTAGCGGATCCGGCTCACCGCCGCGAGGTCGCCGAGGCGCTCGGCGCGCTGCTCCTCGACCTTCAGGCGCTCGCGCTCGGCCTTGAGCTCCCCGATCTGGGTCACCGACTCCTTCTCGCGCTTCCAGTGCGCCTCGAGCACCGCGATCTCGCCCTGGAGCCGCTCGCGCTCGGCGTCGAGCCGCTGCAGCCGCTCGCGGCTCCCGGGATCGGTCTCCTTCTGCAGGCCGATGCGCTCGATCTCGAGCTGGCGCACGCGCCGGGTGAGCTCGTCCAGCTCGACTGGCATCGAGTCCATCTCCATGCGCAGCCGCGAGGCGGCCTCGTCCACGAGGTCGATCGCCTTGTCGGGGAGCTTGCGGTCGGCGATGTAGCGGCTGGACAGCATGGCGGCCGCCACCAGCGCCCCGTCCTTGATGCGGATGCCGTGATGGATCTCGTAGCGCTCCTTGAGCCCGCGCAGGATCGCGATGGCGTCCTCGACGCTGGGCTCGCCCACGAACACCGGCTGGAAGCGGCGCTCGAGCGCCGCGTCCTTCTCGACGTGCTTGCGGTACTCGTCGAGCGTGGTGGCGCCCACGCAGTGGAGCTCGCCGCGGGCCAGCGCGGGCTTCAGCAGGTTGGAGGCGTCCATCGCGCCCTCGGCGCCGCCCGCCCCGACCAGCGTGTGCAGCTCGTCGATGAACAGCACGACGCGCGACTCCGCCGCCGTGACCTCCTTCAGCACCGCCTTGAGCCGGTCCTCGAACTCGCCGCGGAACTTGCTCCCGGCGATCAGGCTGCCGAGGTCGAGCGCGATCACGCGCTTCTCGCGCAGGCTCTCGGGCACGTCGCCCGAGACCACGCGCTGCGCGAGCCCTTCGACGATCGCGGTCTTGCCCACGCCCGGATCGCCGATCAGCACCGGGTTGTTCTTGGTGCGGCGCGCCAGCACCTGGATCACGCGCCGGATCTCGTCGTCGCGGCCGATCACCGGATCGAGCTTGCCCTGCCGCGCGGCCGCGGTGAGGTCCCGCCCGTAGCGGGCGAGCGCCTGGTACTTGTCCTCGGGGTTGGGATCGGTGACGCGCTGGCCGCCGCGCACCGAGACCAGCGCCTTGCGGATCGCCTCGGGCGTGACGCCGTGCTTCGCGAGCAGCCGCTCCGGATCGCCCGCGGCGGGATCGGCGAGGGCGAGCAGCAGGTGCTCGACGCTCACGAACTCGTCCTTGAGCGACTGCGCCAGCGACTCGGCGCGGTCGAGGGCGGCGACCAGCGCGGGGCTGGCGTGGAGCGAGCCGCCGCGCGCCCGCGGCAGGCGCGCGAGCGCCGCGGAGACCTCGGCGGCGGCGGCCTCGCGGCGCGCGCCGAGCTTCTCGAAGACCGCGGGCACCGGGCCCTCCGCGGCCGACAGCAGCGCCGCGAGCAGGTGCAGCGGGGTGAGTTCGGGGTGGTCCGCCTCGCGCGCGAGGCGCTGGGCGCCTTCGAGCGCCTCCTGCGACTTCACGGTGAAACGTTCGAGATTCATGGGTTCGCTCCTCGGGGCATCGCCCGAAAAGCTAGCACAGGAATCCCGCGCTCCGGAGCGCGGGCGGCCTCAGGCCGCGGCGTCGAGGAACGGAATCAGCAGGGGCAGGGCGCGGCGGGCGACGGGCGGGAACTCCATGATCACCGTGACGCCTTCGCGCAGCGCTTCCCACGCGATCTCCGGCTCCTCCACCTGCCGCGCGAGGTCGGTGAGGGTGGCCCGGGCGCGCGCCCGGTGGCCCTCGGGCACGCCGAGCGCGTCCACCCGCGCGGCGAGGGCCAGCAGCCGGCCGGCCGCCGAGTCGCGCGCGGGAATCGGCTCGGTGTGCGCGGGCTCCCGCGGACTCGCCGCGCGCCGCGTGACCGGGCGCGGGGTGGAGCTCAGCACCGGGGAATTGCGCAGGAAGTCGGCCGTCATGCTCGCCGCGTCGTCGGGCTCGGGGCCCTCTCCCGGGCCGTCCGGCGACGTGGCGGCGGCCGGCTCCACGTCCGGATCCGGAGGCGAGGTCTCGCCGGGAGCCTCGGGCGCGCCGTCCATCGTTGCGTCGCGGGCCGTGCCCTGCCCGGTCGCGTGGGGCGCCGGGTGCGGGAGCGCCTCGACCGGCACCAGGAACTCGGGAAGCGTCCAGTGATCGGAGTGCGGGGGCTCGGCGTGCGGCGGCGGCGGATCCACGGGCGGCGCGGCAGCCCCGGGCGGCGGAGCCGCGGATCCCGGCGTACCGGCGGACGCGGGCACGGAAGGCGGCGGCGCGGCGGCCTCCCCCGCCCCGGCCGGACCCGGCGTGAGCGTCGCGGGGGCCGCGCCCGGCGCGTCGTCGTGGGCGGCCTGCTCGAGGCTCGCGAGTCCCAGCATGTCCTTGAGGCGCGCCTTCCCGCCCTTCTTGCCGCGCCCGTTCTTGCCGGACCTGGGAGCGGGCGCGGCGTCCTTGCGGTGCGAGGCGAGAATGTCCTTGAGGGGATTGACCTTCGGCTCGGCGCGCTCGGCTCCGGCAGGGCCGCGAATGCTGACCCGGGTCTCCGGACGCGCCCGCCGGGAAGGAGGAGTCTCGGCCTCCGGGCCCCGCGGTGCGGATGGCGCGGGCTCCGCGGGCCCCGCGCCCGGGGCACCGTCGAGCGGGGTGGCGCCCGCGTAGTCCTCGGGCAGGCCCTCAGGAACGACCGGCCGGAACGCATCCTGCGGGAGCCGCGTCGGGCCGCTGGAGCGCGGCGCCGCGGGTTCCTCGTGCGAGGGGGGCAGGTCCAGGATCGGCGTTTCGGGGGCCGACTCGTCCCGCGCCGGCGAAACCTCGGGCGCCGCCTCCGCCCCCAGCTCGACGGTCGGGAAGTCGCCCTCGAAGCTGTCGTCGGCGCGCGGCACCGCCCGCGTGGTTCCGGGGGCCACGCGCTCCTCACCCAGGGCGACCCGGAACGCGTTCAGGAGTTCGAGCGCCTCGCCGCAGCCGCGCTCGAACTGCTCGCGGGCGGTGCGCGCGTCGGCCCGGGTCGAGGGCGGGGAGAACGGCACCCGCCGGAAGCGTTCCGAGCGCGACGGGTCGTCCGGCCAGATGCGCTGGATGAAGGTGAGGGTGTTCTGGCGCCAGGCCTTGAACTGGGGATCGCGGACCGACGCGTTGCGGAGCGCGCCCAGCTCCTCGATCTGCTGGCGCAGCCATTCGGCGGCCTTGGGCTCGCGGCGGCTCACGCGGGGCCCCCGGCGGCGCGGCGGTCACCAGTCCGAGAAGCGCTCCTCGCGCCAGGGATCGGCCTCGTTGTGGTAGCCGTTGCGCTCCCAGAACCCGGGCTGGTCGCGGTCCACCAGCTCGATCCCGCGGATCCACTTGGCGCTCTTCCAGAAATAGCGCCGCGGCACCACCAGGCGCAGCGGGTAGCCGTGGTCCGGGGTGAGCGGTTCACCGTCGTGTGTGTCGGCCAGCAGCACGTCATCCTGGTCGAGCTCCGAGAGCGGCAGGTTCGCCGTGTAACCCTGCTCGGCATGAGCGATGGCGTGACGGGCCTCGGGCCGGGCTCCGGCGAGGCGCAGCACCTCGCGGATCGAGACTCCCTCCCACAGGTTGTCGTAGCGGCTCCACCGCGTCACGCAGTGGATGTCGCTCCGCACCCGGGTTCTCGGGAGCCGCTGGAACTCCTCCCAGGTCCATCGCCTCGGCGTCTCGACCAGCCCGAAGACCCGGAAGTCCCAGGCGGCGAGGTCCGCTCGGGGCACCGACCCGTAGTGGAGCACCGGCCATTTGTCCGTCACGATCTGGCCCGGGGGCAGGCGCGGCTCCTGCCTCGGGCTGTCGCGGGTATCGGCAGGCCGGGCTTCGCGTTTCACGTCGGAATCCAATGGGTTCGACACGGGCGGGAATCCTCCGGGGGGCCACCCCGCGATGGAATGCGGTCGGGGGCCCCCCGGTTCCCGCCGGGCTAGAAGCGGGTCGAGAGGCTTCCCACGAACGAAAGGCCCGGATCCTCGACCGAGGACAGCGCCGGCCGATAGGCGCGGTCCGTGAAGTTGCGGATGCCGAGCGCGAGCCGGTGGCCCGAGAGGGCGAGACCGGCCGTCAGGTCGCCGACGATGTACTCCTTCTTGAACGCGGTCAACTGCTGGACGCCGGGGGTCGCGGGCGGCAGCCGGTTGGTCCGCCACGCCCAGCGCGCGCCGGTCTCCGCCCAGAAGCGGCCGGACGCGTCGGTCCAGCGCACGCTCGAGGAGCCCTTGAAGGGCGGCACCAGCTCGAGCGGGGCGCGGTCCTGGTCGATCGCGTACACCTTCCGCAGCGCGTCGCGGCTGGTGATGTCGCCCACCTGCCCGCTGAACTGGGTGCGGAGCGTCCAGCGGTCGAGCACCCGGGCCTCGGCCTCGAGGTCGCCGCCCCACATGGCCGCGGTGGCCACGTTGGTGTACCGGAACGCGCCCTGTCCCGGCGGCACGATCGGCGGCAGCGGCGGGGCCACCGGCAGCGCGATGATCAGGTCGTCGAAGGTCGAGTAGAAGACGTTGCCCGAGACCGCGAAGGGTCCCGGCCCCCAGCGCACGCCGGCGTCGTACGAGACGCTCCGCTCGGGCTGGAGGTCGGCGTTGCCGAACACGAAGCCGACCGAGGCCGGCCCGCTGAAGTAGAGGTCCTGCGCGTTCGGCTGCCGGTAGCCGTTCGCCACGTTGGCGGTGAGGTGCACGTCCTTGAGCGCCTCGTAGGCGATCCCGATCGAGCCCGACAGCGCGTCGTCGTCGAGGGACCGGGCCGTGAACGGGAACCCGGCCTGGTTGAGGCCCGCGTCGGCGCGGTAGCGGTAGTGGGTGATCCGGCCGCCGCCGCTCATCGTGACGCGCGGCGCGAGGTACCACTCGCCCTGCACGAAGCCGGCGAGGTTCGCGAAGCGGCCGTCCGGCACCGAGGCGGTGACCTGCAGCGAGGGATTGGTGACGCGATTGCCGTTCGCGTCCTCGTACCAGCGGAAGCGCACGTTGTCGCCGTCGGTCTCGTCGCGCGAGGCGTCCACGCCGAACGTGAAGCGGAAGCGCTCGGTGCGCGCCGAGGTCATCTGGGTACGGAAGCCCCACGTGTCGAGGTCGAAGTAGCGGTCCTGCCGGGTCACGCGCGACTGCGCCGAGGGCGGCGCGCCGAACACCCCGAACGTCGGGAAGGCGCTGCGCTGGATGGTCTCGTCCGAGCCGAAATCGCGGAACTCCCGCTGCCAGTAGACCTGCACCCGGGTCTGGTTCAGCCACAGCGATTTCGGGTACTGGTGGTCGAGCGTGACGTGCGCGAAGTCGCGGTTGTAGAACGGGAACGCGAAGTCCACGGCGTAGCCCGGCAGGGTGCCGCTCAGGCCCGGGATGCCCGCGTCGCCGGCCCGGACCTGCTGCCATCCGGTCTTGAGGGCCAGCCGGTCGGTGACGTCGTAGCGGAGGTTGGCGAGCCAGTTGTAGTCGTGGAACGCCGAGTTCGCGACCGTTCCGTTCGGGGACTTGAAGTCGTCGGCGTCGCGCGCCCCGCCCGAGACAAACGCCGAGAAGCGCCCGAGGCGCGGGCTCAGCTCGCCCACCACCGAGCGCAGGTTCTCGGCGCTCGAACCCGAGATCGTGAGCCCGCCGTTCAGGGAGCGCCCGGTGCCGGGCAGGGCCTGCCGCGTGATGATGTTGATCGCGCCGCCGATGGCGTCCGAGCCGTACGACACCGAGGAAGGCCCGCGCACCACCTCGATGCGGTCGATCTGCGAGGGGTCCACCAGCGACGGATGCGGCCCGTTGCCGCGCGCGCTGTTCATGGGGCTTCCGTCCATGAGCACCAGCACGCGCTGGCCCGAGAGCCCGCGCACCACGGGGCGCTGCTCCCACGGGCTGTCCTTGCTGTTGTCCACGCCCGGGATCTGCGCCAGCACATCGCCCGGCACCGTGGGCAGGGCCTCGCGGATCTGGCGCCGCGACAGGAACGAGAGCGCCTGCGGCGATTCGTAGTAGGCGCGCGGGTAGCGCGAGCCGGTCACGAGGAACTGCTTGACGAACAGCACCGGGCGCGCGGTGTCGGCGTCGGCCGACAGCATGCCGAACGCGGAACCGGTGGCGGCCGCGGACTCCTCGGCCGAAGCGGCGGACGGGTTCAGCGCGGCCGCGCCGAGCAGGGCCGCCGCCAGGACCGCGAGCCGGAGCCCGCGGGACGTCGAGTGCGATGCGTTCATGGCCTTTCCTCCCCCGTTGGGACCCCCTCACCCGCCACGATCACCCGCGGTGCGGGGCAGAGACGAATCCACCCTAGGCCGTTCGCGGGCCGCGCCCAATGGGGACAAGCACGGAGACGGGTCCGTAGGACTACGTACTCCGCGGGAACCATCCGGGCGGGCGGGAGCCCGGAGGCCGCGCCGCGTCAGGCCGGCCCGACCAGCCCCTCGCGGATCGCGATGCGCACCAGCTGCGCCACCGAATGCACCGTCAGCTTGCGCATCAGGTTCGCGCGGTGCGACTCGACGGTGCGCGCGCTGATGCCGAACTTCTCGGCGATGTCCCGGGTGGCGAGACCCTCGGCGATGCAGCGCAGCACCTCGCGCTCGCGCGCCGTCAGCTCGTCCAACGGGCCGGGCACGGGTGCCCGGCCCCGCACCATCTCGGTCAGCTCGCGCTGCACCTCGGGGCTGTAGTAGACGCCGCCCGACCGCACCGTCTCGATGGCGCGCACCAGGTCCTGCACCGCGGAGTCCTTGAGCAGGTAACCGCTCGCGCCCTCGCGCACCGCGCGCGCCACGTACTGGGCGTCGGCGTGCATGCTGAGCACCAGCACCTGCACGCCGGGCGCGGCGGTCCGCAGGCGGCGCAGGGTCTCGAAGCCGTCCATCCCCGGCATCGAGAGGTCGAGCACCAGCACGTCGGCCGGGTCGCGCGCGAGGGCCGCGATCGCGGCGGCGCCGTCGGCGACCTCGCCGACCACCTCGATCCCCGGGTGGGCTTCGAGGATGCGCCGCACGCCGGCGCGCACCAGGGTGTGGTCGTCGGCGAGCAGCACGCGGGTCGTGGGGGCCGCGCTCATGCCGCCGCCCTCGGGATCGCGGCCTCGACGCGCAGGCCCCGGCCGGCGGCACTCTCCACGGTGAGGGTCCCGCCCAGCGCCGTGACGCGCTCGCGCATGCCCAGCAGCCCGAGGTGCGGCCGCAACTCGCCCCGCAGCCCGCGCCCGTCGTCCTCGATCCGCACCCGCACCCAGCCGGGCTCCGCGGAGAAGCGCACCGCCACGCCCCGCGCCTCCGCGTGCCGCGCCACGTTGGTGAGCGCCTCCTGGACCACCCGGTAGATGGCGACCTCCGCGTCGTGCGGCAGCGCGGGGGCCCCCTCCGGCGCGTCGAGCCGCACCTCGATCCGCGCGCGGCGCCCGAAGTCGTCGGCGAGGGCGCGCAGCGCGGGCAGCAGCCCGAGGTCGTCGAGCACGGTCGGCCGCAGCAGGTTGCTCAGGTCGCGCACCTGCGCGAGCGCCCGGCCCACCATCTCGCTGGCCTCGCGGCGGCCCTCGAGATCGAGCTCGATCTTGACCGCGGTCAGCACCTGCCCGGCCTCGTCGTGCAGCTCGCGCGCGATGCGCCGGCGCTCGTCCTCCTGGCTGCGGAGCAGCAGCGCGGTCAGCTGTTCGAGCTGCGCGGTGCGGGCCTCCAGCGCGCGGCGTCCCTCGGTGAGCACGAGGAACAGGGTGCCGAGCCCGGCGGTGGCGATCAAGAGCACGTCCGCGAACACCCCGAACAGCACCCCGCTGCCGAGCGGGCGGAGCAGCGGGTAGTCGAGCCGGTGGAGCCCCCACAGCACGAACGTCACCGCCAGCAGGGTGGCCCCTCCCGAGCGCGCCACGCGGCGGTGGCGCCAGAAGACCACGCCGGTCCACAGCGTCACCCCGGCCAGCATCACGACCGAGGTGATGCCCGCCACCGCCATGCTGTGGATCCCGAAGATCGCGATCGCCGCCCACGCCACCGAGGCGACGCCGAACCACGCGAAGGACGGGCGCCACTCCACGCCCCGCGAGAACTGGAGCGCGGCGAGCAGCAGCAGCAGCGAGCTCATCCACGTGACCGCCTCGTGGGCGAACAGCCAGGCCTCGTGGCGCGAAGGGATGAAGGCCGCGATCAGGACCAGCCGCACCGCGTAGAGCCCCCAGGCCCACGCCCAGGTCGCGAAGAAGGGGCGCCTCTGGCGCACCCACAGCCCGAGGTAGACGAGGGCCTGCAGCAGCGTGAAGCAGGCCTGGAATCCGAGCGCGAGCAGCTCGACGAACTGGCGGTCCACGGCCGGGGACTCTAGCGCACCCGGTCGCGGGGCGGGCGGCGGGCCCGGGCGGGCCCCCGCGCGCGGGGCCGCCGGGGCGACCGGCCCCGGCAGGGGGCCGGCTTGGCGGAGCTCCCGCGCCGGACGTAACGTGGCGGCCCGACCGACCCCCACCGGAGACCCCGATCGTGGACATCCCCCCGTTCAGCATCTTCTCGGCCGTGAGCGAGCTGTTCGTCACCGCCGGCGTGCTCTACGTCGTGCGGCGCAACTGGACCGGGCGCGCCTTCCCGCTGTGGCTGTTCCTCGCGGTGGCGCTGTTCGAGGCGCTGGTCAACGTGGCCTACATGGCGAACCGCACCGCGCGCGCGGCGAGCGGCCACGACCCGGTGAGTTCCGGAATGCGCCTGTTCTTCGCGGCCCACGGCATGATCTCGCTCGTCGCCTACCTCTGGTTCGTCGTGATCGGGGTGACCGCGTGGATCCGGCAGCAGGGCGGGAAGTACTGGTTCCGCGAGCACCCGGCGCACACGGTGGCGTTCCTCGCCACGTGGACCGTCAGCATCGTGTCCGGGGAAGCGCTGTTCGTGATGCGGTACCTGCTCTGAACGGGCGGACCCGCGATCCCCGCGCCCGCCGCCTGCGCGCGCCGCTGCTGCTCACGCTCGCCGTCCTGCTCGCCATCGAGTCCGTGGGCGGGCTCGTCATCCTCTTCGCGCGCGTCGCCTTCGGCGCCACTCCCGGCCTCGTGCTGCACGTGGTCGCGGGCCTCGCGCTGACCGTGGCCTACGCGGCCTACCAGGCCCTCCACTGGCGGCGGGTGGCGCCGTGGCGCCCCCGCCCCGACTACGTGCTGGGGCTGATCGCCTCGCTGTCGCTGGCGGTGACGAACGGCACCGGCCTGCCGCTCGCGTGGGAATGGTGGACGGCCTCGCGCGCGGGCGTGGCGCCCGAATACCCGGTTGCGCTCTCGGCCGCCCACACGCTGGGCACGATGCTGGCGCTCACGTTCTCGGCCGCGCACCTCGCGGCGGTGCTCCAGCGGGACGCGGACGCCGGGCGCGCCTGAGGCGGCGGGGCCGCCGCCCCGTCCGGCCGGCGGCGGGGCCGCTTCCCTTGGCCGCGCGCTGCTGCGAAAATGCGCGCCATGCGTGAAGCCGCGTCCCGCTACCGACTCGTCTACTGGGACAGCCTCCAGGACGGGGACACCCCGGTGCGCCCGGTGCTCGCCGCGAGCTGGCTGAGATCGTGGCTCGTGAACCTCGAGCACCGCGCCGAGGTGATCGAGGCCTACTCCTGGCTCAGCACCGGGGCGCCGCGCGCCCGGGGGTGGCTCGACGAGCGCGAGCTCAACGCGTTCGTGAGGCCCGCGATCGAGCGCGCCCTCGAGACCGGCGAGCTGGTGCTGGTCGAGCGCGCGCCGCGCGGCCAGTGGAAGCCGGCGGTGTTCGTGGTGCCGGCGGAGCCCAAGGGCCCGGCCCCGAAGGAGGAGCCCAAGTCCACCAAGACCTGGGTCGAGTTCGAGGTGCTCGACGAAAACGGGGACGCCCTCGCGGACGAGAAGTGGGAGGCCCAGCTTCCCGACGGAACGAAGAAGAACGGCAAGACCGACTCGAGGGGCCTCGCGCGCTTCGACGACATCGATCCCGGGCTGGTCCAGTTCAGGCTCGTGGAGCGCGACGGCGACACGTGGAAGTCCTCGTCGGAGCCGATCGTCGCCACCGACTCGCTCGAGTTCGAACTGGTGGACGAGGACGAGGAGGGAGTGGCGGACCAGGGCTGGGAGCTGAAGCTCGCGGACGAGAAACGGCAGACCGGGAAGACGGACGCGGACGGCCACGTGCGGATCGAGAACCTGAAACCCGGCGAGGTGGAACTCACGTTCCCCGACCTCGACGGCGGCTCCTGGAAGAAGCTCTAGGAGGAAGCGACGCCGATGTCCAAGACCTACCTCGTGAAGGACGGCGACTTCCTCTCGAAGATCGCGAGCGACCACGGGTTTCACGATGGGGGGGCCGCGATCCTCGACGCCAACCCGGAGCTGAAGGACGTGTCGGGAGAGAACGGCGACCTCCTGCCGCCCGGATTCGGCCTCAAGATCCCGAACCCCGCCCGCAAGGTCGAGAAGCTGAAGACGGGGGCCGAATACCGGTTCCAGCGCAAGACGTGGAAGAAGAACCTGCGCGTGACCCTGATGGGCCCGCCGGCGGCCGACGCCCCGGACGGGGAACCGCTCAAGAACTGGACCTACAAACTCAGCGTCGCCGACAGCGCGATCGCGAGCGGCAAGACGGGCTCCGACGGAATCATCGATGTGGAGGGCGTGCCGGACGGCGCGAAATCGGCCCAACTCGAGCTGCGCGAAGCGAAGCTGCTCGGGCTGTGGAAGATCGATCCGGAAGTGACCGAGCTGATGCTCGGCAACCTCGATCCCATCGCGGGCGACACGAAGCAGGCCACCCGCTCGGTGCAGAAGCTGCTCAGCAACCTGGGCCGTTACTCCGGGCCGATCGACGGCGAATACTCGGCCGACCTGCGCGCGGCGCTGGTCGGATTCCAGCAGGCCTGCGGCATCGAGCCGGCCCACGGGCTGGCCGACGAGGAAACGGTCAAGCGGCTGGCCGAGAGGCAGAAGGCCCCGAGCCCGAAACCGCTCGACCAGAAGAAGGACGACTCGCTGGACGCGCCGCTCGGCCTGGGCGAAGAGGCCTCCGAGCGCCGCGAGAAGGTCACCGTCTTCTCCGACTACGTCGAGCCGACGGAACCCGACCAGAGCAAGGAGAGCCGGCTGGGGAAGTTCCGTTTCTTCCCGCCCCGCGCCTACGTGGCGCTCTCCGATCCCGGCAAGGAGGCGGACAATCCGAACCTGCTCCAGATGCCGACGCGCCGGTTCCTGCACCTCGACGTCGGCCGCTGGATCGACAGCTCGTCCACCAAGGCGCGGGACTTCGGCCTGATCTGGGGACGTCACGTCTCGCTGTGCCGGTACGTCCCGGGCGGAAACCAGTCGAACGCGCCGAAGCGCAAGAAGGGGCTCGACGTGGACTTCCTCACGGCCTCACCGCTCGCGAAGCACGTCGAGGTCGTGAAGTCGGCGAGCGCGTGGTGGGCGCCGTACGGCGACTTTCACTGGGACCGTCTCTACGTGGTGATTCCCGACCTCCACCTGATGAGCAAGACCCACGGCGAACACTGGCACCCCGAAGGATTCGACTTCGGTCCCGAGACGCACCTGAGCGAGTTCGCCGGGAAGCTGGCCGCCGTCCCCGCGCCGCTTCGCGACTCCCTCGAGGTGCTCCAGATCGGCGACTCGTACGACCTGTGGGTCGGCTGCGAGCCCTACTTCCTCATCTCCGACAAGGCCCACGACAAGGGCCGCGTGCTCGAGCTGACCAAGCCCGAGGACAAGGCGATCGAACAGCTCAAGAAGTGGATCGAGGAGATCCAGAAGGACGCGCCCGGCGGGAAGAACCCGGCGATGACCGCGTTCGAGACCCTCGAGCGGGCGTTCGGGGGGCGCTTCCATTACCTCTACGGCAACCACGACAACTACCTCGCCCTTCCGCCCGTCTGCGCCGCGGCCGGGCTCCGGCCGCGCGTCCGATTCGTGGAGCGCCCCGGCGTGTTCATCGAGCACGGACACCGCATGGAGGGGCGCTTCGTCGTCTCGGCGGGCATTCCGCACAATTACGACGGCACGGACACCGGCTACAAGGCGACGGTCAAGGCCTACAACAGCGGCGGCGGCATGCTCACCAACATCGCCAAGAAGATCGCCGACGAATGGGCCGCGATCCACGACCGCGCCGAGTACGTCGGCGAACAGGCGCAGGTGTGGCTCGGGCGCCAGTCCCGCGGCACGCTCAAGCCGCCGCACGTGTTCGTGATCGGGCACACGCACATTCCCGATCTCATCACGATCGACATCGACGCGTACCGGAAGTGACGGGACCCCGATCGCCGGCGCGGACCGGCCGGCTGCCGGCGCGGTTCCGGCTTGACGCTCCGAACCTCCCTCCCCATTCTCGTTCCCATGCCGAAGCGCACGCTCAAGGCCGGTGAGAGCCTGATCAGCCTGGCCCGAGCCCAGGGCCACCTGGGCTGGCGCCGGATCTACGATCACCCCGCCAACGCCGGGATCGTCGCGAGGCGCGGGCATCCGAACTCCCTGCTCGAGGGGGACGAGCTGTTCGTCCCCGAGTTCACGCCGCGCTCGATGTTCGCCCACACCGGCGAGCGCCACACGCTGGTCGTCGGCGAAGGGCGCGGCGTCTGGAACCTGAAGTGGAGCGTCGAGGAAGCATGGTGCGGGGACAAGCTCAAGCTGAGCGGTGAGACCAACCTGCCGGACGGCGAGATCCAGATCGCCTTCAGGACCCGCGAGCTGCGATCCGAAAAGCTCAAGCCCCTCAAGGTCGAGGTCAAGAGCGGCAAGTTCGAGATGGAGTGGGAGGTCCAGGATGTTTCGCACCTCGCGGCGGGCCCGCCGGCCGAGGTCTTCGAAACGGTCACCCTCGAAGCCACGACCGCCGATCCCGAGACTCCCTGCAACGTCGCCACGTTGAAGGTGAAGTCGGTGCCCGAGGCGGACGAGGAAACCTTCTCGGCAGACCGCTCCTGGAGCGGCTTCACGAACCACACCGAGTTCTCCCAGAAGATCGTGAAGTTCGAGAACCAGGTGAAGGTCGAGATCAAGGCGCTCAAGGGCTGGGGCGGAACCTACGTCAACCTCAATGCGGCCGGGATCACCGGCACCGCGGGCGGCTGCCCCTGGGACGGATACCGCTGGGCGCGTCCGAGCGGGATGTCCATGACGCCGGCCGAATACTGGGACGGCAGCGCGTGGGTCGCGCTCCCCGACGGCTTCACGCCCGACGCGACCAACTATCAGGCGATCGGCTTCTACAAGAAGGGCTCCGACTACGTCTCGCCCTCGGCGCCCGGCGGGTCGTGGCCCGAGAAGTTCGCGGACTACAACTTCAACAAGGCGCCCTACTCCACCTCACGTGCGGCCTGGGTGAAGCACATCCACAAGAAGTGGTCGAACAAGTTCTGGTTGCGCCGTGACGGGTGCAAGTCCGACAAGACGACGACCTGCTGCCGCTACGGCGTGGACGTTCAGGCCTCGTTCAAGGAAGTGAAGAGCTACGACAGCCACGTGGTGATCCTCGCGCCCGGCGCGCAGCGGTCGAACGCCGGACTCTGGTTCATGGGCGGCGGCGGCGACGTCGCGGCGCACGAGACCGGCCATCACATGGACAACCCCGACGAATACGTGGGAGGCGCTGTGGACACCACGATCAACGGCGACGGCGCGGTGAACGGGATCGATGCGGATTCGATCATGGGCCAGAACCTGACCAAGACCAAGCGCCGGCACTACAAGCCCTTCGCCCGGCTGGCCGCGAAGCTCTTCAAGAAGAAGTCGGGGAAGACGGTCGCCTTCAAGGCGGTCCGCAAGTGAGCGGCGGCGCCCCGTCGTTCCGCGAGGCGCTCGGCGTGGTCGGGCGCGGCCCCGAGGAATGGAAGCGCTTCGCCATCGAGCGCCAGACGCTGAGCGGCGAGTGGTGGCAGGAACGCCTCACGCTCGACGGCTCCGGCCGTGCGACGCTCTCCACGCTGCGCTCCTTCGGGGAGGCGAGCGGAGAGGAGATCGGGCGCTACGAGGCCGTGCTCGGGACGGACCGCCTGCCGAACGTGCTCCGTGCGCTCGAGACCTGCCTGGCGGAACGGGCTCCCGCCCGCCTCGAGCCGAGCGACCTGCGCATCCTGATCGATGCCGTGGCCGACGGCGCTCGCTTCACGCGCGTCGCCGGCGGCCCGCCGCCGCAGCTCGAGCCCTACCTGGACCTGATGAACGAGCTCAATCGCTACGCACGCGACCTCCGCGAACACCCGCTCGCGACGCTGACCCTCGAGTTCCGTCTCGCCGCCGCGCCCCGGCACGGCACGCAGGAGGCGCGCGTCGAGGTCACGTTCCGGAACCGGGGCCGCGAGGGGTACTGGATTCGGAATCCCCTCGCGGAGAACGAGGACGAAGATGGCGAGCACCTGCGGCTGCTCGTGGCCCACGTGCCCTACGTGGAGCCCGGCGTCACCCCGCTGCCGCCCGAGCCGGCGGGCGCGCCGCTCTTCGCGGCGGAGGAGTCCGATCGTGCGCTCCTTTGGATAGGCCCCGGGGAGTCCCGTGCGATGGCGTTCGTGGCGCGGTTGGAGTTGGAACCCGGACGCCACCTGATGAGGGTCGGTTTCGCGACGTACGAGGGGGAGGATCGGCTCGCGGGCCGGCACCGGCTGCGCGGCTGCGCGTTCTCGCCCGAGCAGTCGTTCGAAGTCGAGGAGCGCCCCTGAGCCCGCGGCGCGTGAGCGCGGCGAGGGCGCGCGGGCGGACCCGGTTGGCGGCCTCACTCCTCGCGCTCGCCGTCGGGCTCCCGGCCGGCGGATGCGTGGAGGCCGCGACGCCGCTCGACGCCGACATCCTCCTGAACGACGGCCCCGGCGTGAGCGGATCCGAGTTCCGATTGCGGGGCCGCACGCTCACCGCGGTGCTCGCGCAGGGACCGGGCGGCTCGGCCGCGGGCGTCTTCCGTCTCGAGCTCGGCGCGGACGACCCGCTCCTCGCCCGGCTCGCGGGCATGCCGGCGGCCGTGTCCGGACCGCCGCCGGTTCCGGGCATGCCGACGATCTCGATCGAGCTTCGATCCGGCGGGTCCTCCCGTCGCCTGCTCGGCACCCGGCCGCCCGCCGATCCCTGGCTCGCGGGGGTCATGAACGAACTCGGCCGATTGGGCAGCGCGGCCCGCCGACGGCCGGTGCTGACCGTGAGCGTGCTCGCGTCCCTTGCCCCGGCTTCCCGGGAGCCCGCCCGCGTGGTGCTTCGCCTCGAAGCCGCCGGGGATACGAACGGCGAAGCCCGCGTGGACCTGGCGGCGCTTCGCCTCGAGAGCGCGCCGATCCGGCCCGCGCCTCGCGCGGGCGTCACGGCGCTCCCCCCCGAATGGACGCCGGCCGGCCGCGGTGCGGCCGGGCCCACGTGGCGCGTGATCGCTCCCGGCCGCCCGCTCGAGATCCGGCTCGACCTGCCCGCGCGCGGGGCGGCCGGGCGCAACGGCAGGGCCGTCTACTCGGGCCCAATGAAGCTCAAGACCGCGGGCGAGACGCTCGACCTCGCGGTGGAGCTCACGTCGCCGGTGTTCCCGTTCAAGGCTCGCCCGACCCCGTCCGGAAAGTAGACGCGCGGGGCCGGGGCTGGCGACGCCGGCTCAACCCAGCCAGCGCCCGAGCCACGCGAAGAACTCGCGGTACCAGAGCAGCGAGTTCTTCGGCTTCAGCACCCAGTGGTTCTCGTCCGGAAAGTACACCAGCCGGGCCGGGACGCCCTTGGCCTTGAGGATGCCGTAGCACTCGAGCGCGTGCCCCACCGGCACGCGGAAGTCGCGCTCACCGTGGATCACCAGCATCGGCGTCTTGAAGCCCACGCTGTGCCGCGCCGGGTTCCACCTGTCCACCCGCTCCTGCCCGTCCCAGAGATCCCCGCCCATGGACTGGTTGCGGCCCTGGGTGACGTCGCTCCCGTACTGCTGGGCGAGGTCGAACACGCCCGCGTGGTTGATGATGCAGCGGAAGCGGTCGGTGTTGGCCGCGATCCACGACGCCATGTAGCCGCCGTAGGAACCGCCCGCCATCGCCATGCGCTTCTCGTCCACCAGTCCCATCGCCACCAGCGCGTCCACCGCGGCCATCGTGTCCTTGAGCGGCCGGTCGCCCCACGCGCCGAGGATGCTGGCCGCGAACTCCTGCCCCCACGACGTCGAGCCCTGGAAGTTGATGAGCGCCACCACCCGGCCCGCGGCCGCGAACGCCTGCGAGTTCCAGCGGTAGAAGAAGGTGTCGCCGCTGATCGCGTGCGGGCCGCCGTGCACCTGCATGAGCAGCGGGTAGCGCATCCCCGGCTGGTGATCCGGCGGCAGCACCACGTACATCTGCACGGTCTGGCCGTAGCCGCCCTCGAGCGTCATCTCGCGCACCTCGCCGGTCGCGAACGCCGAGGTCGCGGCCTCGGTGAAGCGCGTGAGGCGCGCGACTCCCGAGCCATCCGGCGCGCAGGTGAAGACCTCCGCGGGTTCCGCCGTGTTCTGGCGGTTGAACACGATTCGCCGGCCCGAGGCGCGCGCGCCCGACACGGTGCCGCCGTAGACGATGCGCGAGGGCGTGCCCGAGCCTTTCAGGGCGAACAGCGCGACGCGCGCGTTGTCCTCGGCCTCGAGGTAAAGCGTTCCGTCGTCCCCGAAGCACCAGTGCGACGGCGAGAGCTTCCAGTCCGGCGCGATCTCGCGGTGCGCGCCGGTCGCGCGATCCATCTCCGTCATCCGCACCCGGTCGGCGTAGAAGAGCGGGTCCACCTGCATGCCGTAGACGAGGCGCTTCCCGTCGGGCGAGTAGCGCGGGAGCGCGTCCGTCGCCGGATGGTCGGGCGTCACGTCCTTCACCGGCCCGCCCGCCACCGGCACGGTGTAGACGTGGGTGATCAGGTACCCGCTCGGCTCCGCGAGGTGCGTTCCGGCGAAGGCGATCTCCCTGCCGTCGGGCGAGAGGTCGTACTGGCCGGAAGGGTCCATGAAGTCGAACCACAGCGTGGAATCCGGCGTGAGGTCGCGCGTCGCGCCGCTCGCCGCGTCCACGTGGAAGAGGTGCGGCACCTCGCCGGTGGTGAGCCATCGGTCCCAGAAGCGGTAGACGCGGTCCTCGGTGACGTGCGCCTTGACCGGGTCCTTGTCGCGCCGCTCCATCTCCTTCGCGGTCGCCTCGATCGTGAGGTGGCCCTTCAGCAGCATGCCCACCACGATCAGCCCGGAACCGTCCGGGAGCCAGGTGGGATCGAAGGCCCCGAGCGGCAGGCGCGTCACGCAGCGCGGCTCGCCCCCTTCGAGCGGGAGGATCCAGAGCTGCGTCTTGCCGCCACCCATCGCCGGCTTGCCGTCGTTCCCGGTCGCGGCGCTCTTCCGGATGAAGGCGAGGAAGCGGCCGTCCGGGGAGAACGCCGGCTCCGAGCTCGACACGTCGGCGCTGGTCATCGCGACCGGTTCGCCGGATCCGTCCGCGGGCACGATCCAGATGCGGGTGCGGCCCTCGTTGGCCTCCACGTCGTAGGTGGTGACGGGCACCGCGAGCCGCGCGCCGTCCTTCGACGGCGACGGCGCGCCCACGCGCGGGATCGCCCACAGGTCCTCGGGCGTCATCGGGCGCGGCCCCTTGCGGGCCGGGTGGAGGAGCGTGTCGGGCGTGGTCATCACGGACATGGCGGGGGCCTCCTCGGGGCGGATACGGGTCGCGGCGGGAGTGTAGACGGGCGAAGCCCGGGAATCCACGAAAGGCGGCCCCACCGGCCCCTCTCCCCCGCGGGTTTGCGCTATCCTGCCGGCAGAATCCATCTGCCCAACAGGGGGACCCGCATTCCATGAGCACCGAGACCCGGCCCGACCGGCCCGACGTGGACACACCCCAGCAGGACGGCTTCCGCCTGAGCCTGCTCGAAGGCTTCAAGCGCCAGCTTCCCGACGCCGACCCCGCCGAGACGCAGGAGTGGATGGACGCGCTCGAGGACGTGGTCCGCAACCAGGGCCCGGAGCGCGCCGACTGGCTGCTGCGCCGGATCCTGAAGCGCGCCCGCCAGCTGCGGATCGGCCTGCCCGGGCTGGTGCAGACCCGCTACATCAACACCATCTCGCCCGAGCAGGAGCCCGAGTTCCCGGGCGACGAGGCCATGGAGCTCCGCATCCGCCGCATCATCCGCTGGAACGCGGCGCTCATGGTGATCCGGGCCAACAACCGCTACAACGGCCTCGGCGGCCACCTCTCCACCTACGCCTCGGCCGCGAGCCTCTACGAGGTGGGCTTCAACCACTTCTTCCGCGGCAAGGACGACGGCCCCGGCGACCAGATCTACTTCCAGGGCCACGCCGCCCCGGGCATCTACTCGCGCGCCTTCCTCGAGGGCCGCATCACGGAGTCGCAGCTCGACCACTTCCGGCGCGAGATCGTGCGCGGGGCGGGCCTGTCGTCGTACCCCCACCCGCGGCTCATGCCCGACTTCTGGGAGTTCCCGACCGTCTCGATGGGGCTCGGGCCCATCAACGCCATCTACCAGGCGCGCTTCAACCGCTACCTGCACGCGCGCGGCATCGCCGACACGTCGCGTTCGCGCGTGTGGGCGTTCCTCGGCGACGGCGAGACCGACGAGCCCGAGGCGGTCGGCGCGCTCACGCTCGCCGCGCGCGAGGGCCTCGACAACCTCACCTTCGTGATCAACTGCAACCTGCAGCGCCTCGACGGGCCGGTGCGCGGCAACGGCAAGATCGTGCAGGAGCTGGAGGCGGTCTTCACCGGCGCCGGCTGGAACGTGATCAAGGTGATCTGGGCGCGCGAGTGGGACGCGCTGCTGGCGCGCGACTACGAGGGCGCGCTGGTCGAGATCATGAACGAGACGCTCGACGGCGAGTGGCAGCGTTATTCGGTCGAGACCGGCGCGTACATCCGCGAGCACTTCTTCGGCAAGGACCCGCGCACCCTCAAGATGGTCGAGGGGCTGAGCGACGCGGAGCTGCAGCGGCTGCGCCGCGGCGGCCACGACTACCGGAAGGTCTACGCCGCCTACGCGGCGGCCACCTCGACCGCGGGCCGCCCCACCGTGATCCTCGCCAAGACCGTGAAGGGCTGGACGCTGGGCGCGGGCGCCGAGGCCCGCAACATGACCCACCAGAAGAAGAAGCTCGACGTCGAGGAGCTCAAGAAGTTCCGCGACCGGCTCGAGCTGCCCATCTCCGACAAGCACCTGACCGACGCGCCCTACTACCACCCGGGGCCCGACAGCCCCGAGGTGCGCTACCTGCTCGAGCGCCGCAGGGCGCTCGGCGGATGCGTGCCGAAGCGCATCGTGCGCGCGAAGCCGCTGCCCGAACCCGCGGCCAAGGCCTTCGCCGAGTTCGAGGGCGGCACCGGCGAGAGCCAGCTCGTGTCCACCACGATGGTGTTCGCCAAGCTGCTCCGCAACCTGCTGCGCGATTCGGACTACGGCAAGCGCGTGGTGCCGATCATTCCGGACGAGGCGCGCACCTTCGGCATGGAGGTGCTGTTCCGCGAGGTCGGGATCTACCAGCCGTTCGGGCAGAAGTACGACCCGGTGGACTCCAAGCTGGTGCTCTCCTACACGGAGAAGAAGGACGGCCAGCTGCTCGAGGAGGGCATCACCGAGGACGGCTCGATGGCGAGCTTCACCGCCGCCGGCACCAGCTACTCGACGCACGGCGAGCCGATGATCCCCTTCTACATCTTCTACTCGATGTTCGGCTTCCAGCGCACCATGGACCTGATCTGGGCGTTCGGCGACGCGCGCGGCCGCGGGTTC
>CAZIVR010000071.1:0-19663 GCA_964542745.1 uncultured bacterium
AGCAGCAGCGGGTGGCTCTGGGCCGCGCCCTGGTGCGACGGCCGCGCCTCTACCTGCTCGACGAGCCGCTCTCCAATCTCGACGCGTTGCTGCGGGAGGGCATGCGCGCCGAGCTCAAGTCCCTGTTCTCCCGCGTGGGGGCCACCGTGATCTACGTGACGCACGACCAGACCGAGGCGATGAGCCTCTCGGACGACCTGATCGTGATGCGCGCCGGCCGGATCCTGCAGCGCGGGGCGCCGCTCGAGATCTACCGGCGGCCCGCCGACGCGTTCGTCGCCACCTTCGTGGGCAGCCCGCGCATGACGTTGTGGCGCGGAAGGGCCGAGGCCGGCCGCCTCGCGTGCCGGGGCGTGACGCTGCCGCTCCCGCCCGGCGCCGGCGTGCCGGGCGAGCTGCTGGCCGGCATCCGTCCCGAGGACGTCGAGGTGTCGCGCGAACCGCTCCCGGACGGCTGGCCGGCGCGGCTCGCCGTGGCGGAACCGCTCGGGGCGCGCACCCTGCTCACGCTCGACGCCGGGGGCGAGACCACCCGGGCGCTCGTCGAGCCGGGGGAGTGGCCCGAACGGCTGTGGATGCGCTGGCCCCGGGAGCGCCAGCACTGGTTCGGCGCCGCCGACGGCGCGCGCCTCGAGTTCAACCCGAAACCCGCGGAGGAGACGATCCGATGACGGCACCGACCATCCTGCGCGAGGACGTGAAACGCCAGATCGACGCGATCGAGAGGGCCGACCTCGTGGTGGGCATTCCATCGTTCAACAACGCCCGCACCATCGCCCACGTGGTGCACGCCGTGACCGCCGGGCTCGCCAAGTACTTCCCGGACCAGCGGGCGGTGCTGGTGAATTCCGACGGAGGCTCCTCCGACGGGACCCCCGGCGTGGTGGCGGGAGTGGAGCTCCGGTCCGCCCGCGCCATCCTCGTGACCCAGCCCGAGCGGCAGCTCCGGAAGGTCATCACCGCCTACCAGGGCATTCCGGGAAAGGGCAGCGCGTTCCGCACCGTGTTCGAGATCGCGCACCGGCTCGGGGCGCGGGCGTGCGCGGTGGTGGATTCCGACCTCCGCAGCATCACGCCCGAGTGGATCCAGCTGCTGATCGGGCCGGTGCTCGAGGAGGGCTACGACTACGCGTGCCCGCTCTACTCGCGCCACAAGTACGACGGGACGATCACCAACTCGATCGTCTACCCGCTGGTGCGCTCGCTCTACGGGCGGCGCGTCCGGCAGCCGATCGGCGGCGACTTCGGATTCTCGGGGCGCCTCGCCACGCACTACCTCGAACACCCGGTCTGGGACGGCGACGTGGCGCGCTTCGGCATCGACATCTGGATGACGACCACCGCGCTGGTGGGCGACTTCAAGGTCTGCCAGTCGTACCTCGGGGCCAAGATCCACGACGCCAAGGACCCCGGCGCGCACCTGAGCACGATGCTCGCCCAGGTCTCGAGCGCGCTGTTCGCGCAGATCGAGTCGCACGCCGACCGCTGCTTCCCGATCGAAGGCTCGGAGGCGGTTCCCGAGTTCGGGTTCCGCTACGAGGTGGGTCTCGAGCCGGTCGCCGTGGACGTCTCCCGCATGGTGCACGCGTTCGACCAGGGCGTGCGCGACTTCGACCCGATCTACGCGCAGTTCGTGGACGACGCGACCCGCGCCGCGCTCGGCCGGCTCGCCGGACAGTCCCCCGCGACGTTCGACATGCCCGTGGACCTGTGGGTGCGGACGGTGCATTCGTTCGTGCTCGCCCACCACCAGCGCCGCATGAATCCCGAGCACCTGCTGCGAAGCCTCACGCCCCTCTACCTGGGGCGCACCGCCTCCTGGGTCAACCAGGCGGCCTCGTTCGACTCCGCGCAGGTCGAAGCCGAGCTGGATGCGCTGTGCGTTCGATTCGAAACGTTCAAACCCCAATTCGTCGCCGCGTGGCGTGAAGGGAGGATGCTGAAATGATCGCCATCTACGGAACCATCTGGGATCCGCTCGCCCGGTTCCTCGAGCGTGGCCAGAGCCTGCTGCCGGTGCTGCTCGCGATCGCCATCGTGCTGGTCTCGGGGCTGCTGCTGGCGTGGCTCGTCGAGGCCCTCGTCCGCTGGCTGCTCGGCCTCACCGGGTTCGACCGGCTGGCACAGCGCCCGAAGGTGTTCGATTCCCTGCGGCGCGCCGGACTCCGGCACCAGCCGTCGGTGCTGGTGGGCCAGCTGTTCCGCTGGCTGATCGTGATCCTCACGCTGCTCGGGGCGCTCTCGATCCTCAGCGCCGAGGCCACCGACGTGGTGATCGGCGCGATGGTGACCTACCTGCCCCGCCTGGTCGCCGGGCTGCTGCTGCTGGTGGTGGGCTACGCGGTGAGCGCCTTCGCGGGCCGCAGCGTGCTGATCTGGTCGGTGAATGCCCAGGTGAAGGGCGCGCGCTGGCTGGAGGGCGGCGTACGGCTGCTGGTGGGCGTGTTCTTCGCCGCGCTGGCGCTCGAGAACCTCGGGTTCGGGCGAGACATCGCGCTGGTGGTGCTGGCGATCCTGCTCGGCGGCGGCGTGTTCGCGGCGGCGCTGGCCTACGGGCTCGCCGGACAGGAACTGGCCCGCCAGTCGCTCGAGCGCATGACCCGCGAGGCGCGCGGCGACGAGCACGACACCCTTTCCCATCTCTAGCCGGGAGGCCCGCCCATGAGCGACTTCTTCCAGAACGGCGTCATCACGACGCTGCACCGGCTCGGCCACGCCCCGCCCGCGCGCCTCGCGGGGGAGCTGGGCCGCCACGTCCGCACCCATCCCGTGTCGCTGGTGATTCCCTGCCTGATCACCGAGCTGGAACGCCCGGCGATCGGCCGGATCGTGGACGTGCTCCGCGAGGTCGAATACCTCCACGAGATCGTGATCCCGATCGGCCGGGCGGACCGCCACCAGTTCGATCGGGCGCGGCGCTTCTTCGCGCCGCTCGGCCCGCGCGCCCGCCTGATCTGGATCGAGGGCGACGCGGTCCAGGGCTTCATCCGCATGCTGCTCGAGAACCGGCTCGACATCGGGCCGCCCGGCAAGGGACGGGCGAGCTGGCTCTCGCTCGGCTACGTGCTGGCGGGGGACCGGGCCAAGGCGGTGGCGCTCCACGACGCGGACGTCGCCTCGTACGACCGCACCCTGCTCGACCCGCTGTGCTACCCGGTCGTGAACCCGACGATGGGCTACGAGTACGCGAAGGGTTACTACGCCCGGGTCACCGACCGGCTGCACGGGCGGGTCACCCGCCTGTTCCTCACGCCGATGGTGCGCGCGCTGCTCCAGCTCGCGGGCCCTCGCCCGTTCCTGCGCTACCTCGACAGCTTCCGCTACCCGCTCTCGGGCGAGTTCGCGATGCAGATCGACCTGGCGCGCAACATCCGGATTCCCGGCGACTGGGGACTCGAGATCGGCATGCTCGCCGAGGTGTACCGCAACACCTCGCTGCGGCGGGTGTGCCAGGTGGACGTCGCCGAGACCTACGACCACAAGCACCAGGAGCTCTCGCAGGACGACGCTTCGGCCGGGCTCAACCGCATGGCCGAAGACATCTGCAAGTCGCTGCTGCGCACCCTCGCCATGGAGGGCGTGGTGTTCGGGCAGGGCTTCTACGCCACGCTCAAGGTCAACTACCTGAGGCAGGCGCAGGACGCGATCCGGAGCTACCACGACGACGCGATCACCAACGGCCTGCTGTTCGACCGCCACTCCGAGCAGCTCGCCATCGAGGTGTTCTCGGGGGCGCTCGACCGGGGATGCGACGAATTCGAGCGCGCCCCGCTGGCCCTCACCGGGCTCCCCAACTGGAACCGGGTGACCGCCGCGATCCCGGACTTCCTGCCGCGCTTCCGCGAGGCGGTGGACGCGGACAACGACTGAGTGGGCCGGCCCCGCGTGGTCTTCACCGACCTCGACGGCACGCTGCTGCGCCACGAGGACTACGACTGGCGCCCGGCGCGGGACGCGCTGCGGGCGCTGGCCGACCGCGGCGTGCCGCTGGTGATCGCGAGCAGCAAGACCCGGGCGGAGATCGAGGCGTGGCGCGAGCGCCTCCGGCTCGCGGGGCCGTTCATCAGCGAGAACGGCGGCGCGCTGTTCGTGCCCCCGGGAACCACGCCGCGGCCGCCCGCGGGCGCGACGCGCGAGGCGGGTCTCGACGTGGTGCGCTTCGGCGCGCCCTACGCGCGGCTGCGCGCCGCGCTGCGCGGGATCGAGGGCGCGCTCGGCGTCCCGCTGCGGGGCTTCGGCGACATGGACCTCGAGGCGATCCGCGGGGTGACCGGGCTCACCCGCGAGGAGGCGGCGCGCTCGGCCGCGCGGGAACACGACGAGCCGTTCGTTCCGGCCCGCCCGCTCGCGCCCGGCGAGGAGGAGCGGCTCGCCTCGCTGGCCGCGGGGCACGGCCTCCGCGTCACGCGCGGCGGGCGCTTCCACCACCTGATGGGAGCGGGCAGCAAGGGCGAGGCCGCCCGCGCGCTGCTCGCCGCGTGGGGCCCGGAGGGGGAGCGCCCCGAATCGCTCGCCCTCGGCGACGGCCCCAACGACCTCGAGCTCCTGCAGGCCGCCGACCACGCGGCCGTCGTCGCCCGCCCGGACGGCTCGCACGCTCCCGAGCTCCGGGACGCGCTGCCGCGCGCCCGCTTCACGGAAGGCGCCGGGCCCGAGGGATTCCGCGAAGCGGTGCTCGCCTTCCTCGGAACCTGACGGCGCTCCGCGCCGGAGCGCCCGGGTTCGCGAGGCGCGGCCGGGGCGCCGCGGGCCGCCCCGCGATCAGGGGTAGGTGAGCGCGACGACCAGGTCGTTGACGTTGGTGCCGCTGAGCCCCGTCACCCACAGGTCGCCGAGGGCTTCGAAGAACGGCGCCGTGTCGCTCGCCTCGAAGGCCCGCGCGGCGTCGAGCCTGATGGCTGCGGCGCGCGCGAGCGTTTCCCCGGTCGCGATCGCCCCGGCCGCGCCGCTCGACCCGTCCATCCCGTCGGTGGCGAAGCTGAAGACCGCGGTCCGCCCGGCGCCCGCGAGCGAGACGGCCGCGCCGAGGGCGAGTTCGAGGTTGCGGCCGCCGCGGCCCTCGCCGCGCACCGTGACCGTGGTTTCGCCGCCCATCACGAGGCAGCCCGGGACGGGGCAGGGAATGCCGGTCTCCCGCATGCCCCGCGCGATCGCGCCCGCGAGCCGGCCCACCTCGCGCGCCTCGCCCTGCATGCGGTCGGTGAGCAGCAGCGCGTGGAAGCCGCGCGCGCGCGCCACCGCCAGCAGCGCCTCGGCGGCGACCCGGTTGGAGCCGACCACCACCGGCACGCGCTCACCCCCGGGGCCCGCCGATTCCCCTCCGCCGGCCCCGGCGAGCGCGGAGCCCACCTCCGGGAATTGCGCCGCGAGGCTGCGCCGCTCCAGCACCTCGCGCGCCGCCGCGATCGGCGGGCTCGCGGGAATCGTGGGGCCCGAGGCGATGGACTCGAGCGGATCGCCGACCACGTCCGAGAGGATCAGGCTCGCGAGCGGGGCCGCGCCCGCCGCGCGCGAGAGGCCCCCGGCCTTGGTGCGCGAGAGGGCGCGCCGCACCGTGTTCAGCTCGACGATGTCGGCGCCCGCGTGCATCAACGCCCGGGTGACGGCGCGGAGCGCGCCGAGCCCGATCCCGGGGCGGAGCGCCTCGAGCAGCGCGGAGCCGCCCCCCGAGACCAGCACCAGGCCGACGTCGCCCTCGGGGATTTCCCCGAGCACCGACAGCGCCGCCTCGCCGGCCCGCAGGCTGCCCTCGTCGGGAAGCGGATGCGCGGCGCCGACGCGAACCACCGTGTCCGGCCAGCCCCCCGCGTCCTCGGCCGAATGCGGGTGGGCGATCACGCCGCGCGCGAGCCGCGGGCCGATCGCCGCGACCGCGGCCCGCGCCATGCCGAGCGACGCCTTGCCGAACGCGACCAGGTGGACGCGGGCCCCGGGCGCCAGCGGCAGGACCCGCCCGCCCGCGCGCAGCCCGCCGCGTTCGAGCGCGAGCGAGCGCGCGACCGCCGCGCCGGGATCCGCCGCCGCGAGGGCCGCGCCGTGCAGCGCGGCGAGATCCTCGCGCAGCGCCTCCCAGCGCGGCGGCGCGCTCACGAGGTTTCGGGCTCCGGGGCCGCGACCGGCGCCGGCACCTCGAGCTCGGGAGCGTGGGGCTCGAGGTACTCGGGAACGGGGCGGCGGAAGAACACGCCGGGGATCAGGGTGGTCGCCAGCGTGTAGAGGATCACGCCGCCGACGATCGCCGGCGGGGCGCCGAAGCGGTCGCGAAGGATTTCCGCGATCACCAGGCCGAAGACCAGCGTCGGCAGCATCGCGACCGCGATGCGGGTCCCGGTGCGTGCCGGTTCCTTGAGGGCCAGCCGGCGGTGGATCAACACCGCCCCGACCCGGAGCGGAACGATCAGCAGCAGGAAGGCTCCTCCGTAGGCGAGCGACGACAGGTCGAGATCCTCCCGGCGCAGGTTGAGACCGGCGCTGAAGAAGTAGAAGGGCACGAAGAAGGTCGAGAACATCTCGACCGCGTGGATCAGCTGCTCCGACGCCAGCGCCGGGAGCCGCTCGCGGAACCGCTGGGCGGCCATCCCCACGACGAAGGCACCCACGAGGTAATACACCCCGAGCTCGCGAGTCACAAACGCACAGGCCACCGCGATCATCACGAGGAAGGCGAACTCCGACCGCGGCGCGAACGGCACGACCAGCGACGCGAAGGCCCGGAACACGATGGGGAGGAGCACGATCATCCCGGCGAGGACCGCGAGCGAAACCCCCATGCGCTCCACGGTCGTGGACTGGAGCGTGACGAACATCACCAGCAGGGCGAGGAGTTCGGTGGCGATCGCCTTGACCTTGACCCAGCGCTTCTCGGCACCGGCGAGGCCCATCTGGTCGATCGAGTCGAGGATGAAGCCCGTGGAGGGCGTGAGCAGGGCGAGGGCCAGCAGGGTGGCCATGCGCGGCGGCAGGTCCAGGAACCGGTAGAGGGCGAACGCGACCGCGACGAGCAGCGCGCTGCGGACGGCGAGGTGCTGGATCAGCACCAGCGCGTTGCCGCGCAGCTCCCGGGTGTCCACGTCGAGCCCCGCGAAGAGGAACAGGGCGACGATCCCGAACGCCGAGAGCAGGTGGATCGTGGTGTCGTGCTGGAAGAGGCCGAAGCCGAGGCCCCCGATCGCCCCGAGCGCGAGGCTGGTGATGGCGGCCGGGATCCGAAACCGCTGCAGCGCGCGCGGGATCACGAACAGGGCGAAGAGCACGCCGACGTAGCCGAGCTCGGGAGGAAGCGTCATGAGGGTCCCCGGTGGGATGGGTCGCGGGGCGTGGCGCCGGCGCCCGCGCGCCGGGAACGCCCGCGTGGCGGCCCGCGCCGCGGCACCATACACGCGCCGGGCGGCTCCTTAGAAGGACACCCCCGGGGCGGGCCGGCCGCCTCCGATCGGGAGCGGCCGGGGGATGAGGTAGGATGCGCGAAAGTCACCGATCCCTTCACGATCCCTCCGAGGAGGCAGCATGCCGATCCCCCCCGGACCCATCCTGATCGCGACGGCCCTCGATGCCGGATCCGACGAAGCGCTCCGCCAGGGCATCGAGATCGCCCGCGCCACCTCCCGCGCCTTCGTTCCGCTCCACGTCCTCCCCGAGATCCTGCGCCCGCGGCCGGTCTTCCCGCACCTGCAGGAGCTCGACCGCGCCACCGGGGACTCGATGCGCGCGGCCGCCCTCCGGCTGTACGAGAGCCAGGTCCAGCGCGCGCTGGCAGGCGCCAAGGCCCCACCGCTCCGGCTCGAGTCGGGGACGCCCCACGCCGGAATCCTCGCGGCGGCCGCCGAGGCCGGCGCCAGCCTGATCGTGGTCGGCGCCGACTCCGAGGCGTCGGGCACCTCGCTCGGTGGCGTCGCCGAACGGGTGGTCCGCCACGCCTCCTGCCCGGTGCTGGTGGCGCGTCCGCTCGCGGGCGGGCCGGTGCTCGCCGCGACCGACTTCTCGGATCCCTCGCTGCCCGCCATCGCCGCGGGCGCCGCCGAAGCGAAGCGGCGCGGCGTCCCGCTCGGCATCGTGCACGTGCTCGACCTGTTCATCCCCATGACCGTCTCGGTCGAGGGCTACGCGGTCTCCGCCTCCAGCGAGGTGTACGACGCGCACCGCCAGGAGGCGGAGCGGCGCCTCGCCGAGACCGCCCGCGAGTTTCCGGCCGCGGCGGGGGCGAAGCTGCGCGTCGGGCTCGCCTCGGACGAGATCCTCGCCGCGCGCGCCGAACTCGAGGCCGACCTGCTGGTGCTGGGCACGCACGGGCGATCGGGCCTCACGCGCTTCGCGCTCGGCAGCGTCGCCGAATCGGTGCTGCGCCGCGCTTCCTGTTCGGTCCTCGTCGTGAGGCTGGCCTGACATGGACCGCATCCGGGTCGCCTCGCTCCAGTACTTCGTGCGTCCGGTCGAGTCCTTCGAGCAGTTCGCCGACCAGGTCGGCTCGCTGGTCCAGACCGCCCGCGAGTACGCGTGCCAGCTGGTGGTGTTCCCGGAGTACTTCACCGTCCAGCTCCTCACCCTCGGCGACGTGAAGCGGCCGATCCCCGTGCAGATCCGCGACCTCGCCGGGCAGGTGCCGCGCTTCGTCGAGCTCATGAGCGGGCTCGCGCGCAAGCACGGCATGTACATCGCGGCCGGCACGATCCCCGACGTCTCCGCCGACGGCGCCGAGGTCTTCAACGACAGCTACCTCTTCGCGCCCTCCGGCGAGCACGGGGTGCAGGGCAAGCTGCACATGACGCGCTTCGAGAAGGAGGAGTGGAAGGTCTCCGCGCGGCGCGGGCTCACCCTGTTCCAGACCGAGTTCGGGCTGGTGTCGCTCCAGATCTGCTACGACGTCGAGTTTCCCGAGCTGGCGCGGGTCGCGGCCCGGGCGGGCGCCTTCATCCTCGTGGTGCCGAGCTGCACCGACGACCGCCAGGGCTTCCTGCGCGTCCGCTACTGCGCCCACGCCCGCGCCATCGAGAACCAGCTCTACTGCATCCACTCCCCGCTGGTGGGCTCGCTACCCATGGTGCCGGCCGTGTCGCTGAACTACGGGCAGGCCTCGATCCTCACCCCGAGCGACTTCGCCTTCTCGCGCGACGGCATCCTGGCCGAGGGCGTCGCGAACCAGGAGATGATGGTGATCGGCGAGCTCAACCTGCGCACCATCGCCGAGACCCGCGAGGACGGCACCGTGCTGCCGCTTCGCGACAGCCAGCACACGGCGGAGGTCGCGGCGAGCGTGTCGGTGGTCACGCTGTGACCCCTCGACTCGCCAGCGTGGTCGTGCGCCCCACGCGGCCCGAGGACTTTCCGGGAATCATCGAAATGTGCCTCGAGGTCTACCCGGAGAGTCCTCCGTGGCAGGCCGGGCAGCTGGAGTCGCACCTGCGCGTGTTCCCCGAGGGGCAGTTCGTGGCTGTGGAGCGGGAGGGAGGCCGCGTGCTGGGCATGGCGGCCAGCCTCGTGCTCCTCTGGTCGGACTACGACGCCTCCGGAAGCTGGCGCGACTTCACGGCCAACGGAACGTTCGCCAACCACAACCCGGCCGGGCACACGCTCTACGGGGCCGAGGTCCTGGTCCGGCCCAACCTGCAGCGCCGCGGCGTCGGGTCGCGGCTCTACCAGGCGCGCTTCGACCTCGCGCGCCGGCTCGGCCTGTGGCGCATTCGCGCCGCCGCCCGCCTGCGCGGATACCAGCGGCACGCGGGAAAGTGGACCCCCGAGGAGTACGTGCAGCGGGTCGTGCGCGGGGAGCTTCGCGACCCCACGCTGTCGTTCCAGCTCCGGCACGGGTTCGAGGTGATGGCGGTGGTGAGCGGCTACCTCCGGCACGACGCGGAGAGCCTGGGCTACGCGGCCCTGATCGAGTGGCTCAATCCGGAAATCGATTGGCCCGGCAAGGGTGAGGGGCGCGACCCGCGCTACGCCCGGACCGCGGATCCGGGGACGCAACCGTAGGCCACGAACCGGCCTGCGGGTCCGGGGCACGGGTTTAGCCCGTCTATCCGGGGACCCGCCGCGTGAAGGAAGTGCTCGGCCCCGAACGGACCCGGGCTTACCTTGGGCGGGTCGGGCGCACCCAGCGCCCGCGATGCCGGAACCGGCAGTCCCCTTCACTCGAGGTATCCCCCATGCCCCTTCGTCACCCCGCGCTTCGCCCCGTCCGCCTCGCCGCGGCGCTCGCCGTCGCCGCCGGATGCGCGCTCACCGCCGTCGCGGGAGCCGCGGTCACCGTTTACACGGCGAGCCTCAGCGGACCCAACGAGTCTCCCCCCAACGCGTCGCCGGGCATCGGCAACGCGCAGGTGGACATCGACCCCGTCGCGCACACGATGCGCGTCCAGGCGAGTTTCACCGGGCTGGTGGGCACCACGACCAACTGCCACATCCACGGACCCACGACGGTGGCCGGCACGGGAACCGCGGGCGTCGCCACCCGCACGCCGACTTTCCTCGGGTTCCCCTCGGGCGTGACCTCGGGCGTCTACGACCACACCTAC
This sequence comes from uncultured bacterium, assembly GCA_964542745.1. Classification (GTDB taxonomy): domain Bacteria; phylum Eisenbacteria; class RBG-16-71-46; order RBG-16-71-46; family RBG-16-71-46; genus DATKAB01. Next base: position 10,512 of record CAZIVR010000071.1, read on the forward strand.
GACATGACGGACGCGGGCAGCTACAACCCGAGCTTCGTGACCGCCAACGGCGGGACCACCGCCAGCGCGGAGACGGCCCTGTTCCAGGCCATCGCCAACGGCAAGGCGTATTTCAACGTGCACTCGACCGTGTTCCCGGGAGGCGAGATCCGCGGTTTCCTGCAGCTCAGCAACCCGACCCCGACGGCGAGGAAGAGCTGGGGCCGCATCAAGTCGCTGTATCGCTGACATGGAGTGACCGGCGAGCGGCCGGAATGCGTTGCTCCGACGGCCACCTCCAACGAGGTGGCCGTCGCGCTTCCGGCGCCGGAAGGATCACGCGCGGAGGAGGCCCGCGAGCGTGCCCGCCAGGCCGGCGCCGAGGATGACCCACCCGGGGTTCACGCGCGCCGCGAAGAGCAGCGCCGCGGCCGCGAGCGCGAGCGCGATCCCGAACGGATCCCCGGCGAGGAGACGCGCGAATCCCACGGTGGCGGCCGCCATCAGCGCGAGCGAGCCGGCGACCAGGCCGTCGAGCACGGCGCCCGCCGCGCGCGACCGGCGCAGGCGCGGGATCCACGGCGCGCTCAGCGCGACGAACACGAACGCGGGGAGGAAGATGCCGACCGTCGCGAGCCCCGCGCCCGGAAGCCCCCCGAGCAGGTAGCCGATGAAGGTCGCGGTGGTGAGGAGCGGTCCCGGGGTGACCTGACCCACCGCCACGGCGTCGAGGAGCTGGCGCTCGCCGAGCCAGCCGAGGCGCTCCACGAAATCCGCCCGCAGGAAGGCGACCAGCACGTAGCCGCTCCCGAACAGCACGGAGCCGATCTTGAGGAACGCGACGAACATCGGCCCCAGCGCGAAACCGGCCGGGGCGGCGGCAGCCGCGGCGAGCGCGAGGGGAGCCGCGGAGGGGAACGGCTCCGGCGGGGAGGCGGCAGATCTTTCGGATGGCCGGGCCACGGAGCGCGCCCCGCCCACGGCGACGCCCACCGCGCCCGCGAGGGCCAGCAGCGCGAGTTCGTTCACTCCCGCCAGGCTCGCCGCCAGCGCCGCGAGGGCGATCGCCGCGTGGCGCCGGCTCCGGATTCCCGAGCGCGCGAGGCTCAGCACCGCCTGCGCGATCACGACCACCAGCACCGCCCGAATTCCCCGGAACGCGGAGGCGACGGCGGGAACGCCGCCGAACTCACGGTAGCTCCACGCCATCGCCGTGACGAGGATCGCGGCCGGCAGGATGAAGCAGGTTCCCGCCACCAGCAGCCCCGCCGGGCCCGCCCGACGGTAGCCGAGGTGAATCGCCATCTCGGTCGAGTTGGGGCCGGGAATCAGGTTCGTCGCGGCCAGCAGGTCGAGGAACTCCGCCGGCGAGACCCAGCGGCGGCGCCGCACCAACTCCGCTTCCATCAGCGCGACGTGGGCCGCCGGACCGCCGAAGCCGAGCGCGCCGAGCCGCAGGAAGACGCGCGCGACCTCGCCGAGGCGCGACGCGGGGCGGGAGGGAGGCGGCGCGGAGGGGGACGTCACCCGCGCGGCCGCTTCGGTGCGTCACGCACGGCGCGCTCCGTCACCGGCTTGCTGGGCATCGGGCGGCTCCCTCGGTTCGTGGGGATGGCAGGGGCGTCGGGGGCCGGGCGGCGCGAAACGCCGGGCCCGGAGCCGCGCCCTCCCGGGCGCGCCGAGATGCTACACTGTCGCGCCGATTCCGGGTCCGGCCCCGCCGCGCGAGCTCCCCTCGCGCGCGCCACGCCCGCCGCCCCGGAGCCGGATCCATCGTTCAACCGACGCTCCCCGAGGATCGCGTGCCCCACGACTCCGAACGCCCCGACGACTCCGCGACCCCGCCGCAGACCCCGCGCCCCGGCGACACGCCGAGCGGGGGCAGCATCGAGTTCGACGCCACCATCGCCGCCAGCGACGCGCGCGCGGTCAGCTCGATCGGCACCTCCGGGCCGATCCCCTCGGCGCCCACCGGGCCGCTGCCCGAAACCATCGGGCGCTACCGCATCCTCTCCAAGCTCGGCGAGGGCGGCATGGGCATCGTGTACGAGGCGGAACAGCAGCACCCGAAGCGGCGCGTCGCCCTGAAGGTGATTCGCGGCGGCCGCTTCGTGGACGACGCCACGATCCGGATGTTCCGCCGCGAGGCCGAGACGCTGGCGCGGCTCCGGCACCCGAACATCGGCGCGATCTACGAGTCCGGCCACACCGACGACGGCCAGCACTTCTTCGCCATGGAGCTGGTGCTCGGCGACAACCTCGACGCGTTCCTCGCGCGCCGCCCCAAGGCGGTCACCTCCGAGGAGATCCGCTTCCGGCTCGCCCTGTTCCGCCGCATCGCGGACGCCGTTCACTACGCCCACCAGCGCGGCGTGATCCACCGCGACCTCAAACCCTCGAACATCGTCGTGTCGCGCGAGACCGACAGCGACGCCAGCGTGACCACGCTGGCCGGCGTGCGGCTGCCGGACCTCAAGATCCTCGACTTCGGCCTCGCCCGCATCACCGAGGGGGACGTGAACGCGACGCAGGTCACCGAGGTGGGGGTGCTCAAGGGCACGCTCCCCTACATGGCGCCCGAGCAGGCGCGCGGCCAGGCCGAGTCCATCGACGTGCGCACCGACGTCTACGCGCTGGGCGTGATCCTCTACGAGATGCTCTCGGGCGTGAAGCCCTACGACCTGAGCCGCAGTTCCCTCATCGAGGCGGTCCGGGTGATCTGCGAGGAGCCCCCGCGCTCCCTGCGCTCGAGCCTGAGCGGAACGCGCCGGCTCGACCCCGACATCGAGACGGTCGTGGGCAAGGCCCTCGCCAAGGAGCAGGACCGCCGCTACGCCAGCGCCGCGGCCATGGCCGAGGACGTCGAGCGCTACCTCTCCTCGCAGCCGATCCTCGCCCGGCCGCCGAGCACCATGTACCAGATCCAGAAGTTTGCGGGACGCAACCGGGCGCTGGTCGCGGGCGTGGCCGCCACGTTCGTGGTGCTGGTCGCCGGCATCGTCGTGAGCTCGATGCTCGCGATGCGCGCGATCCGCGCCGAGCGCCTCGCCACCGAGCGGCTGGCGCAGGCGCGCTCGGCCGAGGCCCGCGCGCTGGCGCGCGGGCGCGAAGCGGAGGAGTCGCGCATCGCCTCCGAGCTCCGCCGCGCCGAGGCCGACGAGCAGCGCCTGCTGGCGGAACGCGAGCGCTCGGTCGCGTCGTTCCAGCGCCGGGCGGCGGTCGCGAGCGGGGAGCGGGCCCAGATGGAGGCCACCAAGGCCGGCGCCATCAACCGGTTCCTGCAGGACATGCTGGCCACCGCCGATCCGTGGGCCGGCGACGCGGGCAAGGTGACGCTCGACGCCGCGCTCGAGCAGGCCCAGAAGCGGATCGGCTCGTGGGCGGGCTCCGACCCCGAGGTGGACCTCGCGATCCGCGGGGCGGTGGCCGGGGCGTTCGCGGGCGTCGGCCGCTACGCCGAGGCCGAGTCGCTGCTGCGGGGCGGCCTGACGCGGCTGGCGGCGGAGCCCGAGGCGCGGCCCGCGCTCGGCGCGAGCCTGCTCCGCCAGCTCGGCGGGATCATGATGAAGACCTCGCGCTACGGCGCGGCCGAGGGGCAGTTCCGCGAGGCCCTCGCCGCGCAGTCGCTCGCCGGCAGCGCCACGAGCGACACCGCGGCCCTCATCATGAGCCAGCTGGCGGCCGCGCTCGCCTACCAGGGCCGCTACGCCCGCGCCGACACGCTGTCGCGCGAGGCCGACCAGATCGCCCGGCGCGCCGGCTCCGGCGCCGGTCTCGCCGCGCCCGAGATCCTGCGCACGCGCGCCTACATCGTGTCCAACTGGCGCGAGGACTTCGCGACCGCCGATTCGCTGCTGGGCGCCGCGGTCGGCCAGCTGGCCGGGCGCTCCACCGAGCGCGCCATCGAGGCCTCCGACGCGCTCGAGGAGCAGGCGGCCGTGCGCGTCCGCCGCGGCGATCTCGCCGGCGCCGATTCGCTGTTCCGCGAGTCCGTGGCGCTGCGCCGGCGGCTGCTCGGGGACGAGCACCCGCTGGTCGCGCGCGCGATCGAGAACCAGAGCCTGTTCCTGTACCGGACGGGCCGCGTCGAACAGACGATCGAGGGCCTCAAGCGGGTGCTCGCGATCCGCCAGCGCGGCGCGGGCAACGAGAGCGCTCCCGTGGGGCGCACGTGGCTGAGCCTCGCGCCCGTGTACACGCGGGCGAACCGGCCCCGCGAGGCCGAGGCCGCGTTCGAGAGCGGGCTCCGGATCATGCGCCGGAGGCTCGGGCCGAAACACCCCGACCTGGCTTCCGCGCTCCGGGACTACGCCGACCTGCGCGTCCAGCAGGGGCGGCTGGACGACGCCGAGAAGCTCTCGCGTGAAGCGCTCGCCATCCGCATGGAAGGACTGGGATCGGGCAGCCCCGGGACCATCGCCTCACAGGTGGCGCTCGCCGAGATCCTGCGCTCCAAGAAGGCGTGGAGCCTCTATCCCGAAGCCGAGGAACTCCTGCTCGGCGCGCGGGCCGCGGCCATCATCGCGCGCGGCGCGGGCGATTCGGGCGCCCGGAGGGCGACCGAGGGGCTGGTGCGTCTCTACGACGCGTGGGGCAAGCCGGCCGAGGCCGCGAAGTGGCGGTCCTCCCTGGCGCCCCGGCCGACCGCGGCGCGCGCCGGCGGAGCGAACTAGCTCCGGCGCGGCGCGCGACCCCGACGGTCGTGCGCCGCGCCGTGGAGGCGGGGAGAGGGCCGAACCCGCCCGCGCCTCAGCCCACCTTGCAGGTCATGTCCTGCCCGCAGCACATCGGGGACTTGATCTTGCCGTGGCCCTCGGGACACTTCGAGACCAGCACCTTGCGGCCGTCGCCCGCCTGGATCGTGTCGTGCACCAGCTCCTGCCCGCACTTGCCGCAGGTGATGCTTCCGACGCTCATGCCGCACTTCTCGCACGTGTAGACGCTCACGAATCGCTCCTTGGGTTCGATGGCGATACCTCGGGCCCCGGCCGGACGCGGGGAGGAATGGGCCATTCTTGCCCGCCGGCGGGTGAGGACGCAACGCGACGGGTGCCCGGGCTCCCGCGGATGGTAGTTTCCGCGGACACGCGCATCGTGCGGGGCGGTGGCGCCGGTACGGCCGCCGCCCGGTCCGCCGGCACGAGCGGCCGTCCGATCACCGTCTCCCGGAGGAAGACCATGGCATCCATCCTCGAGCCGCTGCTCGAATCGCTGAACGTCACGTGGGCGCAGATCCAGCTGTTCCTGCCCCGGATCCTCGGGGCCCTGTTGCTGCTCGGCCTCGGCTGGGTGCTGGCGCAGCTCGTCCGCAGCCTGCTGGTCCGGGCCCTGCGCGCGATCCGGGTGGACGCGGTGGCCGAACGCGCCGGCGTCGAAGACTTCCTGCTGCGGGGCGGCGTCCGCTACACGACGGTCACCCTGATCGCCCAGATCGTCTACTGGGGGATGTTCCTCGTGGTGGTGCTCGCGGCCTTCAACGTCATGGGGGTCCCGGTCCCCGAGTCCACGATCGAGCAGGTGGCGGGTTACCTGCCGAACGTGCTGGTGGCCCTGCTCGTCGTGATCTTCGGCTCGATGCTCGCTCGATTCGCGAGCGGCGCGCTCCGCACCTACCTCAACAACGTCGGCGCGCACGGCGCGGACGCCTTCGCGATGCTCGCGCAGGTCGCGATCCTCGCCTTCGTCGCGACCGTCGCCCTCGGGCAGCTGCGGATCGGCGGCGCGGTGCTGGTGTCGGCCTTCCAGCTCGCCTTCGGCGGGCTGTGCCTCGCGCTGGCGCTGGCCTTCGGCCTCGGCGGGCGCGACTGGGCGGCGCGGATCCTCGACGGGATGGGCAAGAACCGATGATCGTCGACTGCCACGTGCACCTGAACAACTACGAGGAGGATTCGGTCGAGACCCTCGGCCTGTGCCTCGACAACCTGAACCGCGCGATGCGCCTCAACCGCGTGGACCTCGCGCTGATCCTCACCTCGTACAAGGTGACCCCGGGCCGGCCGTCCACGGGCCGCGTGGTCGAGGCGGTCCGGAGCCACCCGCATCTGTACGTGGTGGCGGGCCTCGACTACCACACCTTCCACCCGTCGCACCTGATCGAGCTCAAGGACTACGTGCAGGAGGGGAAGGTCCGCGGGCTCAAGCTCTACCCGGGCTACCAGCCGTTCTACCCGGCGGACCCGAAGTGGGAACCGGCGTACGCCTTCGCCGCCGAGCACCGGATCCCGGTGATGATCCATTCGGGCGACACCTTCGATCCCAGGGGCAAGGTGATGTATTCCCATCCCTTGCACGTGGACTCGGCGGCGGTGGACTTCCGCGAGGTCAATTTCGTGATCTGCCACCTCGGCAACCCCTGGATCCGGGACTGCATGGAGGTGGTCTACAAGAACTCGAACGTCTACACGGACATCTCCGGCCTGGTGCTCGGCAAGTTCAGCGACCGGTTCGAGTCCTACATGCGCAAGCAGGTCCAGGAGATGCTTCTCTACGGCGTGGAGCCCGACAACGTGCTCTACGGCACCGACTGGCCGATCTCCTCGATGGAGACCTACGTGGACTTCATGAAGCAGCTCGCGACGCCGGAGGCCGAGAAGAAGAAGATCATGGGCGAGAACGCGATCGCGCTCTACGGGCTGGACCGCCGCAACAGCTGCATCGAACGCCGGAAGTGAGCGGGCCGCCCGCGGCGGGGCCACCGCGCCGCGCGGTCGCGATTCGACTCGTCCCGGGCGCCGGCGAACGCGTACACTTGCCGCTCGACTCGAGCCTTTCGCACCGGGAAGCCCCGGGAGCGGCGCCGGAGGGGGGGACACCCGTCCGGGCCCCGCGGGCCCGCCGCCATTGAGGACGTGCTGACGACCACGATCGACATCCGCGATCCCCGACCCCCGGGCCACGGCCTCCCCACCGCTCCGTTCCTCGCCGCCCTCGCGATGCTCCTCGCCGGGTGCCAGCCGGGGCTGCGCGCGGTGAATCCGGTCTTCAACCAGCGTCCGACGCTCGAGCTCACCGGAGCACCGGGGAACGCCTCGTCCCGTTACGAGTACCTGTTCCGGGTCTACTGGGTCGGGCACGACCCCGACGGGCGGGTGGACCACTACCTCTACGCGGTGGACCCGCCGGGGCCGACGCAGGAGCGGCCGCTTCCCGACACGGCGTGGGTGCGCACCTCCCGCACCGAGCAGCTCCTGCGCTTCAGCGCCACGCGCCCCGACACGATCCGCCCGAACGAGAACGGCTCGGCCGACTTCCACACGCTCGTGATCAAGGCGATCGACAACGGGGGCCCCGGCGGCCCGCTCCAGTCGGCGCCGCAGATCCGTTCGTTCTTCACCTACACGATCGCTCCGACCGTCGAGATCACGAGCCCGGCGCCCAGCGACCGCGCCCGCGCCTACGTGCCCCCGACCGTGCGCATCCGCTGGAACGGCACCGACCCGGACGGGATCCTGAACAACAAGAAGCCGAACTACTACAAGTACGTGCTCCTCACCTCGAACACGCCGGTGACCCAGGCCCTCGCGATCTCCAACCCCGACTCGGTGCGGCGCTACTTCGCGCCGCGCCACTGGGCCGGCTGGGACTCGGTCGGGCCGGACACCACGTTCAAGATCTACTCGGGCCTCGTGCCGGGGCAGGACTACGTGTTCTGCGTCGTGGCCTTCGACGAGGCGGGGGCCTACTCCCCGGTCTTCAGCCTCAACTCGAACATGCTCAACATGCGCGCCAGCACCGCGACCCTGAGCGGCCCGCGCCTGACCGCCTGGAACGACATCTTCTACTACCAGTTCACGCCGTCGGCGCTCGCGCCCTTCGGGCAGAACGCGGTGCGCCTCGAGATCCCGGCCGACGAGCGCATCGACTTCCACTGGACCGCCGAGGCCACCGCGGGAGCCCACGTCACGGGATTCCGCTGGGCGCTCGACATCGAGGACCTGACCGATCCGACGCCGCGTTCGAACGAGCACACCGACCTGTCCCGGTGGAGCGCGTGGAGTTCGCTGGGCACCGACGCGACCGTCGGGCCGTTCGCCGGGAACGAGGACCACAACTTCTACATCCAGGCCACGGACAACACCGGATTCACGAGCCTCGCCGTCGTGAACTTTCTCGTGGTGCGCTCGACCCTCGAGAAACCGCTCCTGATCGTGAACGACACGCGCCTGCCGGTGGACCAGCGCAGCCCGGGGGCGGCCTGCATGGACCGCCCGCGCGGGCGCTGGCCGATGGCGGCCGAACTCGACACCTTCCTCTTCGCCCGCGGGGGCGTTCCGTGGCGCTGCTACCCGGCCGGCACCACCAGCCCGACCGGGATCTTCTTCGGCTACGAGTACGACACGCTGGGCACCCGGACCGGAACCGGGGAGGTGCGCGTGCCGCTGGCGAAGCTGGGCAAGTATCGCCGCGTGATCTGGATCACCGACTCGAACGGCGGCACCAACACCGGCTACGGGACGAACCTCGCGACCTCGGTGAGCGCGCTCCGCTACATGTCCACGCCGGGACGCGCCAACAGCCTCGGGGCCTACATCCGGCAGGGCGGCGACGTCTGGCTGGTCGGGGGAGGAGGCGCGTTCGCCTCGCTGATGCCCTTCAACAAGCTCAACAACGACATCACCAGCCCCGCCCCGGGCACCACGTTCAGCGAGAGCAACGGCGAGCTGGTCCCGGGCCGGCTGATGTTCGACAGTTTCCGCTGGCAGTCCGAGATCAAGAACACGTACAGCCGCGTCACCGTCACGCGCCATCTCGGCCGCCACGACAGCTCGGGCACGATTCCGGCGGCGTACGCGCGGCTCCCGCGGACGATGCGGGCCAAGAGCGCCGGGCTGGGCGACGCGTTCCCCCCGTGGCGTACGGTGACCACCGGGGACTTCTACCAGGAGAATTTCGACGTCGAGTACCTGAGCCGGGCCAACCGCGTGCTGGAGGACCTCGATCCCTCGCTGACCGTGCTCGACGAGCGCTCGACGCTCGACACGCTCTATCACGCGACGGGCAACGGACTGGTGCCCCCGTCGTTCAACCGCGCCAACGTGTGCATGACGCGCTACGTGGGTCCCTCGTCCCGGCCGGTCATCTTCACCGGATTCAACGTCTGGAACTGGACGCGGGGCGACGCCCGGGCGCTGGTGGACGCCGTCCTGCAGGACTTCTGGGGTCTCGCCCCGCGG
>CAZIVR010000072.1:0-19554 GCA_964542745.1 uncultured bacterium
CGCCCGAGGCGCCCGCGGCGGAAGCCGCGCCCGCCACGGCAGCCGCGCCCGAGCGGCTGCTTCCCGACTGGCTCGAGCGCTTCGGCACCGCCGGCGTTCCGCAGGCGCGCGCGGCCACGACGCCGGCCGAGCCCGCGCGCGCGGAGCCCGCGGCGGCGCCCGAGGCTCCGGCGGCGCTGGTCGCCGAAGACTCGATCGCGGCCCGCCATTTCCTCAAGCGCCTGCTCGAGCGGCGCGGGATGGCGGTCCACGCCGTCGAGACCGCCGCCGAGCTGCGCGCCGCCCTGCCCGCGCGCGCCTGGCGGCTCGCCTGCGTGGACGTGGACCTGCCCGACACCCCGGGAGCGGGGCTGCTCGCGGAGATCCGCGCCGCGCTCGACGCCCGCGGCGTGCCGATGGTCGCGCTGGTGCGCGACGACGAGGACGCGGAGCTGGCGTCCGGTTGCGGCGTGCGCCGCTGGCTGCGCAAGCCGTTCGACGCCGAGGAGCTCGACCACCTGCTGCGCCGGCTCGGGCTCGCCCCGGAGAGCCGCCCGTGAGGACCCCCCCGACCATCCGGCACGGACGCCACGGACGAACCCGATGACGCCCGCGCTGCCCCCGCCCGCCGAGTCCGGCCCGCGCATCCTCGTCGTGGACGACGACCGGCGCGTGGTCGAGCTGCTGGAGATCGCCTTCACCAACCAGGGCTTCCGCGTGCTGACCGCCGCCGACGGCGACGAGGCGGTGCGCAGCGTGGCGCAGGACCGGCCCGACCTGGTCGTGCTCGACGTGCGACTGCCGCGCCGCAGCGGCCTCGACGTGTGCGAGATGCTGCGCCGCGACCATCCCGAGTTCCCGGTGCCGATCGTGGTGGTGTCGGCCGCGGTCGAGACCGAAACGCGCCTGCAGGCCTTCTCGCGCGGCGCCGACGACTTCCTGCCGAAGCCGTTCTCGCCGAAGGAGCTGGTGGCGCGCGTGCGGCGCCTGCTCGCCCGCACCGGCGAGGCGCGCGAGGCGCGCAAGCGCATCCGCGAGCTGGAGCGCGAGCTGGGCCGCGCCCAGGAGGGCGCCCAGCGCGCCCATCACGAGGCGGGCCGCGAGCTTCGGCTGCGGCGCCTCGCCGAGGGACCCGGCCAGCTGCTGCACCGGAGCCTCGACGCCGACGAGATCGTGGACCGCCTGCTGTTCGACGCGCAGGCGCGCCTCGGCTCGGGCTTCGTCGCGATGCTGTGGTCGGCGGAGCCCGGCGAGCCGCTCCGCCCGTGGGCGGCGCGCGGCGAGTCGCTGGATCGCGTGGCGGCGCTCGAGGTGCCGCGCCGCGGCCCGCTCGCGGAGCTGGTCGAGGGCCTGGGCCGCCCGGTGCTGCGCCGCGAGCTGGAGCGCTTCCCCGAGCTGCGCCGCGAGCTGGCGCCCTTCCTCGCCCACGGCGTCACGGTGCTCGCCCCGGTCGGGGCCGAGGGCGGGCTCGAGGCGCTGCTGGTCGCCGACGAGCGCGCCGACGGCGGGGAGCCCGCGCCGGCCGAGATCGAGCTGCTCGCCGCGCTGTGCGAGATGGGCGCGGTCGCGCTCCGCAACGGCGCGCGCGTGCGCCAGCAGCTGCTGGTGACGCTGGAGAAGCTGCTCGGGCCGGGAGGCGAGGACGCGGGCCGGGCGGGGGAGACGGCGCCGTCCGACGCCGGCGTCGCGGCGCCGGAAGGCGAAACCCCGCTCGAAGAGGCGCTCGCGCTCGCCTCGCGCGCCGCGCAGGCGACGCTGGTCGCGCCGCGTCACCGCACGCTGCTCGATCAGGCGCTGCGGCTCGGCGCGATGCCGCCGGGGTCGCGCGGCCACGCCACGCTGCTCGCGCTGCTCGAGTCGGACGCCACCGGGCTGGTGCGCGACCTGCTTCGCATCGAGGAGCGCGCCGCGCGGCCCGAGCCGGTGGACGACGCGTGGCTGCCCGAGGAGGGCCGGCCGCCGCTGCTGCTGGCGGCGGGGCGCGGCTACCTCGAGGCGCGCCGCTCGGGCGCCCCGCCCGAGGAGGCGCTCGAGGAGTCGCTGCGGGTGCTCGGCGACGCGCTCGACCCCGGGACGGCCGAGGCCCTGCGCGGGGCGCTCCGCCAGTCGTCGGAGACGGCGGCGGGCCGGACGGCCTGAGCCGCCCGGCCCGCGCCGCGGGTCGAGTCGCCGCGCGCCGCTAGGGCTTGCGGAGTCCCCCGAAGTCCACCTGCGGCGTGGTGCGCGCGTCTTCGGGGATCTGGTAGTAGGGCGACTCCTTGAAGCCGAAGATCGCCGCGTAGATGCTGCCCGGGAAGCGCTTCACCAGCACGTTGAAGCCCTGCACCTGCTGGTTGTAGCGCTGGCGCTCGGTGGCCAGCCGGTTCTCGGTGCCGGCCAGCTCGTCCATCAGGCCCACGAACGCGTTGTTGCTCTTCAGCTCGGGGTAGTTCTCCACCACCACCAGCAGCCGCCCGATCGCCGAGTCCATCGCGCGCCCGGCCTCGATGCTCTGCTCCGGCGTGCGCGCGCCCGACATCTTGGAGCGCGCGTCGGCGATCTGCCCGAACACCTGCTGCTCCTGCAGCGCGGTTCCCTTCACGGTCTCCACCAGGTTGCCGATCAGGCTGGCGCGGCGCTGGAGCTGGTTGTCCACCTGCGCCCACGACTGGCTCACGGACTCCTTGGTGGTGACCAGCTTGTTGTAGTTGCCGACCAGGCAACCGCCGACCATGAGGAGCAGCAACGCGACCGCCACGATCGCGATCAGGCCACGCTTCATCGGGTTCTCCTTTCCATGCCGCGCGACCGGCGCGGCGCGGGATTGTGATGGGACGCGATTCTACGCCGAATGCCCGTCGCGGTTGCGCGGCTCACCACTTCCCGCCGCCGCCACCGCCACCGCTCATGCCGCCGCCGAAGCCTCCGAAGGAGGCGCCGCCACCCCCGCCACCGCGGCCGCCGCCGAAGCCGCCGCCCCCGAATCCGCCGAAGCCGCCGCCGAAGCCGCCGCCCGCGCCCGGGCCGATCCAGTCGTCCCAGCCGCCGCGGCGCCGGCCCCGGGGGCCGCGGGGGCCCTGCATGCGGCTGAGGACGATCGCGGCCATGATCACGACCACCATGACGAGGAGGAGCGTCTCGACTCCCATCGCGCGCGCACGGCGCTTCGTGTATCGAAGCTCGCGCCCGTCCCACTCGAGCGTCACGTCCTTCTCGGCCGCGATGCGCGCCGCCGAGGCCAGCATGCCCTGGGTGATGGCCTCGCCCATGCGGCCCTCGCGCAGCAGCGGGCGCATGGTCTCGCGCACGATCCGCGACTGGAGACCGTCGGGGAGCGCGCCCTCGAGGCCGTAGCCGGTCTCGAAGCGCACCTCGCGCTCCTCGATCGCCACCAGCATCAGCAGCCCGTTGTTCTCGCCGGCCTTGCCGAGCTTCCAGCGCTCGAACACCCGCACCTTGTACTCGGCCGGCTCGAGGGGCGCGGTGGTGGGCACCACCAGCACGCCGAGCTCGGCGCCGGTCTTCTTCTCGACCTGGTCGAGGAACGCCTCGAGCTTCGCGCGCTCGGGCTCCGTCATCACCCCGGCCACGTCGTTGACGTAGCCGGCGGGCGCGGGGATGCGCAGCGAATCCGCGTCGTTCTGGGAGCGGGCGGGCGTGGGGCACGCGAGCGCCGCCGCGACCAGCGCGGCTCCCGCGAACCCCAGGCGCGCCCGGGCGCGCCCGCGGATCATGGCAGGCGCAACTCGTCGATGGTGGCGATCAGCCGGTCCAGCTCGGCGACGAAGCGCCGGAACTGGGGCGCGACCTCGTCGCGCTTCAGGGTGCGGCCACCGTAGCGGATCATGTGCGGGATCAGGAGCCCCGCGGCGTCGAGCTTGAAGACGTCGGCCACGCGCTCCACCACGCGCGCGGACTCGGCCGGCGGATCCTCGCCCGAGATGCGGAGCAACGTGCGGAACAGCGTGGCGTAGCTGCTGGCGGCGGCCGCCAGCACCCGCGACAGCTCGAGCGGCCGGCTGCGGTTGAGGAGCAGCGCCTGCCGGAGCTGGATGTGCTTGCCGCGCAGCTCGTGCTCGAGCTGGAGGCGCAGGTAGGTGCGCGGCACCTCGAGCCCCGCCAGCACGTCTTCGCCGGCGAGCAGCAGGTGGCGCTCCTGCATCTCGAGCCACTCGATCGGGAACACGTCGAGCGACTTCTCGATCTGGCGCTTCGCCATGAACAGGGGCTCGAAGTGCGGGGCCTTGCGGGTGACCGGGATCACCGCGGCGAGCCGCTCGAGCACCCCGGCGTCGAGCGTGCGCGAGACCACCAGCACGTTGATCTTGGACCGGCGCGGGTCGAAGCCCTGGGTGAGCACGCTGCCGGTGAGGTAGCCCGCGAGGAACTCGGAGCCGAGCCCCTCGCGCACCGGCGCGAGCCACTGGCGCGTGGCGTCGAGAATCGGCGCGGCCGGTTCGATGCGCTGTTCGCTGTGGGCGGTCGTCACGCGACGGACGTTAGCACCGTCGCGCGCGGGGTCAAGGAGACTCGGGGCGCCGCGCGGTGGTCCGAGCGGACCCCCCTCGCGTGCCGCGCGCGGCGGGACCGCTCGATTCCCCTCCGCCGGCGGGATCGTTGACGCGTGCACGCGCACCTCCCTATCTTGGCCGTCATGGTCCCGCTCCCGATCCTCGCGCCGCCCGCGCCGGGCCTCGGCGCGTGAGCGCCCCGCTCCGCGTCGCGATCGTCGGCTCGGGCCCGGCCGCCTTCTACGCCGCCGAACACCTGCTCAAGCAGCCGGCGCCCGGATTTTCCGTGGACATGATCGAGCGCCTGCCGACTCCTTACGGTCTGGTGCGCGGCGGTGTTGCGCCCGACCACCAGAAGATCAAGTCGGTGATCGCGATCTACGAGAAGATCGCGGCGCACCCCAACTTCCGCTTCTTCGGCAACGTCGAGTTCGGGCGCGACGTGACCCGCGCCGATCTCGACCGGCACTTCCACGCCGCGCTCTACGCGTGCGGCGCCCAGACCGACCGCCGCCTCGGGATCCCGGGCGAGGACCTGCCCGGCAGCCACTCGGCCACCGAGTTCGTGGCCTGGTACAACGGGCACCCCGACTTCCGGGACTGCCGCTTCGACCTCTCCGCCGAGCGGGTCGCGGTGATCGGCGTCGGGAACGTGGCGATCGATGTGGCGCGCATCCTGAGCCTGTCGGAGGCCGAGCTGCGCACCACCGACATGGCCGACCACGCGATCGAGGCGCTCGCGGCGAGCCGCGTGCGCGACGTCTCGATCCTGGGGCGGCGCGGGCCGGTGCAGGCCGCGTTCACGACCGTGGAGGTGCGGGAGCTGGGCGAGATGACCGAGGCCGAGCCGGTGGTGAAGCCCGAGGAGGCGGCGCTGGACCCGCTCAGCGAAGAGGAGATGGCCGCCGCGCGCGCCGCGACCAAGGCGAAGGTCGAGATCGTGCAGGAGTTCTCACGCCGCGCCCCCGCCGGGAAGCCGCGCCGCATCCGGCTGCGATTCTTCGTGGCGCCGCAGGAGATCCTGGCCGGTCCGGACGGCCGGGTGCGCGGGATCCGGCTCGCCAAGACGCGGCTCGCGAAGAACGAGCGGGGCGCGGTGGTGGCGGAGCCGACCGGCGAAACCGAGGATCTGGAGTGCGGGCTGGTGTTCCGTTCGGTGGGCTACCGCGGCGTGGCGCTTCCCGGGGTGCCGTTCGACGAGAGGTCGGGCCTGATCCCGAACGCGAAGGGCCGCGTGCTCGAATCGGCCGGAGGCGCGTCGGTGCCGGGCCAGTACGCGAGCGGCTGGATCAAGCGCGGGCCGAGCGGCGTGATCGGCAACAACAAGGCCGACTCGGTGGAGACGGTGAACGCGCTGCTCGAGGACGCCGCCGCGGGAGCGTTGCCTGTCCCCGCGGAACCCGATCCCGCCTCCTTCCTGGCGCGGGTCGCGGCGAGGCAGCCCAGGGCCGTGACTTTCGAGGAGTGGCGCGCGCTCGACCGCCACGAGGTCGAGCGCGGGACGCCGCAGGGCCGCCCCCGGGTCAAGTGCGTGAGCGTCGAGGAGATGCTGGCGGCGATCGGGAAGCGCTGACGGCGCGCTTGCCGCGGCCGGCCGCGTCGCGCCCGAAGCACGTCGCGGGGCAAGGAGGACCGGATGGCGATGCAGGTTCACTACCTCGAGATCGTGACCCCCGACGTGCAGGCGACCTGCGCGGCGTTCTCCGCCACCCACGGCGTGACGTTCGGCGACCCCGACGCGCGGCTCGGAAACGCGCGGACGGCCGCGCTCGAAGGCGGCTGGCGGGTCGGAGTGCGGGCCCCGATGCACGTGACCGAGGCGCCGGTCGTGCGGCCCTACTGGCGGGTGGACGATGTCCGCGGAGCGGTTGCCGCCGCGGAGCGCGCCGGCGCCACGGTCGCGCACCCGCCGCTCGAGATCCCGGGGCTCGGCACCTTCGCGATCGTGATCCTCGGCGGCGTCCATCAGGGCTACTGGCAGGTCTAGTCGCGACGGGCGCCGGCT
This sequence comes from uncultured bacterium, assembly GCA_964542745.1. Taxonomy (GTDB): domain Bacteria; phylum Eisenbacteria; class RBG-16-71-46; order RBG-16-71-46; family RBG-16-71-46; genus DATKAB01. Next base: position 6,475 of record CAZIVR010000072.1, read on the forward strand.
CGAGCGGCTCGCGTCGCGCGCTCCGCAGGCGCGCGATGAAGCCGGTGCGAGCTGCGGCCGATGGGCCTCGCCGCGGGAGCGCCCATTTGCCAATCGGCCTGGACCCGAACTCCTGTCCCCGGTCTGGACTTTCACCCGCGTGCCCGGTCCGGACCGCACTTTTTTCTTGACAGGATTTCGCGCCGCGCACGTCTTCGTGCGACAACCCATGCACGGAGGCGGCGCGAGAATGCCTGCGATCCGCGCACGCGCGCTCGTGCCCGCGGGCACGACATCGCACGCGTCGTGACCGCCGCGGCGCGATGCGGCGCGATCTCCGTGCGCTGAAAACTCCCGTGATAGAAAGGACACTCTCGAGTGTCCCCTCGACGTCCCGCCCCCGTCGAGGTTCGCCATGCATCGCTACGCGCTGTCGCATCTCCCGGATGACTCGCTGCTCCGCTCGCTCGCCGCGCTCGTCGCCCGCGACCGGTCCCTGACCGCCGACCTGCTCGCCCACATCGCCGAGGTGGACGCCCGCAAGCTCTACCTGCCGGCCGCCTACCCCTCGATGTTCGCCTACTGCGTCGGGGAGCTGCGGCTCTCGGAGGACGCGGCCGGGCGCCGCATCCAGGCGGCGCGGGCGGCGCGGCGCTTCCCCGAGATTTTCGAGGCCGTGGCCGACGGCCGGCTGCACCTGACGGCCGTCGGGCTGATCGCTCCGCACCTGACTCCCGGAAACGTCGGCGAGTTGATCTCGCTGGCGACGGGACGGAAGAAGTCCGAGCTCGAAGAGCGGCTGGCCGACCGTTTCCCGCGCGACACGGCCCCCGGGAGTCCGGGTGAAGACTCGCTGTTTTCGCAGCCACTTACGAGCGTCGAACATGCGCTAGCGCATGTTGATTCGTACCTCGCACCGGCCGGCGATCCGCGCGGTGAGGCGGGCGCCGGCGTGGAAAGCACAGGGAGCCTCGCCACGGCGGACGCTTGGATCGCAGCGGGACATTCGGTGCCGGGAGGCACGACACCGGGAGGATCGGGAACGTGTTGCTCGATGGGCGGCATGGCTTCGGGATCGGCCGCGACTCGGCGGTTCGGAGCCCGGCGCGCGGCTCGAGGCCCGCGTGCGCGCGGCCCTCGCGAGCCTCGCGCCGGGGCGGCGTGTCGTGGCCGCTTCCCGCGCAAGCACCCGGGATCCAGTTCCCTCGTTCGGGCACGGCCCGGTTTCCGCGCATCTCCGCGGGGTTTCGAGCCTCGCGGCGGCGCCGCATCCCGCCGGGTGATCCACGAGGCTCCGCGGCAACGGAGGGCCGCCGCCACCGCGGGCTCCGGCGCCTTGACCCCTCCGCGTCCGGGGCCTAGCTTCAGCGGCAAATTCACGCTTTCATCCGCACTTTTCGAGGCTCCGGTGAAACCCATCGTCAACGACTTCAGCATCCAGGTGGCGACCGTCAACGGCTCGGGCAGCCAGACCGCCAACACCGTGCTCCTGCGCGCGATCTTCCAGATGGGGATCCCGGTGAGCGGCAAGAACCTGTTCCCGTCGAACATCGCGGGGCTCCCGACCTGGTTCACGATCCGCGCGAGCAAGGACGGCTGGATCGCGCGGCGACGCGAGAACGACATCACGGTGATCATGAACCCGGAGACCGCCGCCGCCGACGCCGCGGCGGCCGCCCCGGGCGGCGTGATCGTGCACACCGACCAGATCAAGCTGCCGCCGGTGCCCGACGATCGCGTGGTGTACGCGGTGCCGATGGGCAAGATGATGGAGTCCGTCACCAAGGACGTGAAGCTCCGCCGGCTGGTGGTGAACATGATCTACGTCGGCGTGCTCGGGCAGCTGCTGGGGATCGACGAGGCCGAGATCGATCGCGCGCTCGACGCGCAGCTCGGCCACAAGCCCAAGGCGCTCGAGCTCAACCGGCAGGCGGTGCGCGCCGGGATCGAGTGGGCGGCCGCGAACCTCGAGAAGCGCGACCCGTTCCGCCTCGAGCGCATGAACGAGAACGCCGGCAAGCTGCTGGTGGACGGCAACACCGCCGGCGCGCTCGGCGCGATGTTCGCGGGGGTCACGGTGGTGACGTGGTACCCGATCACGCCGTCCTCGAGCCTGGTCGAGGCGCTGATCGGCTACCTCGAGAAGCACCGGCGCGATCCCGCGACCGGCCGGGGCACGTTCGCGGTGGTGCAGGCCGAGGACGAGATCGCCGCGATCGGCATGGTGCTGGGCGCCGGCTGGGCGGGCGCGCGCGCCATGACCTCGACCTCAGGTCCCGGCATCTCGCTGATGGCGGAGTTCGCGGGCTACGGCTACTACACCGAGATCCCGGCGGTGATCTGGGACATCCAGCGCGTGGGCCCGAGCACCGGGCTCCCGACCCGCACCGCGCAGGGCGACATCGGCTTCGTGGCCACGCTGTCGCACGGCGACACGCGCCACCCGATGCTGCTGCCCGCGTCGGTGCGCGAGTGCTTCGATTTCGGGATCGCGGCCTTCGACCTCGCCGAGCGGCTCCAGACGCCGGTGTTCGTGCTCAGCGACCTCGACCTCGGCATGAACAACTGGATGAGCGAGCCGTTCGAGTACCCGGAGAAGCCGTGGGACCGCGGCAAGGTGCTCGACGACGAGGCGCTGGCGAAGCTCGCGAAGTTCGAGCGCTACCGCGACGTGGACGGCGACGGGATCCCGTGGCGCACGCTGCCCGGGGCGAAGAACCCGAAGGGCGCCTACTTCACGCGCGGCTCGGGCCACGACGAGGCGGCCCGCTACACCGAGAAGCCCGAGGACTACCAGCGCGGGATGGAACGGCTGAACCGGAAGTGGGACACGGCGCGCTCGCTGGTGCCCGCCCCGGTGATCGAGGACGCGGAGGGCGCCGAGGTGGGCCTCGTCGCCTTCGGCTCGAGCCACTGGGCGGTGATCGAGGCGCGGGCGCAGCTCGCCGCGGCCGGTATCCGCACCGGCTACTGCCGGCTGCGCGCGTTTCCCTTCAACGCCGACGTGACGCGCTTCCTCTCACGCTACCGGAGGCTCTACGTGATCGAGCAGAACCGCGACGGCCAGATGGCCGCGCTCCTCAAGCTCGAGCACCCGGCCGACGCCGCGCGGCTGCGCTCGGTGCTCCACTTCGACGGCATGCCGGTGGACGCGCGCTCGATCACCGAAGCGGTGCTGGCGCAGGAAGGCGCCGGCGCCGAGGCGGGCGTCGCGCAGGGAGCGGCCCGATGAGCACCGAGACCACGGGACCCGCGGGCGGCGCCCCGGCCAAGGTCAACCGCGCCGGCCTCACCCGCGCCGACTACGACGGATCGAAGACCACGCTGTGCCCGGGCTGCGGGCACAACGCCATCACCGGCGGCATCATCCAGGCGGCGTGGGAGGCGGGCCTCGAGCCGCACCGTGTGGCCAAGCTCTCCGGCATCGGCTGCTCGAGCAAGACGCCCGCCTACTTCCTCGGGACCTCGCACGGCTTCAACGCCGTGCACGGGCGCATGCCCAGCATCGCGACCGGCGTGCACGCGGCCAACCGCGACCTGGTGCTGATCGGCGTCTCGGGCGACGGCGACACCGCCAGCATCGGCATGGGCCAGTTCGTCCACCTGGTGCGGCGCAACGTGCAGGTGGTGTACATCGTCGAGAACAACGGCGTGTACGGGCTCACCAAGGGCCAGTTCTCGGCCACCGCCGACGTCGGCAGCACGCAGAAGGGCGGCCGGCGGAACGAGCTGATGCCGATCGACCTGTGCGCGCTCGCGATCGAGCTGGGCTGCGGCTTCGTGGCGCGCTCGTTCTCGGGCGACCAGAAGCAGCTGCGGCCGCTGCTGCAGGCGGCCTTCGCGCACCGCGGCACCGCGGTGCTCGACGTGATCAGCCCGTGCGTGACCTTCGCCGACCACGAGGGCTCGACCAAGAGCTACGCCGCGGTCAAGGAGCACGACGCGCCGCTCCACGACATCGAGTTCGTGCCCTTTTTCGAGGACATCACCGTCGAGTACGAACCCGGCACGACCCGCGAGGTGACGATGCCGGACGGCTCGCAGATCTACCTGAAGAAGCTGAACGAGGATTACGACCCGACCAGCCGCGAGCGCGCCCTCCAGGTGATCCACGAGGCGCGCCGCGAGCAGAAGCTCATCACCGGCCTGCTCTACGTGAACCCGCAGGAGGAGTCGTTCGCCGACGAGATGCGCCTGCTCGACGAGCCGCTGGCGTCGCTGCCGCTCGAGCGCGTCCGTCCCGGGCGCGCGGTGCTCGAGGAGATCGTCGAGCAGCTCCGCACCGGCAAGGGCGCGCCGGCCGCGGGCGGCGGGGGATGAGCGACGCGGCTGCCCCCGGCCGGCCGCTCCGGCTCTCGGTCCTGCTGGTCGCGATCGTGGCCCTCAACGCGGCCGGGCTCGTGAAGGGCATCGCCGGCCGCGACGCGCTGATGCGCGAGATCCCGCAGCTCACGCCCGCGCTCCACGCCGTGTGGGTCACGGCCCCGGTGCTCGCGATCCTCGGCGCGATCGGGCTGTGGCGGCTGCGGCGCGCGGGGCTCTACCTCATCGGGCTCGGGTGGCTGGCCGCGGTGATCGTGGACCTGCGGCTCGGGGCCACCTACCACGCCATCCTCGCGACCGGCCTGATGTGGCTGGTGGTGATCTACGTGCGGCAGGTGCGCGAGGCGCTCCGCTAGGCGGGGCCGCCGCTCCCGGCGAAGCCGAGGCCGTGGCGGCGCATCATGCGGTAGAGCGTGCTGCGCGCCACGCCCAGCGTGCGCGCGGCGTCGCTCAGGTTGCCGTGGGCCATGTCGAGCGCGCGCGCCACGGCCGCGCGTTCGGCGGCCGCGCGCAGGTCGCGGCCCCGGCCCTCGCCCGGCACGTCGCCGTCGGGCAGGTGGTCCCGCTCGATGCGCGGGGCGTCCCCGGCCAGCACCAGGGCCACCTCGAGCGCCGTGCGCAGCTCGCGCACGTTGCCGGGCCAGGAGCAGCGGTCCACCCAGTCGAGCGCCGCGCGCGACAGGCCGAGGGGCTTGGGCAGCCCCCGGGCGCGCGCGAGGGCTTCGAGCAGCGCGCTCGCGAGCGCGCGCCGGTCCGAGCGTTCGCGGAGCGGAGGCAGCCGCAGCACCACGCCGCGCAGACGGAAGTAGAGGTCGTTGCGGAACTGGCCCCCGGCCACCCGCTCGGGGAGCTCGCGGCTGGTGGCCGCGATCACGCGCACGTCGGCGCGGCGCTCGGCCGATTCGCCCACCCGGTAGTAGGTGCCGTCCTCGAGGAACCGGAGCAGCGCCGACTGCGCGGCGGGACTCATCTCGCCGACTTCGTCGAGGAACAGCGTGCCCTGGTGCGCCGCCGCGAGCTTGCCGGTGCTGCCTCCCGCGGCCGCACCGGTGAACGCGCCGGGCCCGTAGCCGAACAGCTCCGATTCGAGCAGGGTGCCCGCGAGCGCCCCGCAGTTGACCGCGACGAAGGGCGCGTTCGCGCGGGTGCTCCCGGCGTGGATGGCGCGCGCGAACACCTCCTTGCCGACGCCGGTTTCCCCGAGCAGCAGCACCGGCAGGTCGGTGGGCGCGAAGCGCTCGGCCCGCGCGCGTGCGGCCGCGATCGCCGGGTCGGAGCCGAGGATGGCCGCGAAGGGCGGGGACGGCTCGGGGCGCGGCTTCGTCCGCCGCGCGCCGAGCCGTCCCGCCCGCAGGTGGACGAGCGCGGCGAAGGGGTCCTCGAGGTTTCCGAGCGGCTCGATCTCGACCCGGTAGCCGCGGATCGTGCCGGGAATCTCCAGGGTCCGGGAGGCCGAGGCGTGGCCGCGCGCCATCTGTTCGCGCACCAGCCGGGCGATTCCCGGGCCGCGGTCGGCGGGCAGGATGCCGCGGAAGCGCCGGTTCGCGCGGCGCACGTGCCCGGTGGACTCCACGAGCAGCGTGGCGTGCGGGAGCTTCTCGAGGAGGCGCTCCAGCTCGAACAGGCCCCCCGGGATCGCGGCGTCGTAGGTGCGCGCCACGATCAGGGCCTCGAGCGCGGCGGCGGTCGCCACCACCGACGCCTGCACGAAGGGCGAGGCCGACGCGACCGGGCCCGAGGCGTCGAGCACCGCGACCACGCGGTCGCGAATGTCGTGAATCGGCGCGGCGAAACAGGCGAGGCAGTGATTGCGGTGCTCGTAGTGTTCGGCGCCCACGATGCTCACGGGCGCGGCCTCGAACAGGGCGGTGCCCACGCCGTTGGTGCCGCGCGCGCCCTCGCTCCAGTCGGCGCCCTCCACCAGCCGCGTCCGCACGCTCGTGACCCGGAACGGCTCGGCGATCCGTTGCGCGAGGATCACGCCTTCGGAGTCGCAGAACAGCCCCGAGAAGCCGGCCTGCGCCATCGCGCTCGCGAAGGCGTCGAAGGGCGCGCCGGGTGCGAGCAGCGGCCCGAACGATTCGATCGCGGCGCCCAGCCCGTCGAGCCTCATCACGGGATCGCCGGGATTCTCGGCCTCGAGGCCCGCGTCGCGGCAGCGCTGCCAGCGCGTGAGCACGCGGCTGGCCGCGATCTCGGCGCGGGGAATCCGGCCTTCCTGGAAGCGGGTCCAGAGGCGCTCGTCGGCGGCCGGCGGCGTCAACACCGTGGACATGGGCGGACCATAGTCCCGGCCGGGGAGCGGTTCAATGCCCGATCAGCACGGGCGAACCGCACGGTGCGCGGCGCGGGACGAGACGCCGCCTGTAGCGTTTTGCTTCAGCATTGGTCAAAGATTCGTTGATTCTTACGGAATTGGCCCCGTGGCACTGGACTTGCCGTTCCCGCTCGTGGAACCTACATCACGCAACGCAACGGGAGGCGTTTGTTGCGGACCCACGGGTGCGGCCCCCGAGGGACCCCGCGGCGGCGCCTCCTACTTTTTTGCCTTCGGGCGGTATCCCCGCGCCCGTCGGCCCCCCGGCCCGGCGGTTTTCCCGGCCCGGCGGCGGTTGCGTTAGCCTGTAGCCCCACAAGGGGGCTCCTCATGCACTTCAAACAGTTCTACGTCGGCTGCCTCGCCCACGCTTCGTACCTGATCGGCGACCGCGGCGAAGCGGTGGTCGTGGATCCCTCCCGCGACGTCCAGATGTACCTCGACGAGGCCGCAGCCCACGGGCTTTCGATCCGCTGGATCCTCGAGACCCACCTGCACGCCGACTTCGTCTCGGGCCACCGCGAGCTGGCCGCGCGTACCGGAGCCACCATCGGGATCGGCGCGGCCGCCGAGGCTCAGTACGAGCACCGCGCGCTGCGCGAGGGTGACGAGATCCGCGCGGGCGACGTCCTGATCCGCGCGATCGAGACCCCGGGCCACACGCCCGAGCACCTGTCGTACCTGGTCTTCGAGCGCGTCGGTGACGCGAATCCCTGGGGCGTGCTCACCGGCGACACGCTGTTCGTGGGCGACGTCGGGCGCGTGGACATCCTGTCGTCGCGGCTTCCGGTCCAGGACCTGGCCGGGCTCATGTACGACAGCCTGCACGGCAAGCTGCTGAAGCTCCCCGACGGGACGCGCGTCTACCCCGCCCACGGCGCGGGCTCGCTGTGCGGGCGCGGCATCCGCGCCGAGCGCTGGAGCACGATCGGGCAGGAGCGGATGATGAACCCGGCGCTGGTGGACCGCGGGCGCGAGGCCTTCGTCGCCGAGATCACGCGCGACGTGCCCGAGACCCCGGTCTACTTCCTCCACTCGCGCGACACCAACCGCCTGGGACCGACGCTCGACGCCGAGCGCCCGCTCCCGCCCTCGATCGAACCCGCCGACGCCGCCGCGCGCGTCGCGGCCGGCGCGGTGCTGCTCGACACGCGTGCCGAGCGCGACTACGCCGCGGGGCATCCGCGCGGGGCGCTCCACGTGGCGCTCGACGGCCAGTACGCCTCGTGGGTCGGCACGCTGGTGCGGCCCGAGACGCCGATCGTGCTGCTCGCCCCGGAGGACCGCGTCGAAGAGGCGGTGATGCGGCTCGCGCGCGTGGGCTACGAGAACGTCGTGGGGATCCTCCGCGGCGGACCCGAGGCGTGGCGCGCGGCCGGCTTCCCGGCCGAGACGCTCGAGTTGCTCGAGATCCGCAGCGGTCCCCCCGCCGGCTGGAAGGTGCTGGACGTGCGTCGCGATCCTGAATGGCGGAGCCACCGCTTCGAGGGCGCGGTGCACGTGCCGCTCTCGCAGCTCCCCGCGCGCCTCGCCGAGCTGGACCGCGACGCCCCGTGGCTCGTGACCTGCGCCGGCGGCTACCGCGGCGTGATCGGAGCGAGCGTGCTCCAGCGCGCGGGCTTCCGGAACGTGGCGGCGGCCTCGGGCGGCGTGGACGGGGCCCGGCGCGCCGGCGCCCCGCTGGTGGGCGAGACGGTTGGGGCCTGACGGCGATCCGGAGCCCGGGCGGGACGCCTCGCGCCACCTGCGCGAGACCGCCCGCCAGTTCGGCGACACCGCGCGCGGCTACGCCACGAGCCGCACCCACACCGAGGGCGGCACGCGGCACCTGCTGATCGAGCGGCTCCAGCCGGTGATGGACGAGACGCTGCTCGACGTGGCCTGCGGCGCGGGCGGCATGACGCTGGCGGCGGCTCCCTACGTGGCGCGCGCCATCGGTCTCGATCCCGCGCCCGAGATGCTCGCGGCGCTCCGCCTCGGCGCGCGGCGCGAAGGAACGGCCAACGTCGAGGCGGTGGTCGGGGACGCCCACCGGCTGCCGTTTCGCGACCGTTCGCTCCAGATCGTCACGGTGCGCATGGCGCCCCACCACTTCCACGACGTGCGGCTCGCGGTGCGGGAGATGGCGCGCGTGCTGGCGCGCGGCGGGCGCCTCGGCATCGCCGACGGAGCCGTTCCCGACGATCCGGAGATGGACGCGTTCATCAACCGCCTCGACACGCTCCACGATCCCACCACCGTGCGGAACTATTCCGCCGCCGAGTGGCGCGCGTTCTACGAAGCCGCCGGCCTGCGGGTGGACTCGGTGGAGGAGGAGGCCTTCGATCTGGCCGAGGGGCGGCTCTTGAGCGAGTGGATTGGGCGGAGCCTCGGCTCGTCCGAGGTCTTCGCGGAGTGCCGCGGCATGCTGCTCGGCGCGTCGCCCGCGATCCGCCGCGCGCTGCGCGTGCAGCCCGAAGGGGACGACGTGCGCTTCGATCTCCCCAAGGTGGTGATCGTGGGGACGCGGACGGAGTAGGCGCTCGGGCGCCGGCCCCCGCACCCCCAAAGTCGCGGGGCGTTCCCGCCGATACCCGGACCGCGGCTGAGCCCTCCCTCGGCTGCCGTTTCGCCGCCGCCGCGCGGCCCGCGGCCCACTGGCTTTCGATCCGGGAGGGAGTTTTCATGCGTCCGTTCGTTCCGCTCTTCGCCGCCACGATCCTGTTCGCGACCGCGTCGCACGCCGGCACCCCGAGCGGACCCGCCCCCGCGGGGGAGGACGCGCACGGCGGGCACGCCGCCGCGAAGTCCGCGCCCGCCGCGGCCGTGGCGCCCCGCGCTGCGGTTCCCGCGCCCCATGCGGCGGCCGCCGAACCCACCCGCACGCCCGCGGTGGTCGCGCTCGCCTCGCTGATCCGCGGCAACGACCGCTTCGCCTCGGGCCGCCCGACGCACCCGCAGCAGGCCCCGGCGCGACGACGCGAACTCGCCTCGGGCCAGCGCCCTGCCGCCATCGTGTTCTCGTGCGCCGATTCACGCGTGCCGCCCGAGATCGTCTTCGACCAGGGGCTCGGCGAGATCTTCGTGGTGCGCGCGGCCGGGCAGGTCCTGGACCACGCCACGGTGGCGAGCCTCGAGTACGCCGTGGAGCACCTGCACGCGCCGCTGCTGGTGGTGATGGGCCACCACGCCTGCGGCGCGGTCAAGGCCGCGATAACCGTGGCGCCCGGACAGGCGGGCTCGGAGGACCTCGACTACCTCGTCGGGGCGATCCAGCCCGCGGTGGCGAAGTTCGGCGCGCCCGCGGCCGGCGACACGAAGCTCGACCGCCCGGTGCGCGCGCAGGTGAACGCCACCGTGCAGGCGCTGCTCGCGCGCTCGGCCATCGTGCGCGGCCACGTCGCGGCCGGCCAGCTGAGCGTGATCCCCGCCGTCTACGCGCTCGATTCGGGCGCGGTCGAGATGTGGGACGCCGCCCCGGCGCTCGCCGGGGACCACTGAGCGGCGTCGGTCCCCGTCCCCTCACCACGACGCCGCGCGCGAGGCGCGCGTGGCCGTCGTGGGTGAGGCGCTGGGGCGCGGTGCGGCCCGGGCTCCTGGGCGGCTACCCCCGCACCGCGTGCCCCGCCGCCTCCAGCGCCGCCCTCGCCCGGTCGAGCGTCTCCTCCGGCACCAGCACGAGATCGGTGTCGTGGGTGGAGAGCACGAACACGGGCACTTCGGCCGAGGCGAGCGCCCCGGCGATCCTCGCGATCACGCCCACTTCCTCGAAGGGAATCGGTCCCTCGACCCGCAGCGCGCGCCAGCGGCCGGGCGCGGGCGTGACGGAGGGAGGCAGGTCGTCCTCGTCGCACACCAGCGAGAGTTCCTCGGGCGTGCGGGTGAGCGACCACACGCGCGCGGCGTCGTGGAACACCCAGACCGGAAGCGGCGCGTCGGGGGGGAAGCGGCAGATCGCGTAGTGGCCCGCCAGCAGGGCGAGCGGGCGCGGCGCGGCGGTCACGCGGCGCCGCCCGCGCGGGGCGTCACGGGAAGACCTGCTCGCCCTCGTCGTCGAGCACCTCGATGGCCTGGCAGGGGCAGGCCTCGGCGGCGGCGACCAGCAGCTCGGGCGGGGCGGCCTCCGCGTCGAGCACGATCGCCTTGTTCTTGCTGTCGAGCGCGAAGACGTCGGGGGCGACCTCCCGGCACTCGGCGTTGCCGCAGCAATCGTTTCGGCGGATTCGAATCTGCATGGGGGAGTCCGGGGCAGGAACGGCGTGGGGAAACGCATCCTCACAGATTCGCGGGGTCGAAACAAGATCGGGGGCGCGCGGGGCCGAGGGCGCAGCGCGCCCGGCGCGAGACAAGATCGCCGCGCCTGCGATAAGGTTTCGTCCGCCCGCGCCGTCCCCTTTCGCGCCCCCCCGGAGCCCCCGATGGATCCCGTCACCCGCTACCTCGAAGAGAATCGCGACCGCTTCCTCGACTCGCTCAAGGCCGTGCTGCGCATCCCCAGCGTGAGCGCCCAGCCGAAGCACGCGGACGACATGCGCCGCTGCGCCGAGCACGTGAAGCGCGACCTGCTCGCCGCCGGGCTCGAGCGCGCCGAGGTGGTCGCGATGGGCGAGGGGCACCCGCTGGTCTACGGCGAGTGGCTCGGGGCGCCGGGCGCCCCGACCGTGATGCTCTACGGGCACTACGACGTCCAGCCGCCCGAGCCGCTCGAGCTGTGGCAGACGCCGCCCTTCGAGCCGACGCTCCGCGACGGCAAGCTCTACGCGCGCGGCGCGGTGGACGACAAGGGCCAGGTCTACATGCACGTGGCCGCGATCGAGGCGCACATGAAGGCGCACGGGAAGCTGCCCGTGAACCTCAAGGTCGTGATCGAGGGCGAGGAGGAGAACGGCGGGCACAGCCTCGACGACTTCCTGCGCACGCAGCGCGCGCGCCTCGACGCCGACGTGATCGTGGTGAGCGACACCGCCATGCTGGGCCCCGACCAGCCGGCGCTCACCATTTCGCTGCGCGGCATCCTGTACACCCAGATCGAGGTGACGGGGCCGGTGAAGGACCTCCACTCCGGGCACTTCGGCGGGGCGGTGGCCAACCCCGCCAACGCGCTCGCGGCGATCGTCGCGGGCCTCAAGGACGCCGACGGGCGCATCACCGTGCCCGGCTTCTACGACCGGGTGCGCGAGCTGACCCCCGCCGAGCGCGAGGCGATGCTCGAGCTTCCTTTCGAGGAGGCGAAGTTCATCGCCGAGAGCGGCGCCCCCGCGCCCTTCGGCGAGAAGGGCTATTCGACGATCGAGCGCATCTCGGTGCGGCCGACGCTCGACGTGAACGGGATGTGGAGCGGCTACATCGGCGACGGCGCCAAGACCGTGCTGCCCTCGTTCGCCGCGGCCAAGGTGAGCATGCGGCTGGTGCCGGACCAGGATCCCGACGACCTGTTCCCGCGCCTCGAGGCGCACGTGCGGAAGCTCGCGCCCCCGGGCGTGAGCGTGAAGCTCTCCGTCCACCACGGCACGATGCCGTTCCTCACCCGGTCCGACGAGCCCATGCTCGAGTGCGCGCGCCGGGCGCTGGCGCGCGCGTGGGCCAAGCCGCCGGTGCTGATCCGCGAGGGCGGCTCGATTCCGGTGATGGCGACGTTCCAGAAGACGCACGGCGTGCCCTGCATCCTCATGGGCTTCGGGCTCGACGACGACCAGGTGCACTCCCCCAACGAGAAGTTCTCGCTCACCTCGTACTACGGCGGCATGAAGAGCGCGGCCTACCTCTACGAGGAGATCGCGAAGGGGGCCTGACGTGTCGCGCTTCCGGGCCGCCTCCCGCCGCGTCGCGCGCCGGCTCGCGTGGCCGGCGGCGATCGTCGCGCTGGCCGCCTGCGCGCCGCCGCTCGACGCCGCGCCCGGGGACCGCAAGTTCGTGACCCTGCGCGGGCGCGTGGCCGACGCCTCGGGGGCGCCGGTGGAGGACGCGCGCGTCGAGGCCGCGGGCACCCACGAGGGCATCGCGCTCACCGGCCCCGCCGGCCGCTTCGCGCTCACGCTCGATCTCGGCACGCTCGCCGAGCTGAGCCGCCGGCCCGCCGCGGTCTCGATCCGCGCGCGCCGCCCCGGTTCTCGCGTGCGCCTCGCGGGCGGCGCGCCGGAGCTCGCGTTCGAGCTCGCGCTCGGCGCCGAGAACGGCGCGGCGGCGCTGCGGGCGCGCTCCAACTACGGGCTGATCGCCGACGCGCTGCTCGACGCGCTTGCTCCGCCCGGCGACCGGACCGCGGTGCTCCAGCTCGCCTTCTCCGCGACCGCCGGCGCCGAACGCGACAGCTCGGCCGCGATGCCCGAAGCCTTCCGCAGCGTTCCGGTGGCCGAGCCGTGGGTGACGGAGAGCGCGAGCCCCGCGCCCCGGCGCGCGGCCGTGGCGGGGATGCCGCCGGAGCGGGCCGCGGAACCGCCCGCGAGCGCGTCGCCGCCGCGAGCGGCGGGCGACGCGCCGAC